>NZ_CP027561.1:6034446-6336169 GCF_012974785.1 Pseudomonas fluorescens | reverse complement strand
GCACTGCTGCCAAAGTTCCACTGACACGGAAATCCCCTAATTGAAAGCCGGTGAGGCAAAAACAAGCGGCCATTGTAGCGGCCGGACGTTCACTTATCCACATGCAGGTTGCCCGGTAGACATGATTTATCAATGCCTTAACCAATGAAAAAGCGACCAGCGGTGTGTGAATAAGCTCTGTGGATAACCGTAGCTGAGGGCACTGGACAACTGGGGGCGAAACTCGGTGGATAAACCGCCTGTGGATAACAGCACTTTCCACACACAGGTTATCCGATAGCGCAGCACAGGCTGAACACGGTTTTCCACTGTAGTTGTCATTCTCTGTACATCGCGTGGAACAAGGCCTCAGAGCAGTTATCCACAGAAGGTGGCGGTCCTAGCTTTTACAAGCTTTACAGAAAAGCTTTAAATAATTCCCTTCTTTATTTTTATGTCTGGCAGACAAGGTTTCGAGCTTCGGGGCATCAGAGATCTATTTATAAGGAAACGCTGGTTGGAAATTGACCTATGGACTTGCTTTCTCTAGAATCCCCGGTCTCTTAAAACGGGGGCCATTCCGGCCCGTTGTGGACGAACCAGGTAACACGACATGAAACGTACTTTCCAACCAAGCACTATCAAACGCGCTCGTACCCACGGTTTCCGTGCTCGCATGGCTACCAAGAACGGTCGTGCCGTACTGTCGCGTCGTCGCGCCAAAGGCCGCGCACGTCTGGCAGTTTGATAATCCGGCACTGGAGGTGAGTCAGGACTTCAGTCGGGAAAAGCGTCTGCTTACTCCCCGGCATTTCAAGGCAGTCTTTGACTCCCCTACCGGCAAGGTTCCGGGGAAAAATCTCCTGCTCCTTGCGCGCAACAACGATCTCGATCACCCCCGTCTAGGACTGGTTATCGGGAAAAAGAGCGTAAAGCTCTCCGTCGAGCGCAATCGTCTCAAACGTCTTATGCGCGAATCGTTTCGCCTGCACCAGGATTCACTGGTCGGCTGGGACATCGTTATCGTCGCGCGCAAAGGTTTGGGCGATGTAGAAAACCCCGAATTGATTCAGCATTTCGGCAAACTCTGGAAGCGTCTGGCACGCAACAAGCCGGTACCAGCAGTCAAAACCGAAACTGTAGGGGTAGACAGTCCAGATGCGTAAACTGGCACTCGTTCCGATCCAGTTTTACCGCTACGCCATTAGTCCTCTGATGGCTGACCACTGTCGTTTCTACCCCAGTTGTTCCTGCTACGCGTTGGAAGCCATCGAAAATCATGGCCTTCTGCGCGGTGGCTGGCTGACCTTTCGTCGTTTAGGTCGCTGTCATCCGTGGAATCCCGGTGGTTATGACCCGGTTCCACCTATCCCTACCTCCCGTTCTTCTTCGATGGCCGAGTAATCATGGATATCAAACGCACGATCCTGATCGTCGCCCTGGCAATCGTGTCCTACGTCATGGTTCTTAAATGGAACCAGGATTATGGCCAGGCTGCCCTGCCGACTCAGAATGTTGCTTCCAGTACGACTGCATCCGGTTTGCCGGACACCGTTCCTGGCAATAACACTTCCGCCAGTGACGATATTCCGCATGCCGCAAGCGATACCAGCGCACCTGCAGAAGCGCCGATCGCTGCCAGCAAGGATCTGATCCAGGTCAAAACCGATGTGCTCGATCTCGCGATCGATCCACAGGGCGGTGACGTTGCGCAACTGACCTTGCCACTGTATCCACGTCGTCAGGATCGTCCGGATGTTCCGTTCCAGCTGTTCGACAACGGCGGCGAGCGTACTTATCTGGCTCAAAGCGGTCTGATCGGCACCAATGGTCCGGACGCCAGCCCGGCCGGTCGTCCGGTTTACGCGTCGGAGAAGAAAAGTTATCAACTGGCTGACGGTCAGGACCAATTGGTCGTCGACCTGAAATTCAGCAAGGACGGCGTCAACTACATCAAGCGTTTCACTCTGAAGCGCGGACTGTATGACGTGACCGTGACCTACCTTGTGGATAACCAGAGTGCTCAACCCTGGACCGGTTCGATGTTTGCGCAGTTGAAGCGTGACAACAGTGCCGATCCTTCGTCGACCACAGCTACCGGCACCGCGACTTACCTGGGCGCCGCCCTGTGGACAAGTTCCGAGCCGTACAAGAAAGTGTCCATGAAGGACATGGACAAAGGTCAACTCAAGGAAACCGTTACCGGTGGTTGGGTAGCCTGGCTGCAACACTACTTTGTGACGGCATGGGTTGCTCCGAAGGGCGAAAACAATATCGTCCAGACCCGTAAAGACAGCAAAGGCAACTACATCATCGGTTACACCGGTCCTTCCCTGACCGCTGCGCCGGGTGCAAAAGTTGAAACCAGCGCCATTCTTTACGCAGGCCCGAAAAGCCAGGCGGTTCTGAAAGAGTTGTCCCCAGGTCTGGAACTGACCGTCGACTACGGCATTCTGTGGTTCATTGCCCAGCCGATCTTCTGGCTGCTGCAACATATCCACGCCATCGTGGGCAATTGGGGCTGGTCGATCATCTTCCTGACCATGCTGATCAAAGGGATCTTCTTCCCGCTGTCGGCCGCCAGCTACAAGTCGATGGCCCGCATGCGCGCCGTGGCACCGAAACTGGCTGCACTGAAAGAGCAACATGGCGATGACCGGCAGAAAATGTCGCAAGCCATGATGGAACTGTACAAGAAAGAGAAGATCAATCCGCTGGGTGGCTGCTTGCCGATCCTGGTGCAGATGCCGGTTTTCCTTTCGCTGTACTGGGTTCTGCTGGAAAGCGTTGAAATGCGCCAGGCGCCTTTCATGCTGTGGATTACCGACCTGTCGATCAAGGATCCGTTCTTCATCCTGCCGATCATCATGGGCGCGACCATGTTCATCCAGCAGCGTCTGAACCCGACTCCTCCGGATCCGATGCAGGCCAAAGTGATGAAAATGATGCCAATCATCTTCACCTTCTTCTTCCTGTGGTTCCCGGCGGGTCTGGTGCTGTACTGGGTTGTGAACAACTGCCTGTCGATTGCTCAACAGTGGTACATCACGCGTAAGATCGAAGCGGCGACGAAAAAAGCCGAGGCGTAACTTACTCTGTGGATAACACCACTCAAAACGCCCCCTAGTGGGGCGTTTTGCTATCTGCCATTTTTGTCTGGATACCGGTTTATGAGCGCACCTCGTGAAACCATCGCAGCCGTTGCCACTGCTCAGGGCCGTGGCGGCGTGGGCATCGTTCGAATTTCCGGGCCGCTGGCCAGCGTCGCGGCCAAAGCCATCAGCGGCCGTGATTTGAAACCCCGGTTTGCCCACTACGGTCCCTTCTTCAGTGACGATCAACAGGTCCTGGATGAAGGTCTGGCACTGTATTTCCCCGGGCCGAACTCGTTCACCGGCGAAGATGTGCTTGAACTCCAGGGTCACGGTGGACCGATCGTCCTGGACATGTTGCTCAAGCGTTGCCTGGAACTGGGTTGCCGTCTGGCCCGGCCGGGTGAGTTCAGCGAACGCGCTTTCCTCAATGACAAACTCGACCTGGCTCAGGCCGAGGCCATCGCCGACCTGATCGAAGCCAGTTCTGCACAGGCTGCACGTAATGCCTTGCGTTCCTTGCAGGGTGCATTTTCCCAACGTGTGCATAACCTCACCGAACAGCTGATCGGATTGAGGATTTATGTCGAAGCAGCCATCGATTTTCCGGAAGAAGAAATCGACTTCCTCGCCGATGGCCATGTGTTGAGCATGCTCGACAAGGTCCGTGACGAGTTATCCACCGTATTGCGCGAAGCCGGCCAAGGTGCATTGCTGCGTGACGGCATGACAGTGGTGATCGCCGGTCGTCCGAACGCCGGCAAATCGAGTCTGCTCAATGCACTGGCCGGTCGAGAAGCTGCCATCGTGACGGAAATCGCCGGCACGACCCGGGATATCCTGCGCGAACATATCCACATCGATGGCATGCCGCTGCATGTCGTAGACACCGCCGGATTGCGCGATACCGACGACCATGTGGAAAAAATCGGTGTAGAACGTGCGTTGAAAGCCATTGGCGAAGCCGATCGGGTACTGCTGGTGGTTGATGCCACGGCTCCGGAAGCGGCCGATCCTTTCGCATTGTGGCCCGAATTCCTTGAAACCCGGCCAGATCCGGCAAAGGTCACCCTGATTCGCAATAAAGCAGATCTCACCGGTGAAGCGATTGCCCTGGAAGTCAGCGACGATGGCCACGTAACCATCAGCCTGAGCGCCAAGGCTGCCGGCGAAGGTCTTGATCTGTTGCGCGATCACCTGAAGGCCTGCATGGGTTACGAGCAGACTTCGGAAAGCAGCTTCAGCGCACGCCGTCGCCACCTGGAAGCATTGCGTCACGCCAGCGCGGCCCTGGAACACGGTCGTGCACAGCTGACTCTGGCAGGGGCTGGCGAACTATTGGCAGAAGATCTGCGTCAGGCTCAGCAGTCCCTTGGGGAAATTACCGGAGCGTTCAGCTCCGATGATCTGCTCGGGCGGATCTTTTCCAGTTTCTGCATCGGTAAATAACCCTTCTGTTGTCCACAGACAGGTCCATTGGCGACCTGTCTGGTTCTCCTCTTCGCATTCCTTTCCTTCCAGTGCCGGGCAGATTCCTTCTCGCTGAGCGGATTTCCCCTGTCCGCTACGTGCTCGTTCATTTGATTTCTGTGGATTAAGCCCTGTGAATAACTGCCGCTGAGGGCAGTTGATAACAGGGCCAGAAAACTGAACATAACTGCCTCTGTGGATAACAACCCCATTCATCCACAGGCTTACACCGGTTATCCAAGGGCCTCATTGCGACATGGCCACAGGGTTTTGAATCTCTGTACACATTGAAAATAAAGGCCTGTAGAGATCTATCCACAGAAATTATGGGCAGTAAGAATAAGCTTTAAAACAAAGGTTTTATAAATTTCTCTCTTTTTTATTCTTTTAACCGCGAGTTCTCCACAGCTGGTTAAATTTTGTGCAAAGGGTTCTTTAGGAAGGGCGAAGTCCCTATACTTGTCGACCAGGTCCAGAAACCTGATCTCAAACTATTCCTGAATTACCTACTTAAGCAGGCACGAGGTGCGTGGTGGATTTCCCTTCCCGTTTTGAAGTGATCGTCATCGGCGGCGGTCATGCCGGTACCGAGGCAGCACTGGCCTCAGCACGCATGGGTGCAAAAACCCTTCTGCTGACGCACAACGTGGAAACCCTCGGTGCCATGAGTTGCAACCCGGCCATCGGCGGCATTGGCAAAAGCCATCTGGTCAAGGAAATCGATGCCCTCGGCGGTGCGATGGCCATGGCCACCGATCTGGGCGGTATCCAGTTTCGCGTGTTGAACAGCCGCAAAGGCCCGGCCGTGCGTGCAACACGTGCACAGGCCGACCGGATTCTTTACAAGGCCGCTGTCCGCGAAATTCTGGAAAACCAGCCGAACCTGTGGATATTTCAGCAGGCCGCCGACGACCTGATCGTCGAGCAGGAACAAGTACGCGGTGTTGTCACGCAAATGGGTCTGCGTTTCTTTGCCGATTCCGTGGTGTTGACCACCGGTACCTTCCTCGGCGGACTTATCCACATCGGTTTGCAGAATTTTTCCGGCGGTCGCGCCGGTGATCCGCCGTCGATCGCCCTTGCGCATCGTCTGCGTGAATTGCCGCTGCGCGTCGGTCGCCTGAAAACCGGTACGCCACCGCGTATCGACGGCAAGTCTGTGGATTTCTCGGTGATGACCGAGCAACCTGGCGATACGCCGATCCCGGTGATGTCGTTCATGGGCAACAAGGAACAACATCCGCGGCAAGTCAGTTGCTGGATTACCCACACCAACGCCCGCACCCACGAAATCATCGCGGCGAACCTCGATCGTTCGCCGATGTATTCGGCAGCAGGCGAGATCGAAGGCATCGGTCCGCGTTACTGCCCGTCGATCGAAGACAAGATCCACCGCTTTGCCGACAAGGAAAGCCATCAGGTATTCATCGAGCCGGAAGGCCTGACCACCCATGAGCTGTATCCGAACGGGATATCCACAAGCCTGCCGTTCGACGTGCAATTGCAAATCGTGCAATCGATCCGCGGCATGGAAAACGCGCACATCGTGCGTCCGGGTTATGCGATCGAGTACGACTACTTCGATCCGCGCGACCTGAAGTACAGCCTGGAAACCAAAGTCATTGGCGGTCTGTTCTTCGCTGGCCAGATCAACGGCACCACCGGTTACGAAGAAGCCGGCGCCCAGGGTTTGCTGGCTGGCGCGAACGCTGCACTGCGTGCGAAAGGCAAAGAAGCCTGGTGCCCGCGTCGCGATGAAGCGTACATCGGGGTATTGGTCGACGACCTGATTACCCTCGGTACCCAAGAGCCGTACCGCATGTTCACTTCCCGTGCCGAGTACCGCCTGATCCTGCGTGAGGACAACGCTGACCTGCGTCTAACCGAAAAAGGCCGCGAACTGGGTCTGGTCGATGACGCGCGTTGGGCAGCGTTCTGCAAGAAGCGCGAAAGTATCGAACTCGAAGAGCAGCGCCTGAAAAGCACCTGGGTTCGCCCAGGCACTGCCCAGGGCGATGCGATCGCGGAAAAATTCGGTACACCGCTGACTCACGAATACAACTTGCTCAATCTCTTGAGCCGTCCGGAAATCGACTACGCTGGTCTGGTCGAAGTGACCGGACAGGGGGCCGAAGATCCACAGGTTGCCGAACAGGTCGAGATCAAGACCAAGTACGCCGGTTACATCGACCGCCAACAGGACGAAATCGCCCGTCTGCGTGCAAGCGAAGACACGAAACTGCCTGTGGATATCGATTACACCAACATTTCCGGTCTCTCCAAGGAGATCCAGAGCAAGCTCGGTGCCACGCGTCCAGAGACGCTTGGCCAGGCTTCGCGGATCCCGGGTGTAACCCCGGCAGCGATTTCGCTGTTGATGATTCATTTGAAAAAACGCGGCGCGGGCCGTCAGTTGGAGCAAAGCGCTTGAGTTCTAAGGTCACTTCGCAACACGCCGAAGAGTTATCCACAGGAGCCCGCGAGCTCGGTGTCAATCTCACTGAAACCCAGCACGCATTGCTGCTGGGTTATCTGGCCCTGTTGATCAAATGGAACCAGGCCTACAACCTGACCGCCGTTCGCGATCCCGACGAAATGGTTTCCCGGCACTTGCTCGATAGCCTCAGCGTGATGTCGTTCATCGAAAACGGCCGCTGGCTGGACGTCGGCAGTGGCGGTGGCATGCCGGGGATCCCTCTGGCGATCCTGTATCCGGACTCGCAAGTGACCTGCCTGGACAGCAACGGCAAGAAAACCCGCTTCCTGACCCAGGTCAAACTCGAACTCAAACTGGACAACCTGCAAGTTATCCACAGTCGCGTCGAAGCATTCCAGCCTGCCCAGCCATTCAACGGGATCATCTCGCGGGCGTTCAGCAGCATGGAGAACTTCACCAACTGGACTCGCCACCTGGGCGATGCCGATACACGCTGGCTGGCAATGAAGGGCGTCCATCCGGCCGATGAGCTGGTAGCATTGCCGGCAGACTTCAAACTCGATAGCGAACACGCCCTGGCCGTACCCGGTTGCCAAGGCCAACGCCATCTGCTGATACTGCGCCGCACGGCATGATTGGGAACACAAGCAAGAATGGCTAAGGTATTCGCGATAGCGAACCAGAAGGGTGGTGTGGGCAAGACCACCACCTGCATCAACCTCGCAGCATCCCTGGTCGCGACCAAGCGCCGGGTGCTGTTGATCGATCTCGATCCACAGGGCAACGCCACCATGGGTAGCGGTGTGGATAAACATGGCCTGGAAAACTCGGTCTACGACCTGCTGATCGGCGAATGCGATCTGGCGCAGGCCATGCACTTCTCGGAACACGGCGGTTATCAACTGCTGCCGGCCAACCGCGACCTGACGGCCGCCGAAGTGGTGCTGCTGGAAATGCAGATGAAGGAGAGCCGTCTGCGCAGCGCGCTGGCGCCAATCCGTGAAAACTACGATTACATTCTGATCGACTGCCCGCCGTCGCTGTCGATGCTCACGCTGAACGCACTGGTCGCCGCTGACGGGGTGATTATCCCCATGCAGTGCGAATACTTTGCGCTCGAAGGTCTGAGCGACCTTGTGGATAACATCAAGCGCATCGCCGAACTGCTGAACCCGAACCTGAAGGTCGAAGGCCTGCTGCGGACCATGTACGACCCGCGCCTGAGCCTGATGAACGATGTATCGGCCCAGCTCAAGGAACACTTCGGCGATCAGCTGTACGACACGGTTATCCCGCGCAACATTCGCCTGGCCGAAGCACCGAGCTACGGCATGCCGGCGCTGGCTTACGACAAGCAATCGCGTGGCGCGCTGGCCTATCTGGCCCTGGCGGGCGAGATGGTTCGCCGTCAGCGCAAAAATTCACGCATCGCCGCTGCCCAGCCAACTTAAGGAATCCCCATGGCCGTCAAGAAACGAGGTCTCGGACGAGGACTGGATGCACTGCTGAGCGGTCCGACTGTCAGCTCGCTGGAAGAACAAGCGGCGCAGGCTGACAGCCGTGAGTTGCAGCACCTGCCGCTGGACCTGCTGCAACGCGGCAAGTATCAGCCACGCCGGGACATGGATCCGCAGGCACTGGAAGAGCTGGCGCAGTCGATCAAGGCTCAGGGCGTGATGCAGCCGATCGTGGTTCGCCCTATTGGTGGTGGCCGATTTGAAATCATTGCCGGTGAACGTCGCTGGCGTGCCAGCCAGCAGGCCGGGCAGGAAACCATCCCGGCCATGGTCCGTGATGTGCCGGATGAAACCGCGATCGCCATTGCACTGATCGAAAACATCCAGCGCGAAGACCTGAACCCGATCGAAGAAGCGGTGGCCCTGCAGCGCCTGCAGCAGGAATTCCAGCTCACTCAGCAACAGGTGGCCGAGGCTGTGGGTAAGTCCCGCGTCACCGTGGCCAACCTGTTGCGCCTGATTGCGCTGCCGGAAGTCATCAAGACCATGCTGTCCCACGGCGACCTGGAAATGGGTCATGCCCGTGCATTGCTCGGTCTGCCGGACAATCAGCAGGTAGAAGGGGCGCGACATGTTGTCGCACGCGGTCTCACCGTGCGCCAAACTGAGGCACTGGTTCGTCAGTGGTTGAGTGGCAAACCCGAGCCTGTGGAACCTGCAAAACCGGACCCGGATATCGCTCGCCTCGAGCAACGTCTGGCCGAGCGCCTAGGCTCTGCGGTGCAGATCCGCCACGGGAAGAAGGGAAAGGGTCAGTTGGTGATCGGTTACAACTCCCTCGATGAGCTTCAGGGTGTGCTTGCACACATCCGCTGAAACAATTCCTCTTGTAGCGCGCAGTCGGAAATCACTACCTGACAGTTGAATAGGGGCAGAACCGCCCCTATACTCTGCGCGCATTTTGTCGGCACAAATTATGCCAAGTTATTGAATTTCGGCAGCCGACCATTGGAGAGCAAAAGTGATGGAAACCCGCAAGCCAAACCGCCTGCCGTTCCATCGCCTGGCGGTTTTTCCGGTGTTGATGGCTCAATTTGTCATTTTGCTCATTGCCGCTTTGGCGCTCTGGCAATGGCACGGAGTCGTTGCCGGATACTCGGGACTTGGCGGAGGCCTGATAGCCTTGCTGCCCAATGTTTATTTCGCTCACAAGGCATTTCGGTTTTCCGGCGCCCGAGCAGCCCAGTCCATCGTCCGGTCTTTCTATGCCGGCGAGGCAGGCAAACTGATTTTGACGGCAGTGCTGTTTGCACTGGTGTTTGCAGGTGTGAAGCCACTGGCGCCGATCGCTGTATTCGGCGCCTTCGTGCTGACTCAGTCGGTCAGCTGGTTCGCTCCCCTGCTGATGAGAACAAGACTTTCGAGACCTTAGGGCGTTTGAGGCAACCATGGCAGAAACAACCGCTTCGGGCTATATCCAGCACCACTTGCAGAACCTGACCTTCGGTCAGCTACCCAACGGCGGCTGGGGCTTTGCCCACACCGCAGCAGAAGCCAAGGAAA
The DNA here is from genome assembly GCF_012974785.1 of Pseudomonas fluorescens. Taxonomy (GTDB): domain Bacteria; phylum Pseudomonadota; class Gammaproteobacteria; order Pseudomonadales; family Pseudomonadaceae; genus Aquipseudomonas; species Aquipseudomonas fluorescens_BT. The sequence goes on along the minus strand of NZ_CP027561.1, from coordinate 6,326,171 downwards.
TGGGCTTCTGGGCTTTCCACGTCGATACCCTCGGCTGGTCGGTCGCGCTGGGTCTGATCTTCGTCCTTCTTTTCCGCATGGCGGCCAAGAAGGCGACTTCCGGTCAGCCGGGTGCACTGCAGAACTTCGTTGAAGTGCTGGTCGAATTCGTCGATGGCAGCGTGAAAGACAGCTTCCATGGCCGTAGCCCGGTGATCGCACCGCTGGCACTGACCATCTTCGTCTGGGTGTTCCTGATGAACGCCGTCGACCTGGTACCGGTCGACTGGATTCCTCAGCTGGCCATCCTTATCTCCGGCGACCACCACATCCCGTTCCGTGCCGTGTCGACCACCGACCCGAACGCGACTCTGGGCATGGCGTTCTCGGTTTTCGCACTGATCATTTTCTATAGCATCAAGGTCAAGGGCCTCGGCGGCTTCATCGGCGAGCTGACCCTGCACCCGTTCGGCAGCAAGAACATCTTCGTTCAGGCGCTGCTGATCCCGGTGAACTTCCTGCTGGAATTCGTGACCCTGATCGCCAAACCGATCTCTCTGGCTCTGCGTCTGTTCGGCAACATGTATGCCGGCGAACTGGTGTTCATCCTGATCGCTGTGATGTTCGGCAGCGGCCTGCTCTGGCTCAGCGGCCTGGGCGTTGTTCTGCAGTGGGCGTGGGCTGTGTTCCACATCCTGATCATTACCCTGCAGGCGTTCATCTTCATGATGCTGACCATCGTCTACCTGTCGATGGCGCACGAAGAAAACCATTAAGACCAGTCTCGACTAGTCTGATGTCCTTCCCGGTAAAACGGGGAGGGGCTCCTCACGGGGCACCATGAAACGATTTGTTTTACCGCTTTAATCTAAAAAACCTAAACCATACGACGTAAAAGTCGGGAGGAAAGATGGAAACTGTAGTTGGTCTAACCGCTATCGCTGTTGCACTGTTGATCGGCCTGGGCGCACTGGGTACCGCAATTGGTTTCGGCCTGCTGGGCGGCAAGTTCCTGGAAGGCGCAGCGCGTCAGCCAGAAATGGTTCCAATGCTGCAAGTTAAAATGTTCATCGTTGCCGGTCTGCTCGACGCCGTAACCATGATCGGTGTTGGTATCGCTCTGTTCTTCACCTTTGCGAACCCGTTCGTTGGTCAGATCGCTGGCTAATTACCCGGATTCTTCCGAGTAATTTGATGTGATGGACAACGTAACTGCGAGGTGTTGGCGTGAACATTAATGCGACCCTGATTGGCCAGTCCGTTGCGTTCCTGATTTTTGTACTGTTCTGCATGAAGTTCGTATGGCCTCCGGTCATCGCAGCTCTGCATGAACGTCAAAAGAAGATCGCTGATGGTCTGGACGCTGCCAGCCGTGCAGCTCGCGACCTGGAGTTGGCCCAAGAGAAAGCGGGTCAGCAACTGCGCGAAGCGAAAGCTCAGGCAGCTGAAATCATCGAGCAAGCCAAGAAACGCGGTAACCAGATTGTCGAAGAGGCCGTTGAAAAGGCCCGCGTCGACGCTGACCGTGTGAAGGTTCAGGCTCAAGCCGAGATCGAACAGGAACTGAACAGTGTCAAAGACAAGCTGCGCGCCCAAGTGGGCTTGCTGGCTGTCGGCGGCGCCGAGAAGATCCTGGGTGCCACAATCGATCAAAACGCGCACGCAGAGCTGGTTAACCAACTGGCTGCTGAAATCTAAGCGAGGGCGATCATGGCAGAACTGACCACGTTGGCCCGACCTTACGCTAAGGCGGCCTTCGAGCACGCTCAGGCCCACCAGCAACTGGCCAATTGGTCAGCCATGCTCGGCCTGGCAGCAGCGGTGTCGCAAGACGACACCATGCAGCGCGTGCTCAAGGCCCCGCGACTGACGAGCGCAGAAAAGGCCGCCACGTTCATTGACGTGTGCGGCGACAAGTTTGATGCCAAGGCACAGAACTTCATCAATGTCGTTGCCGAAAACGACCGTCTCCCGCTTCTGCCGGAGATCGCCGCTCTGTTCGACCTGTACAAGGCCGAGCAAGAGAAATCGGTAGACGTTGAAGTGACCAGTGCTTTTGCATTGAACCAAGAACAGCAAGACAAACTCGCCAAGGTTCTCAGTGCACGACTCAACCGGGAAGTGCGCCTGCAAGTTGCGGAGGATGCTGCCCTTATAGGTGGTGTCGTTATCCGCGCCGGCGACCTGGTTATCGATGGCTCGATTCGCGGCAAAATCGCGAAACTTGCCGAAGCATTGAAATCTTGAGTTTGAAGGGGCAGCAGAGCAATGCAGCAACTCAATCCTTCCGAAATAAGTGAAATTATCAAGGGCCGCATCGAAAAGCTCGATGTGACCTCCCAAGCCCGTAACGAAGGCACTGTCGTCAGCGTATCTGACGGTATCGTGCGGATTCACGGTCTGGCCGACGTCATGTACGGCGAGATGATCGAGTTTCCGGGCGGCGTCTACGGTATGGCCCTCAACCTGGAGCAAGACTCCGTAGGTGCCGTTGTACTGGGCGCATACACCAGTCTGGCTGAAGGCATGAGCGCCAAGTGCACCGGCCGCATCCTCGAAGTTCCGGTTGGTAAGGAACTGCTGGGTCGCGTTGTCGACGCACTGGGTAACCCTGTTGACGGCAAAGGTCCACTGGGTAACACCGAGACCGACGCGGTCGAGAAAGTTGCTCCGGGCGTGATCTGGCGTAAGTCGGTAGACCAGCCTGTACAGACTGGCTACAAGGCTGTCGATGCCATGATCCCTGTCGGCCGTGGCCAGCGTGAGCTGATCATCGGTGACCGTCAGATCGGTAAAACCGCTCTGGCGATCGACGCGATCATCAACCAGAAAGACAGCGGCATTTTCTGCGTCTACGTGGCAATCGGTCAGAAACAATCGACCATCGCCAACGTGGTTCGCAAGCTGGAAGAAAACGGTGCACTGGCTAACACCATCATCGTTGCAGCGAGCGCTTCGGAATCTGCAGCACTGCAATTCCTGGCACCGTACTCCGGTTGCACCATGGGTGAATTCTTCCGCGACCGCGGTGAAGACGCGCTGATCGTTTATGACGATCTGTCCAAGCAAGCAGTGGCTTACCGCCAGATTTCCCTGCTGCTGCGCCGTCCACCAGGCCGTGAAGCTTACCCAGGCGACGTGTTCTATCTCCACTCCCGTCTGCTGGAGCGCGCATCCCGCGTTTCGGAAGAATACGTAGAGAAGTTCACCAACGGCGCAGTGACCGGCAAAACCGGTTCCCTGACCGCACTGCCGATCATCGAAACCCAGGCTGGCGACGTTTCCGCGTTCGTTCCGACCAACGTGATTTCCATCACCGACGGTCAGATCTTCCTGGAATCGGCCATGTTCAACTCGGGCATCCGCCCTGCAGTGAACGCCGGTGTTTCGGTATCCCGTGTGGGTGGTGCCGCTCAGACCAAGATCATCAAGAAGCTGTCCGGTGGTATCCGTACCGCTCTGGCTCAGTACCGTGAACTGGCGGCATTCGCCCAGTTCGCTTCTGACCTGGACGAAGCGACCCGCAAGCAACTTGAGCATGGTCAGCGCGTTACCGAGCTGATGAAGCAGAAGCAATACGCACCAATGTCGATCGCTGACATGGCGCTGTCGCTGTATGCCGCTGAGCGTGGGTTCCTGACTGACATTGAAATCGCCAAGATCGGCAGCTTCGAACAAGCGCTGATTGCTTTCTTCAACCGCGATCACGCCGATTTGATGGCGAAGATCAACGTTAAAGGTGACTTCAATGACGAAATCGACGCTGGCCTGAAGGCTGGTATCGAGAAGTTCAAGGCCACCCAAACCTGGTAAGCCGCAGCGGGAGCCGCAAGGCTCCCGCTTGCTAACCTGATAGGTGTTACATGGCAGGCGCAAAAGAGATTCGCAGTAAGATTGCGAGCATCAAAAGCACGCAAAAAATTACCAGCGCCATGGAAAAAGTGGCGGTCAGCAAAATGCGCAAGGCACAAATGCGCATGGCTGCTAGCCGTCCTTATGCGGAGCGTATCCGCCAGGTAATTGGGCATCTGGCCAACGCCAACCCGGAATACCGCCATCCGTTCATGATCGACCGCGCCATCAAGCGTGTCGGCTATGTCGTGGTGAGCAGTGACCGTGGTCTGTGCGGCGGCTTGAACACCAACCTGTTCAAGGCCCTGGTCAAGGACATGGCGGTAAACCGCGAAAACGGCGTCGAGATTGATCTGTGTGTCGTTGGTAGCAAGGGTGCGGCCTTTTTCCGCAACTTCGGCGGTAACGTCGTTGCAGCTATCAGCCACCTGGGTGAAGAGCCGTCGATCAATGATCTGATCGGCAGCGTCAAGGTGATGCTGGATGCCTATCTGGACGGCCGTATTGACCGCCTGTCCGTGGTATCCAACAAGTTCATCAACACCATGACGCAACAGCCTACCGTGGAGCAGTTGATTCCACTGGTAGCGACCCCGGATCAGGATCTCAAGCACCACTGGGACTACCTCTACGAACCAGACGCCAAAGAGCTGCTTGACGGCTTGATGGTGCGTTACGTGGAGTCGCAGGTGTACCAGGCGGTGGTCGAGAACAACGCGGCCGAACAAGCTGCGCGGATGATCGCGATGAAGAACGCTACCGACAACGCCGGTGATTTGATCAGCGATTTGCAGCTGATCTACAACAAGGCGCGTCAGGCTGCGATCACCCAAGAGATCTCGGAAATCGTCGGCGGCGCTGCCGCGGTTTAACGGTTCAAATATTCAGAGGATCCAGCTATGAGTAGCGGACGTATCGTTCAAATCATCGGCGCCGTTATCGACGTGGAATTTCCACGCGACAGCGTACCGAGCATCTACGACGCCTTGAAGGTTCAAGGCGCCGAAACCACTCTGGAAGTTCAGCAGCAGCTGGGCGACGGCGTGGTTCGTACCATTGCGATGGGCTCCACCGAAGGCTTGAAGCGCGGTCTGGACGTCAACAACACTGGCGCAGCCATCTCCGTACCGGTCGGTAAAGCGACTCTGGGCCGGATCATGGACGTACTGGGCAACCCGATCGACGAAGCTGGCCCGATCGGCGAAGAAGAGCGCTGGGGTATCCACCGCGCCGCTCCTTCCTTCGCAGAACAAGCTGGCGGCAACGAGCTGCTGGAAACAGGCATCAAGGTTATCGACCTGGTTTGCCCGTTCGCCAAGGGCGGTAAAGTCGGTCTGTTCGGTGGTGCCGGTGTAGGCAAGACCGTAAACATGATGGAACTGATCCGTAACATCGCCATCGAGCACAGCGGTTATTCCGTGTTCGCCGGTGTGGGTGAGCGTACTCGTGAGGGTAACGACTTCTACCACGAGATGAAGGACTCCAACGTTCTCGACAAGGTAGCCCTGGTCTACGGTCAGATGAACGAGCCACCGGGAAACCGTCTGCGCGTAGCGCTGACCGGCCTGACCATGGCCGAGAAGTTCCGTGACGAAGGTAACGACGTTCTGCTGTTCGTCGACAACATCTATCGTTACACCCTGGCCGGTACCGAAGTATCCGCACTGCTGGGCCGTATGCCTTCGGCAGTAGGTTACCAGCCGACTCTGGCTGAAGAGATGGGCGTGCTGCAAGAGCGCATCACTTCGACCAAGCAAGGTTCGATTACTTCGATCCAGGCCGTATACGTACCAGCGGACGACTTGACTGACCCGTCGCCAGCGACCACGTTTGCTCACCTGGACGCTACTGTCGTTCTGTCCCGTGACATCGCTTCCCTGGGTATCTACCCGGCGGTAGACCCACTGGACTCGACTTCGCGTCAGCTGGACCCGAACGTGATCGGCAACGATCACTACGAGACCGCTCGTGGCGTTCAGTACGTGCTGCAGCGTTACAAAGAACTGAAGGACATCATCGCGATCCTGGGTATGGACGAGCTGTCGGAAGCCGACAAGCAGTTGGTAAACCGTGCTCGTAAGATCCAGCGCTTCTTGTCGCAGCCGTTCTTCGTGGCTGAAGTCTTCACCGGTGCTTCGGGTAAATACGTTTCCCTGAAAGACACCATTGCTGGCTTCAAAGGCATCCTCAACGGTGACTACGACCACCTGCCAGAACAAGCGTTCTACATGGTCGGCGGCATCGAAGAAGCGATCGAGAAAGCCAAGAAACTGTAATCCCGGCGCCCGGCAACGGGCGCTAATTTAGGTTGAGGCAATCAGATGGCTATGACAGTCCATTGCGATATCGTCAGCGCGGAAGGGGAAATCTTCTCCGGCCTGGTCGAGATGGTGATTGCGCACGGTGCTCTGGGTGATCTTGGTATCGCTCTGGGCCACGCGCCGCTGATCACGAATCTCAAGCCGGGCCCGATCCGCCTGATCAAGCAAGGCGGGGAAGCCGAGGTGTTCTACATCTCCGGTGGTTTCCTCGAGGTTCAGCCGAACATGGTCAAGGTTCTTGCCGACACTGTGCAACGTGCCGCCGACCTGGATGAAGCTCAGGCTCAAGCAGCTCTCAAGGCTGCCGAGGCCGCTCTGCATGAGAAGAGCGCAGATTTCGACTACGGAGCTGCGTCCGCACGTCTGGCCGAGGCCGCAGCCCAGCTGCGCACCGTCCAGCAGATCCGCAAGAAGTTTGGCGGTTGATCCGTCAGTCCGCTTGTTGTGCGATTGATAAAAAAGGGTAGCCTCGGCTACCCTTTTTTCTTTTCCGAATTCTACAAACCCGGTCGCAGTTGCTGACCACCCAGGATTGGTAGCAGTCATGTCTCTTGAAATCGTAATCCTCGCGGCCGGTCAAGGCACCCGCATGCGTTCGGCACTGCCGAAAGTGCTGCACCCGATTGCCGGCGATTCCATGCTCGGCCATGTTATCCACAGCGCCCGTCAACTCGATCCGCAGCGCATTCACGTGGTCATCGGTCATGGCGCCGATGTGGTGCGCGAACGTCTGGCTGCCGATGACCTCAATTTCGTGCTGCAGGACAAGCAATTGGGCACCGGCCACGCAACTGCCCAGGCCGTACCGTTCATCAAGTCCGACACCGTTCTGATTCTCTATGGTGACGTGCCGCTGATCGAAGTCGAAACCCTGCAGCGTCTGCTTGAGCATGTCGTTCCTGGCCAGATGGGATTGCTGACCGTCGAACTGGATGACCCGACCGGTTACGGCCGCATCGTGCGCGATGCGAACGGTAAGGTTGCGGCAATCGTCGAGCACAAGGATGCCACTGAAGCCCAACGCGCGATCACAGAAGGTAATACCGGGATTCTCGCGGTACCTGCCAGCCATCTGGCGGACTGGATGGGACGCCTGTCGAACAACAACGCCCAGGGCGAGTATTACCTGACCGACGTGATTGAAATGGCGGTGGGCGACGGCCTGGTGGTCGCGACCGAGCAGCCCCACGATCCGATGGAGGTGCAGGGCGCCAATGATCGCAGGCAACTGTCCGAACTGGAGCGCCACTATCAGTTGCGCGCTGGCCGTCGGCTGATGGCTCAGGGGGTAACCCTGCGTGACCCGGCCCGCTTTGATGTGCGTGGTGAAGTGACCGTCGGTCGCGATGTGTTGATCGACATCAACGTCATTCTCGAAGGCAAAGTCGTCATCGAAGACGACGTGGTGATCGGCCCGAACTGTGTGATCAAGGACAGCACCTTGCGCAAAGGCGTTGTCATCAAGGCCAACAGCCATATCGAAGGTGCGGTGCTGGGTGAAAACAGCGACGCCGGCCCGTTTGCCCGTCTGCGTCCGGGCACTGTGCTCGAGGCCCGTGCCCATGTGGGTAACTTCGTCGAGCTGAAAAACGCCCGTATGGGCGAAGGCGCGAAAGCCGGGCACCTGACTTATCTGGGCGATGCCGAGATCGGTGCCCGTACCAACATCGGCGCTGGCACCATCACCTGTAATTACGATGGCGCCAACAAGTGGAAAACCGTGTTGGGCGAAGATGTGTTCATCGGTTCCAACAATTCGCTGGTGGCGCCTGTGGATATCTCTGCCGGTGCGACCACGGCGGCCGGTTCGACCATCACCCAGAATGTGGATAACGCTCAATTGGCGGTCGCTCGTGCAAGACAGAAGAACATCGATGGCTGGAAGCGGCCGGAGAAGATCAAGAAGAGCTGAGTTATCCACAGTGGTTCAAGGCAAAGGATCGCTGCCCTCAGGCAGCGATTTTTTTTCGTCATCGGCTTGACGGTTCTGCTTCGATAGGTTTTGATTGCTTTCATTATCTTTCGAATCGAAACTTAGCTCGCCATGTCGAAACGCAATACACCCCAACGTCGCCACAATATTCTGGCCTTGCTCAATGAGCAGGGCGAAGTCAGTGTCGACGAGCTCGCCAAGCGTTTCGAAACCTCGGAAGTTACGATTCGCAAGGATCTGGCTGCACTGGAAAGCCACGGTCTGTTGCTGCGTCGGTATGGCGGGGCGATCACCATGCCTCAGGAACTGGTGGCAGACGTCAGTCAGAACGTTTCCAAATACAAGCAGGCGATTGCCCGTGCTGCGGTCACACGCATTCGCGAACACGCCCGCATCATCATCGACAGTGGCAGCACCACCGCTGCCATGATTCCGGAGCTCGGCCAGCAGCCGGGCCTGGTGGTGATGACCAATTCCCTGCATGTCGCCAATGCCCTGAGTGAACTCGAGCATGAACCGGTCCTGCTGATGACCGGCGGCACCTGGGATCCCCATTCGGAATCCTTTCAGGGCCAGGTCGCCGAGCAGGTACTACGCTCTTACGACTTCGATCAATTGTTCATCGGTGCCGACGGCATCGATCTGGTGCGTGGCACCACGACCTTCAATGAGTTGCTCGGTTTGAGCCGGGTGATGGCGGAAGTGGCGCGGGAAGTGGTCGTGATGGTCGAGGCCGACAAGATCGGCCGCAAGATTCCAAACCTGGAGCTGCCGTGGAGCAGTGTCCATACCCTAATCACCGATGATCGCCTGCCGCCGGAGGCACGGGATCAGATTCAGTCTCGCGGTATCAATTTGATTTGCGCGACGGTCAGTCAGGAGAAATAAGCATGTGTGGAATTGTCGGCGCGGTAGCTGAACGTAATATCACCGCCATCCTGGTCGAAGGCCTCAAGCGCCTCGAATACCGCGGTTATGACAGTGCCGGTGTGGCGGTGTACACCAATGACGGCATGCTGGAACGCACCCGTCGTGTGGGCAAGGTCAGCGAACTGGATGCTGCCCTGGCTGAACATCCGCTGGTGGGTCGTCTCGGCATCGCCCACACCCGCTGGGCTACTCATGGCGCGCCAAGCGAACGCAATGCTCACCCGCATTTCTCGGATAAGGTCGCGGTGGTGCACAACGGCATCATCGAAAACCATGAAGCGCTGCGCGAGCAACTCAAGGCGCAGGGTTACGTGTTCTCCTCCGACACCGACACCGAAGTCATCGCCCACCTGCTGACCGAAAAGCTCAAGGTGCTGCCGGACCTGACCGATGCCCTGAAGGCAACCGTCAAGGAACTGCATGGCGCCTACGGTCTGGCGGTCATTCACGCGCTGCAACCGGATCGTCTGGTCGCGGCTCGCAGCGGCAGCCCGCTGGTGATCGGTCTGGGCCTGGGCGAAAACTTCCTCGCGTCCGACCAACTGGCTCTGCGTCAGGTCACCGACCGTTTCATGTACCTGGAAGAGGGCGATATCGCCGAAATCCAGCGTGACAAGGTGCAGATCTGGGACGTGACCGGCAAAGCCGTCGAGCGCCAGACCGTGCAGTACACCGACGGTGCCGAAGCCGCCGACAAAGGCGAGTTCCGCCACTACATGCTCAAGGAAATCCATGAGCAGCCATCCGTGGTGCAACGCACGCTGGAAGGTCGATTGAGCTCGGATCAGGTGCTGGTGCAGGCGTTCGGCCCGCAGGCCGCCGAACTGTTCGCCAAAGTGCGCAATGTGCAAATTGTGGCGTGCGGCACCAGTTACCACGCCGGCATGGTTGCCCGTTACTGGCTCGAAGAGCTGGCGGGGATTCCGTGCCAGGTCGAAGTCGCCAGTGAGTTCCGCTACCGCAAGGTGGTGGTGCAGCCGGACACTCTGTTCGTCACCATTTCCCAGTCCGGCGAAACCGCCGACACCCTGGCCGCCCTGCGCAACGCCAAGGAACTGGGTTTCCTGGGCAGCCTGGCGATCTGCAACGTCGGCATCAGTTCGCTGGTGCGCGAATCCGACCTGACCCTGCTGACCCAGGCCGGTCGTGAAATCGGCGTGGCTTCGACCAAAGCGTTCACCACACAATTGGTGGGCCTGCTGCTGCTGACCCTGTCCCTGGGCCAGGTGCGCGGCACTCTGGAAAAAGGCGTTGAAGCCCGACTGATTGAAGAACTGCGTCGCCTGCCGACTCGCCTGGGCGAAGCGCTGGCCATGGACAGCACGGTGGAAAAAATCGCCGAACTGTTCGCTGACAAAAACCACACCCTGTTCCTCGGTCGTGGTGCGCAGTATCCAGTCGCGATGGAAGGGGCTCTGAAACTCAAGGAAATTTCGTACATCCACGCCGAAGCTTACCCTGCCGGCGAACTGAAGCATGGCCCGCTGGCGCTTGTGGATAACGACATGCCGGTGGTCACCGTGGCGCCGAACAACGAACTGCTCGAGAAGCTCAAGTCCAACCTGCAGGAAGTTCGTGCCCGTGGCGGCGAACTGATCGTGTTCGCTGACGAGAAGGCGGGGATGACCAACGGCGAAGGCACCCACGTGGTGCAGATGCCGCACATCCACGACATTCTGTCGCCGATCCTCTACACCATCCCGCTGCAACTGCTGTCGTACTACGTCGCGGTGCTCAAGGGCACAGACGTGGACCAGCCGCGTAACCTGGCGAAGTCGGTGACGGTGGAATAAGTTATCCACACGCCGCACCAGACGACCACAGCTCGGAGACTCATCGGGGTCTCCAGGCTTTGGCATGTTTCCCACCTTTTGTTACCGAACACCCCAGCGCGGTGCAATGCCACGCTCCTGTAACAGTCTCTCTGATTTCAAAAAGCGCCCCTTCGAAAAAAATTCAATCACTCGATGCCCCGTGAATCCGGCCCCCAAGCGGTATCCGCAGATTTTGCTGGATGGCTTCTCGACAAGTTGGCCGTTCAATTGCATATGCTTGTATGTACAAGTAAAGACGTATGCATACGAGTTGAAAGAAACCGAGCATCTCGTCCACTGATTCGCTTGTCGCGCCAAGGGGCGCACAAGCCGCTTGCCCACCGCCAGGGTTGGTTTGAATTGATCGCTGAGGAGTCTTTTTCGTGACTGACAATAAGCCTACAAAATTCCGCAATGTTGAGATCCGTGCATCGCGCGGCAACAAGCTGACCGCCAAGAGCTGGCTGACCGAAGCGCCGCTGCGCATGCTGATGAACAACCTCGACCCGGAAGTCGCCGAGAACCCGAAAGAGCTGGTGGTTTACGGTGGCATCGGCCGCGCCGCGCGCAACTGGGAGTGCTACGACAAGATCGTCGAGAGCCTGACCAACCTGAACGACGACGAAACCCTGCTGGTGCAATCGGGCAAACCGGTCGGCGTGTTCAAGACCCACAGCAATGCGCCGCGCGTGCTGATCGCCAACTCCAACCTGGTACCGCACTGGGCGACCTGGGAACACTTCAACGAACTCGACGCCAAGGGCTTGGCCATGTACGGCCAGATGACCGCCGGCAGCTGGATCTACATCGGCAGCCAGGGCATCGTCCAGGGCACTTACGAAACCTTCGTCGAGGCCGGTCGCCAGCATTACAACTCCAACCTCAAGGGCCGCTGGGTCCTGACCGCGGGCCTCGGCGGCATGGGCGGCGCCCAGCCATTGGCCGCGACCCTGGCCGGTGCCTGCTCGCTGAACATCGAATGCCAGCAGGTCAGCATCGATTTCCGCCTGAAAAGCCGTTACGTCGACGAACAGGCCAAAGACCTCGACGACGCCCTGGCGCGCATTGAAAAGTACACAAAAGAAGGCAAGGCGATCTCCATCGCGCTGCTCGGCAACGCCGCCGAAATCCTCCCGGAACTGGTCCGTCGCGGCGTGCGCCCGGACATGGTCACCGACCAGACCAGCGCCCACGACCCGCTCAATGGCTACCTGCCGGCCGGCTGGACCTGGGACGAATACCGCGCCCGCGCCAAGACCGAACCGGCCGCGGTGATCAAGGCTGCCAAGCAGTCGATGGCGGTGCACGTCAAAGCCATGCTGGACTTCCAGAAGCAAGGCATCCCGACCTTCGACTACGGCAACAACATCCGCCAGATGGCCCAGGAAGAGGGCGTGGAAAACGCCTTCGATTTCCCGGGTTTCGTGCCGGCTTATATCCGTCCGCTGTTCTGCCGTGGCATCGGCCCGTTCCGCTGGGCGGCGCTGTCGGGTGATCCGCAGGACATCTACAAGACCGACGCCAAAGTCAAAGAACTGATCCCGGACGACGCCCACCTGCACAACTGGCTGGACATGGCCCGCGAGCGCATCAGCTTCCAGGGTCTGCCGGCGCGGATCTGCTGGGTCGGCCTGGGCCAGCGCGCCAAGCTCGGTCTGGCGTTCAACGAAATGGTCCGTCGCGGCGAGCTGTCGGCACCGATCGTGATCGGTCGCGACCACCTCGACTCCGGCTCGGTGTCCAGCCCGAACCGCGAAACCGAATCGATGCAGGACGGCTCGGATGCGGTCTCCGACTGGCCACTGCTCAACGCTTTGCTCAACACCGCCAGCGGCGCGACCTGGGTGTCGCTGCACCACGGTGGCGGCGTCGGCATGGGCTTCTCGCAACACTCGGGCATGGTGATCGTCTGCGACGGTACGGATGAAGCGGCCGAGCGTATCGCTCGCGTGCTGCACAACGACCCGGGCACCGGTGTGATGCGTCACGCCGACGCCGGTTACCAGATCGCCATCGACTGCGCCAAGGAGCAGGGGCTGAACCTGCCGATGATTACTTCGGTTAAAGGAGCCTGAACATGACTGCACTGAACCTGATCCCCGGCCAACTGAGCCTGTCCCAACTGCGTGACGTCTATCAGCACCCGGTCAAACTGACCCTCGACTACAGCGCCGCCGCCCAGATCGAAGCCAGCGTCGCCTGCGTCGAGCAGATCCTCGCCGAGAACCGCACCGCCTACGGCATCAACACCGGTTTCGGCCTACTGGCCTCGACCCGCATCGCCAGCGAAGACCTGGAAAACCTGCAGCGTTCGCTGGTGTTGTCCCACGCCGCCGGCGTCGGCCAGCCGATCAGCGATGAGCTGGTGCGCCTGATCATGGTGCTCAAGGTCAACAGCCTCAGCCGTGGTTTCTCCGGCATCCGTCGCGTGGTGATCGATGCGCTGATTGCGCTGATCAACGCCGAGGTTTATCCGCACATTCCGTTGAAAGGTTCGGTCGGTGCATCCGGCGACCTCGCGCCATTGGCGCACATGTCGCTGGTGCTGCTGGGCGAAGGCAAGGCGCGCTACAAGGGCGAGTGGATGGAAGCCACCGAAGCGCTGAAAGTCGCCGGTCTGACGCCGCTGACGCTGGCGGCGAAAGAAGGTCTGGCGCTGCTCAACGGTACGCAGGTTTCCACTGCATTCGCTTTGCGCGGTCTGTTCGAAGGTGAAGACCTGTTCGCCGGCGCGCTGGCACTGGGCGGGCTTACAGTTGAAGCGGTATTGGGCTCGCGCTCGCCGTTCGATGCCCGTATCCACGCCGCCCGTGGCCAGAAAGGCCAGATCGACGCCGCTGCTGCTTACCGCGATCTGCTGGGCGAGCGCAGCGAAGTCTCCGACTCGCACCAGAACTGCGAAAAGGTTCAGGATCCGTACTCGCTGCGTTGCCAGCCACAAGTCATGGGCGCATGCCTGACCCAGTTCCGTCAGGCCGCCGAGGTGCTGGTCATCGAGGCCAACGCCGTGTCCGACAACCCGTTGGTGTTCGCGGCCGAAGGCGACGTGATTTCCGGTGGTAACTTCCACGCCGAACCGGTGGCCATGGCTGCTGACAACATGGCTTTGGCCATCGCCGAAATCGGCTCCCTCAGCGAGCGCCGCATCTCGTTGATGATGGACAAGCACATGTCGCAACTGCCGCCGTTCCTGGTAGCCAATGGCGGGGTGAACTCCGGTTTCATGATCGCTCAGGTGACCGCTGCGGCGCTGGCCAGCGAGAACAAGGCACTGGCCCATCCGCATTCGGTGGACAGCCTGCCGACCTCCGCCAACCAGGAAGATCACGTGTCGATGGCCCCGGCTGCCGGCAAGCGTCTGTGGGAAATGGCCGAAAACACTCGCGGCATTCTCGCGGTGGAATGGCTGGCGGCGGTGCAGGGGCTGGACCTGCGCAACGGCCTGAAGACCTCGAGCAAACTGGAAAAAGCCCGGGGCATTCTGCGTCGCGAAGTGCCGTTCTACGAGAAGGATCGCTTCTTCGCGCCGGACATCAATGCGGCGACCGAACTGCTGGCTTCGCGGTGTCTGAACGAACTGGTTCCAGACAAGCTTTTGCCTAGCCTGTAAGGGCCTCTTCGCGGGCAAGCCCGCTCCCACAGTTGGAATGTCTACCACTGTGGGAGCGGGCCTGCCCGCGAATCGATTTTTGCGTCGAATAACAATAAATAAGGACGAAAAATGCAGCAGCCAGCAAAAGGTTTGAAACGCGGGCTTTCGGCCCGACACATTCGCTTCATGGCCCTGGGATCGGCGATCGGTACCGGGTTGTTCTACGGTTCTGCCTCGGCCATCCAGATGGCCGGTCCAGCGGTTCTGCTCGCTTACCTGATCGGTGGCGCGGCGGTGTTCATGGTCATGCGCGCCCTGGGCGAGATGGCGGTGCACAACCCGGTCGCCGGCTCGTTCGGGCATTACGCGAGCACCTACCTCGGCCCCATGGCGGGCTTCATTCTCGGTTGGACCTACGCGTTCGAAATGGTCATCGTCGGCATGGCCGATGTGACCGCGTTCGGCATTTACATGGGCTTCTGGTTTCCGGAAGTCTCGCGCTGGATCTGGGTGCTGGGCATCGTTTCGGTCGTTGGCGGCCTGAACCTGTGCAACGTCAAAGTCTTCGGTGAAATGGAGTTCTGGCTGTCGTTGCTCAAGGTGGCGGCCATCGTTGCGATGATCCTCGGCGGCTTCGGCATCATGCTGTTCGGCATCAGCACCGCCCCCGGTCAGGCCACCGATATCAGCAACTTGTGGACCCAGGGCGGCTTCATGCCCAACGGCGTGGGCGGCCTGATCGCCTCGTTTGCCGTGGTGATGTTTGCCTTCGGCGGCATCGAGATCATCGGCGTGACCGCCGGTGAAGCCAAGGATCCGCACCGTGTATTGCCCAAGGCGATCAACGCCGTGCCGATGCGCATCCTGCTGTTCTACGTGCTGACAATGCTGGTGCTGATGTCGATTTTTCCTTGGCAGCAGATTGGCAGCCAGGGCAGCCCGTTTGTGCAGATTTTCGACCATCTGGGCATCAGCTCGGCGGCCACCATTCTGAACATCGTGGTGATCTCGGCGGCGGTGTCGGCCATCAACAGCGACATCTTCGGTGCGGGCCGCATGATGTACGGTCTGGCTCAGCAAGGGCATGCACCCAAAGGTTTTGCTCAGCTATCGCGCAATGGCGTGCCGTGGCTGACGGTGATTGTGATGAGCTGCGCGCTGTTGCTGGGCGTGTTGCTGAACTACCTGATCCCGGAAAACATATTCCTGCTGATCGCTTCCATCGCAACCTTCGCCACGGTGTGGGTGTGGCTGATGATTCTGTTTACCCAAGTGGCTATGCGTCGTTCCATGACGGCCGAGCAGGTGGCGCAATTGAAATTCCCGGTGCCGTTCTGGCCGTACGCACCCATGGCGGCGATTGCCTTCATGTTGTTCGTGTTCGGCGTGCTGGGTTACTTCCCGGACACTCAGGCGGCATTGATTGTCGGCGTGGTCTGGATCGGGTTACTGGTGCTGGCGTATCTGACGTGGGTCAAGCCGGCGGCCGGGCAGGCTGCGCGAGTGACCCGCGATCAGCCGGTGTCTCAGCCTTGATCTGATCGCATGGCCACGTTGGGCTGCTCCAGCAGGTGATGCCCGTTGAGGATCGGGTACTGCCTATAATGCGAGGCGGTTTTTCATCCACTTCGGGGACACCATGGATCGCTTCCAGGAAATGCAGGTCTTCGCGGCCGTTGCTCAGGAACAGGGCTTTTCCGCTGCCGCGCGGCGCTTGGGTCTTTCCGCGGCCAGCGTCACCCGGGCGGTGGCGGCGCTGGAGCAGCGGATCGGTACGCAATTGCTGATTCGCACCACCCGCAGCGTGCACCTGAGTGAGGCGGGTCAGCGTTACCTGGAAGACTGTCGGAGGATTCTTGCCGAGGTGCAGGAAGCCGAAGACTCCGCTGCCGGCAGCCACACCCAGCCCCGTGGGCAATTGACGGTGACGGCGCCGGTGTTGTTCGGCGAGCTGTTTGTCACACCGGTGATGGCGGGTTATCTGACGCAATACCCGGACGTTTCCATCAACGCCCTGTTGCTGGATCGTGTGGTGAGCATGGTCGAGGAAGGCGTGGATGTGGCGATCCGCATCGGTGATTTGCCGGACAGCAACCAGCATGCGATCCGGGTCGGCGAGGTGCGTCGGGTGATCTGCGGTTCGCCGGATTATTTCGTCGCGCATGGGCGGCCAACCCATCCCCAGGCGCTGGCCGGTGCGCCAGTGGTGGCGACCTCGGCCATCGGTCAGCTGCGCAACTGGCCGTTTCTGGAAGGCGGTGAACCCTTGAGCGTCAGGCCTGAGCCGCGACTGGTGGTCACCGGCAATCAGGCGGCTATCACCGCCGCTTGTTTGGGGCTTGGGTTGACT
Organism: Pseudomonas fluorescens; assembly: GCF_012974785.1. Lineage (GTDB taxonomy): Bacteria > Pseudomonadota > Gammaproteobacteria > Pseudomonadales > Pseudomonadaceae > Aquipseudomonas > Aquipseudomonas fluorescens_BT. Next base: position 6,309,400 of record NZ_CP027561.1, on the reverse strand, counting down.
CGGGTGCTGTCTTATCAGGTGGCCGGCAAGATCGCCTCGGGTGAGCTGGAAATCGTCCTCGCCGAGTACGAGTTGCCGCCGCTGCCCATCCATGTGGTGTATCAGGGCGGGCGCAAGGCGCCGACCCGGGTGCGCAGTTTTGTCGATTACACCGTGAGCGCCTTGCGCGAGCATCCAGCCCTGAAAAACGCGGCGTTATTTCATCCAGAGAAATAATGGATTGCGTTTGCTGGTTATTCTGTTGTTTTCGCGATAGGTGGAAGATGGCTGCCACGGTTGTCGCCCATTTCGGGCGACGCAAACGTCCAGCGGAGTCGACCATGCAAGCGATCAAACTCTACAACTTCCCGCGTTCCGGCCACGCCCACCGGGTCGAGCTGATGCTGTCCCTGTTGCAACTGCCGACCGAGCTGATCTTCGTTGATCTGGCCAAGGGCGAGCACAAACAACCGCAATACCTGGCGATCAACAGCTTCGGGCAAGTGCCGGCCATTGATGACAATGGCGTGGTGCTGGCCGATTCCAATGCGATTCTGGTGTATCTGGCGCAGAAGTACGGCAACGGTCGTTGGCTGCCGAGCGACCCGGTCGGCGCAGCGCGTGTCCAGCGCTGGCTGTCGGCGGCAGCCGGGCCGATTGCCTTTGGCCCGGCTGCGGCGCGGCTTATCACGGTGTTCGGGGCGAAGTTCAACGCCGAGGAAGTCATCACCCGTGCGCACAACTTTCTCAAGGTGATGGATGTGGAACTGGGCAAAACCCCGTACCTGGTGGGCAACGAGCCGACCATCGCCGACATCTCGGCCTACAGCTACATCGCCCATGCACCGGAAGGCAATGTGTCGCTGGACGACTACGCCAATGTACGTGCCTGGCTGGCGCGGATCGAAGCGCTGCCCGGTTTTGTCGGCATGCCGCGCACCGTCGCCGGCCTGCAAACCACTGCCTGACATTGATCACCCACACTGCGCCGACGGTGCAGGGGAGAGTCCGAGATGGAACGTTCACCGTGGCACGCTGGCGAGCAACAATTGCAGGCCCATGTCGGCGTTGCCGAACGCATGGAGGAGTTCGGTCGTAAGGTGATTCGCACCTGGATGCCGGATCAGCACCGTCAGTTCTATCAGCAATTGCCCTTCATGCTGTACGGCGCCGTCGATGCCGAGGGGCGTCCATGGGCCAGTGTGCTGGAGGGCGAACCGGGATTCGCCCACTCTCCCGAGCCGACGCAAATGCAGTTCGCCAGCCTGCCAGCTGCCGATGATCCGGCGCAGTTGCAGGCCGGTGCCGCGATCGGCCTGCTTGGCATCGAACTGCATACTCGCCGGCGCAATCGGCTCAATGGCCATATCGGCAGCCTCGGGGCGGACGGTTTTACGCTGACGGTGGATCAGTCGTTTGGCAACTGCCCGCAGTACATTCAGTTGCGCCAGTTTCAGCGGGTGCCACTGACGGATCCGCAGACCCGCAAGGCCGAACACCGTGACAGCCTCGATGACGCCGCCATTGCCTTGATCGAAAGTGCCGACACTTTCTTTGTCGCCAGTTACGTTGATGTCGACGGTGAGCGTTCAGTCGATGTTTCCCACCGTGGCGGTCAGCCCGGTTTTGTGCGGATTGAGGGCAATCGACTGACGATCCCGGATTTTGCCGGCAATCTGCACTTCAATACCCTCGGCAATCTGCTCCTCAATCCCTTGGCCGGGTTGCTGTTTATCGACTTTTCCACAGGCGATGTGTTGCAGCTCAGCGGCCGCACCGAGGTGATTCTCGAAGGGCCACAGATCGAGGCTTTCCAAGGCGCCGAAAGGTTGTGGACATTCGAAGTTGAGAAACTGGTTCGGCGTCCGGCAGCGCTGGCTCTTCGCTGGCGCTTCGACGGTATGTCACCCACCAGCCTGCTGACCGGTAACTGGGCCCAGGCCGATGCACGGTTGCAGGCCAAGGCATTGGGGGACAGCTGGCGACCATTGCGGGTGGCCAGGATTGAAATGGAAAGCCGTCATATACGGTCGATTTATCTGGAGCCGGACGACGGTGCGGGGCTGCCGGTGTTTCTCGCCGGGCAGCATCTGCCGCTACGGTTCAACCTCGATGGCGAGGTGCACATCCGTACCTACAGCCTGTCCGGCGCGCCGTCGGACGATTTTTTCCGAATCAGCGTCAAACGCGAAGGACGTGTGTCGACGCACCTGCATGAGCAGATTCGCGTAGGCGATGTGCTGGAGGCGCGCTTGCCTCAAGGGCATTTCACGGTCGCGGCGCTGGAACGCCGTCCACTGGTGTTGTTGGCGGCCGGAGTCGGCATCACGCCGTTGCTGTCGATGCTGCGTGAGGTGGTCTATCAAGGCCTGCGTACCCGGCGGATTCGTCCGACCCTGTTTGTTCAGAGTTCCCGCAGCCTCGCCGACCAGCCGTTTCGCGCAGAGGTGGATCGGTTGCTGGAGGACGCCGGTGACGCCGTGAAGGTGTTGCGAGTGCTCAGCCAGCCAGAGGACGATCTGGTGCAAGGCGAGGATTTCGATATGCGTGGCCGTATCGATGGCGATCTATTGCGCAATCTGCTGACCGACGAGGACTTTGATCAGGTCGACTTTGTGCTCTGCGGCCCCGGCGGTTTTACCCAGGGGATCTACGACACTTTGCGTGAACTGGATGTGCGCGACGACCAGATCCACGCCGAAACCTTCGGCCCCTCGACCCTCAAGCGCCAACCCGATCCGGATGCGATCGTGATCGAGCAATTGCCTGCCGCGACCACTTCGGTGCCGGTGGTGTTCGAGCGTTCGGCCAAGGAAGCGCGCTGGCAGCCCGACGGCGGCAGTCTGCTGGAACTGGCGGAAAGCCGTGGACTGCGTCCGGAATTCAGTTGCCGCGGTGGATCCTGCGGCACCTGCAAGACGCGGCTGATCAGCGGCGCAGTGAATTATCCACAGCCCCCGGCCGAAGTGCCGGAGGAAGGGCAGGTGCTGATCTGCTGTGCGGTGCCGGCGCAAAGTACCCAGCCGCTGGTGCTGGATCTGTAAAGGATCAGGCGTAGGACAGCGCCTTTTCCTCCAGCAGTTCCTGATACAGCTCGTTCCACTTGCGGCCCATTTCGTCGGCTGTGAATAACTGCCGGTAACGGGCTTCAGCCTTGACGCCCATTTCGGCGGCGCGGGTCGGGTTTTCCCACAGGGTACGCATCGCTTCGCGAAACGCCTGTGGATGACTCGGCGGCACCACCAGTCCGGTTTCGTTGTGGATATTGATGTAGCTGGTGCCGGTGCCGATCTCGCTGGAGATCATCGGCTTGCCGTACATCGCGCCTTCGAGCAGCGAAATACCGAACGCTTCCGAGCGCAGGTGCGACGGGAAGACGATGGCGTAGCTCAGTTGCAGCAGGGCGACCTTGTCGTCATCGCTCACCCGTCCGAGGAAGTGAATGTTGCGCAGACCCAGCGCGGCTGCCTGAGCGTGCAGCGCCTGCTCCAACGGGCCGGCACCGACGATCACCACCGGATAGTCCACGTCTTTCAAGGCATCGAGCAGGATGTGCAGGCCCTTGTAGTAGCGCATCACCCCGACGAACAGGAAAAACTTATCCCCAAGCTGCTGGCGCCAGCGGTTCATGCGCTCGGCGTCAGGCTGTGGATAACCGGCCTTGTTCAGGCCATAGGGAATGACCCGGGTCTTGTCCTGGAACTGTTGCAATACATCACTGGTGTGCAGGTAATTCGGCGAAGCGGCAACGATCCGGTCGGCGCTGGAGAGGAAGCGGTTCATCAGCGGGCGATAAAGCTTGAGCAGGTTCTTCTGGCGGATGATGTCCGAGTGGTAGGTCACCACGCTTGGTTTGTCCATGCCGCTGGCGAAATGCACCAGATCCATGAACGGCCACGGGAAGTGGTAGTTGATCACGTCGGCTTCGGCGGCCAGTTCGCGAAACTGCTTGAAGACGCTCCAGGAAAACCCGGTGGAAGCGAACTGGATGTCGAGTCTGGCCCGATGCACTTCGTGTTGCCCCAGTTGAACCACGGCCGGTTCGGGATGGGCGCTGAGGGTCAGCACCTGGCCGTCGATACCGTGCTGGGCGCCGCTCTCGCAGAGCTGGAAGATCACTTGCTCGATGCCGCCGACCGAGTCAGGCAGATACGTCTTGAAAAAATGAAGTACTCGCATTCAACCTCCCATGGCCTGGTGGTAGGCGCCGGCCGTGGCCTGCGCGCAACGCTTCCAGGAAAACAGCCGTGCCTGCTGCAATCCGGCTTCTCGGCATGCCTGCCAATGCGCTTGATCGTCGATCAGGCGACTCAGCGCATCGCGCAAGCCGTCTGCATCGTCAGCTTCAATGTAGTTACCGGCGACCCCTGCCACTTCCGGCATTGCCGAAGAGCGAGTGACCACCACCGGCGTGCCACTGGCCATCGCTTCCAGTACCGGCAGGCCAAAACCTTCATACAACGAGGGAAAAACCAGCGCCCGGGCGCCGGCCAGCAATTGCGCAACCTGTTCATCCGGCAAGTAGCCGAGCAGGCAGACATGACCGCTGGCCAGGGCTTCACGCAATTGCTCACTGAATTGTTCGCGCTGCCAGCCGGCCATACCGACGATCAACAGCGGGAAGCGCTGGCGCACGGCTTCGGGCAATAGCGCGTGGGCGCGCAGGGCCAGGCTCAGGTTCTTGCGCGGCTCCAGCGTGCCGACGCACAGGAAATACTCCCCCGCCTCCACGGCATGCGCCTTGAGCACGGCGTCGATGGCTTGCGGCTCGCGTGGATGAAAGCGCTCGGCGACACCCAGGGGTGCCACCACGAAGCGCTCGGCTGGCAGCCCGAAATAGCGTTGTGCTTCGTCGGCGATGGCTTGCGAGTCGGTCAGAATCACCTGTGCCTGTTGGATGCCGTCGGTCAGTCGCCGCTCGATTTCCCTGAGCCGTGCCTGCGGCTGCGTGTCCGGGAAATGCAGGTGCGTCAGATCGTGCAGGGTGATCACGGTCGGGCCGTCGAAGGCCAGCGGCCACAGGCTCGGTTCGTGATACAGGTCGATGTCGGGTGTGCGGCCCTGATCGAAGCGTTTCTGTTCCAGCCAGCGGCGTACCTGATAGGCGCCGGGGATCTTGCGCAGCACTGGGCTCAGGCGCGAGTAGCCGGGCATCGCCGCTTCCGGCAACTGCGCACTCCAGCCCCAGCCGTGAAACAGTGCCACGTCGATATCGGTTTCGGTGTGCAAGGCGTTGACCAGTTCAGCAACGTAATGGCCGATCCCGGTGCGTGGTGCCTGGAGAATCCGTGCGTTAAGGGCTATGCGCATGGGACCTCGCTTGCGCCGCGGGCGCTTGCAGCACATGGCGTGCGGTGCGTTCGGCCAGTTGCTGACTGGCTTCGCGCCAGCCGATCCAATGCCACTCGGCCACGTTACGGGCGGCGGGAAACTGGCCGCTGCGCTCGAAGGTCGTCACCAGATCGGCAAGGCGTTGCGGATCGTGCAAATTGAAGTAGGCCATGAATTCGCCGCCGATCTCGCGGAACACCGCGATGTCGCTGCCCATCGCCGGCAATCCGCGCTGCATGGCTTCCACCAGCGGCAGGCCGAAGCCCTCGACGAACGACGGGAACACCAATGCGCTGGAGTGGGCATACGCGTATTCCAGGCTGGTGTCGCTCAAGTCGTTGAACATGAACAGACGCCGGTTCAGTTCGGCGTGATTGCGTACCCGGGCGAGCAGGGCATCGCACTTCCAGCCGATGCGTCCGGCGATGCACAGGCGCGCATTTGAACCGGCTGCCCAGGCGCGTTCGAAGGCATCCAGAAGATAGTCGTGGTTCTTGCGTGGTTCGATGGTGCTGACCATCAGGAACACCGGCTCTGGCGTTGTGAACACACGCTCCAGCTGCGGTTCGACGGCTGCATCGACGCTTTGCAGATCCAGCTCGGAGCCGAGGTGGAAATAGTCGAACCAGCGCTTTTCGACATCTGCCGGACCGAGACGGCGCTGCACTTCCTCGCGCACCTGATCGCGCACGGTGGCGGAAATCGCCAGATAACCGTCGGCGGTACGGGTGATCCAGTCGAACCATTCGCTGAAAACCTGCACCAGCCGCGTGTCGTAAAACTGCGGGTGGGTCAGGGGAATCAGGTCGTAGATCACCGCTACGATGCCCACGCCTTGGTCTTTCAGGCGTTCGGCATGCAGAAAGAAGTCCGAGTGCCAGGACGAATCCAGCAACACCAGTTGGTCGCCGGGCTGGTGTTCCAGTGGCTCACAGCGCTGGGGCAACTGATAGCGGTTGACGCGTTCGATCAGCCGCAACGGGATACCGAACAGGCCGAACGAGCCCAGCCGATAGCCGACGTACAGGCCCCGTCGTGTCGTTTTGCTCCGGCAGCGGCTGTCGAGGCGCTGATGCAGTTGCCAGAAGCGATGGGCCAGCCGTTCCAGGCGCTCGCCAAACGTGACGATGGCATTGAACAGGGGAGCGTTCAGTGGCGCCAGGCGCTTCACGCGGTACAGCTCGCCCTTGAGCAAGACTACCGGCACGCACTCGACACCTTCAGCGCTCGGCGGCAGTTGCTTGATGACATTGCGCACCACCCGCTGAATCCCGGAATTGACTTTCGGGTGTTTGAACACGTGGGTGCATTCGACCAGCAGGCGTTTCATGGCGCACGCTCCGCGAGGCTGTCCGCATGGCGGGTGATCGAGGTTCTGGCGCCCAGCCAGGAACAGCCGACGAAATCTTCCTGGCGGTTGTTGATCACGTGGAACACCAGGCCGTAATCACGCCATTCGAAGTTGCGGTCCAGGTGTGAATCCAGCCGCGAAAGGCTCAGGGCCACGGAGTAATTGCCCTTGCCCAGGCCCATGACGAAGGCGAAGCGATAGGTGATGCGCTCACCGGCATGCAGATCTTCCAGCGCCTTGTTCTGTCGGTGGGTGTTGATGCCGTACATGGCCTGGCCCAGACGATCCTTGATCATGAACCCCAGCACCAGCCGTTCGATGTCCTGACGAATCTCGACGTCGACTTCCAGTGTTACCGGCTGACCGACTTCGGCGGCTTCGATGGAGCGCTCGTGCTCATCGAGCAGTCGCACGCTGAGGATCCCGGCCTCGCCGGTGCCGGACACGGTGCGCACCTGGCCGCCGTCGAGCAGTTCCTGGCGCACGGTCTGGCCCTCGCGTTCGGCGAGCAGGGCGTTGTAGTAATCCATGACCGCTTCGGGTTTGTCGTGCATAGCCATGTGGCCGGCCTCGAGCAGGATCGCCGAGTCGCAGATCGACTGGATCGCCGAGCGGTCGTGGGACACGATCAGCAGCGTGGTGCCGGCTTTGCGGAAGCTGCGGATACGGTCGAAGCTCTTGTGTTGAAAGTAGGCGTCGCCCACCGACAGCGCTTCGTCGACGATCAGTATGTCCGGGCGGCGCGCGGTGGCGACGCTGAAGGCCAGGCGCATCTGCATGCCGCTGGAGTAGGTGCGCACCGGGTGATCGATGGCCTCGCCGATTTCCGCGAAGCGTTCGATGTCCGGCATCAGCGCTTCAATTTCTTCGACGTGCATGCCCAGCAGTTGCCCGGCCATCACCGCATTCTGCCGCCCGGTGAAGTCCGGGTGAAAACCCATGCCCAGCTCCAGCAGCGCCGCGACCCGGCCCTCGAGCTGGATCTGGCCGCAGGTGGGCTGGGTGGTGCCGGTGATCATCTTGAGCAGGGTGCTTTTGCCAGCGCCGTTGACCCCGACGATGCCCACCGCTTCACCGGGGGCGATTTCGAAATTCACATCCTGCAGCACCCAGTGCTGGCGATGGCGCATCGGCGAAAACGGAATCAGCCATTCGGCCAGGCGACTCCAGCGGGTGGGGTACTGCTTGTAGGCCTTGCCCAGGCCGGTGACGCGTATGTGCCCCATCAGAGTTCATCCACCATTTCGCCGACCCGCCGGCGGAACAGGCGCAGCCCGATCACGCACAGCAGCAGGCCGATCACGAAGATCGGCAGCAGCGAGCTCCACACCGGCCATTGACCGTAGAGAAACAGGTTCTGGTAACTGCCGATCAGATTGGTCAGCGGGTTGAGTTGCAGCAGGCGCTGCACCCACTCGGGCAGGATGCTCAGCGGGTACACGATGGGCGTCAGCCAGAACCAGAATTGCAGACAGATGGCGAACAATTGCCCGACATCGCGAAAGAACACGTTGAGCACGCCGAGGATCATGCCCAGCCCGGCGCAGAACAGCACTTGCAGCGCCAGCAACGGCGCCAGTGCCAACAGGGCCATCCCCGGCCAGCGTCCGGTGATCAACAGAAAACCGAGGAACAGGCCGATGATGATCGCGAAGTTGATACCGGCATTGAGCAGTACGATCACCGGCAGGCAGAGGCGCGGGAAGCTGATTTTCTTCAGCAGATTGGCGTTCTCCAGAAACATGTTCTGGCTGCGCAGGGTGATTTCCGAAAACAGGCCCCAGGTCAGCAGCCCGGCGCACAGGTAGACGCTGTAGGCCATGCCGTCGTCCACGCCAGGCAGACGGGCGCGCATGATGTGGGAAAAGATCACGGTGTAGACGATGATCATCGACAGCGGGTTGAGTACCGTCCACAGCGCGCCGAACAGCGAATTGCGGTACCGCGCTTGAAACTCCCGTTTGACGCTACCGAGGATGAAACCCCGGTAGTCGTGCAGCGAGCGGTACAGGGAAAGCAGCATTCACACCGTCCTGCCGTATTGGTCTTCGAAGCGGACGATGTCGTCCTCTCCCAGGTATTCGCCACTTTGCACTTCGATGATCACCAGGTCGATCACGCCGGGGTTCTCCAGACGGTGCTTGTGACCGGCAGCGATGAACGTCGACTCGTTCTTGGCCACCAGCGTGGTACCGGTACCGTTGTTGGTGACCTTGGCCATGCCTTCGACCACCACCCAGTGTTCATTGCGGTGATGGTGCATCTGCAGCGACAGCTTGCCGCCGGGTTTGACCACGATGCGTTTGATCTTGAAGCGCGGGCCTTCCTCGAGCACGGTGTAGGTGCCCCATGGACGGCTGACCGTGCGGTGCAGGCGATAGGCTTCGTGGGACTTGTCCTTGAGCTGCTTGGCGACCCGGCGTACATCCTGAGCACGGTCGGCGTGGGCGACGAGCACGGCGTCGGCGGTGTCGATCACAATCAGGTCTTCTACACCCACCGCAGCCACCAGCCGGCCTTCGCTCTGGACGAAGTTGTTGCGGCTGTCGATGAAGATCGCTTCGCCGCTGGCGCGGTTATTGTCAGCATCTGCGGGCACCAGCGCCGCTACCGCGCCCCATGAACCGATGTCGCTCCAGTCGAAACTGGCGGGAACCACAACCACTTTTTCCGAGCGTTCCATCAGCGCGTAGTCGATGGAAATATCGGTGATCTCGGCGAACAGCGCCGCCGACAATTCCTGTTGCAGGCAGCCGACGGTTTCCACCGGTTCGCTGGCGGCCATGCAGGCGCGGGTCTGTTCCAGCAGCACGGGGGCGTGCAGCGCCAGCTCGGCGATCAGGGTCGCGGTGGTGAAGCAGAACATTCCCGAGTTCCACAGGAAGTTACCGCTCTCCAGATAATGGGTGGCGGTCTGCAGGTCGGGTTTTTCCACGAAACGCTGCACTTTGGCCGCGCCTCTGGCATCCAGTGGCGCGCCGGTCTCGATGTAGCCGAAGCCGGTTTCCGGAGCGGTCGGCACTACGCCGAAGGTCACCAGGTAACCGTCCTTCGCCAGATTGACCGCGTGTTCGACCGCACTCTTGAGCGCCACTTCGTCGACGATCAGGTGGTCGGCGGGCATCACCACCATGATCGCTTCGTCGCCGTGCAGGGCTTGCAGTGACAGTGCTGCCGCAGCGATGGCCGGGGCCGTGTTGCGGCCGGTGGGCTCGAGCAGGAAGTGTCCGCGGTGCCGTGACAGGCGCGCGGCCTGATAGTGATCCTTGCTTTGGAAGTAGTACTCGCGGTTGGTCACCGTGACAATGTCTCCCCAGCCGTCCAGCAGACCGGCAGCGCGCCGGTAGGTCTTGCCCAGCAGCGACTGGCCGTCGGGCAGGGTCATGAACGGCTTGGGATGGCCCTCTCGGGACACCGGCCACAAACGGGTGCCGGCACCGCCGGACAGAATCACGGGGATCAGCATGGCCTACTCCTTGGCGACGCGTTTCATGTCCGCATCCATCATCATGCGGATCAGGGTGTCGAGGTCGGTCTTCGGTTTCCAGCCCAGCACACGCTGGGCCTTGGCCGGGTTGCCCAGCAGCACTTCGACTTCGGCCGGACGGAAGAAGGCCGGGTCGATTTTCACGTAATCGCGGTAGTTCAGGCCGACGTGATCGAAGGCGATGCGGCACATTTCGCGCACAGTGGTGGTGACGCCGGTAGCGACCACGAAATCGTCGGGCTTGTCCTGTTGCAGCATCAGCCACATGGCTTCGACGTAGTCGCCGGCAAAGCCCCAGTCGCGCTTGGCGTCGATGTTGCCCAGGGCCAGTTCCTGCTGTTTGCCCTGCTTGATCCGGGCGGCCGCGTCGGTGACCTTGCGGGTCACGAACTCGATGCCGCGCAGTGGCGATTCATGGTTGAACAGGATGCCGCTGCTGGCGTGCAGGTTGAAACTTTCGCGGTAGTTGACGGTGATCCAGTGGCCGTAGAGTTTGGCCACGCCGTAAGGGCTGCGCGGGTAGAACGGGGTGTTCTCGTCCTGTTGCTCGGCCTGGATCAGACCGAACATCTCGCTGGTCGATGCCTGGTAGAAACGCGTGTGCGGGCTGAACTGGCGGATCGCTTCGAGCAAGTGAGTCACGCCCAGGCCATCGACGATGCCGGTGGTCACCGGTTGATCCCAGGAGGCGGCAACGAAGCTTTGGGCCGCCAGGTTGTAGACTTCGTCCGGCGCCGACTTGATGACCGCCCGCTGCACCGAGCAGGCATCGGCCATGTCGCCATCCAGGTACACGATGTCGGCTTCGACCCCCATTTCCCGCAGACGCCAGCGCGAATCGCTGCTGCGCCGCGCCACCAGCCCGTGAACCTTGTATCCCTTGTCGAGCAGCAGTCTGGCCAGATAAGCACCGTCCTGGCCGGTAATCCCTGTGATCAATGCACTTTTTGTCATTCTTGTCGTACTCGCTTCTCCCAGTCGGACAGGATCGCCCGCAGGGATTGTTGTGTAGTGATTTGCGGCGTCCATCCTGTGGTCCGGGCGAGCCGTTGATGGCTGCCGCAGACGCGACGCTGATCCGCGCGACGCATGCGTGCGGGATCCTGAACCAGTTGCAGGTTGACTTCGGCCAGATCGGCCATTTGCTCGATGAGACTGCGGATGCTTTGTTCACGGGCCGAGCAAATGTTGTAGACCTGACCCGGCGTGCCCTTTTCCAGCAGCGCGAAATAGGCGGAAACCACGTCGTCAACGTCGAGGAAATCCCGGGTGACGTCGATGTCGCCGACTTCCAGTTGCGGCCCTTGCAGGCCCTGTTTGATGCGACTGATCTGGCGTGCGGCGCTGGCGATGACGAAGCTGTCTTTCTGCCCGGTGCCGATGTGATTGAACGGGCGCGCCACCAATACCGGCCAGCCTTCGCTGAGGCCCCACTGCAGACTGAGGAATTCCGCCGACAGCTTGCTTACGGCGTAGGGATTGCGCGGGCAGGGTGGTTGTTGTTCGGTAATGGGTAGAGCGTGTTCTTCAACCTGGCCGTAGACATCACCTGAGCTGACATACAGAAACGTGCCTTTGAAACCGCGGGCCTTGAGCGCCTGCAACAGGTTCAAGGTGCCGAGCAGGTTGATGTCCAGGGTACGTGCCGGATCGCGGAAGGCTTCGGGGACAAAGGTCTGGCCAGCGAGGTGAATGACCGCATCGGGCAGTTGCGGCCACAGATCGACAAGGCTTTCAGGTTTTGTCAGGTCATAGGGTGAGGCGGCAGGCAGCAACTGCCACGACGCGTCTTCCTCTTGCAGACGTGACTGGATGTGTTGTCCCACGAACCCACTGAGGCCCGTGATGAACAGACTTTTTTTCAAACAGCGCCCCTTGGTCTTTAACGTTCACCTTTCCCACAGGCTTGTCGGGAATTTGCTGTCGAATCGTAGGAGCAATTCGGCAGGTCTGTAGGTGAAGTCATTGTTGTAGTTGTTTGGCTGCCAATCTGTGCCAATTGCGTGACAATTTCAACAGGACAAATCGTGACCGGTCAGTTCTCGTCAGAGTAGCCGGATTTTTCTCGCCGGGCGGTTCACGAATCCGCGACGGATGTGTTTAGAATGCCCCTCGTCGCGTTCCCCGGCAGTTTTTCCTGAGGGTCGTGCGACAGGGTAAAACCGACCATTAAAACAAGAACAGAAATGTGCCCGATGACGCAGGACGAACCCCGGTGATACCGGCTCGATCCAACGCCTGGCCGTTATAGCGTGAGGCTGCCGGGATGGCGGTCGCACCTTGGGATGCCATGAATTTCATTCTCTACTCGGACGTCAACGATCGCTCCATCAGCCAGAGTCTCGGGCGTCCCGAATACAGCTATTACTTCGTGCTCAAGGCCTATCGCCCGGTGCTTGAAAGCCTGGGTCGGGTGCATGTGGTGTCCACCACCGCCGAGATCGATCCGCTCTATCGGCAGTTGCTCGCTGCCGGTGAGCGCAGCGTGTTCCTGTCGTTCACGCCGCCGCAAAATACCCCGACCGATATCGAGTGTCCGACGATCTGCGTCATCGCATGGGAGTTCGATACGATTCCCGACGAGTCGTGGGACGGTGATTCGCGCCATGACTGGACGCAGATGCTTGCCCGACATGGACGGGTCATCACGCTGTCGAGCCATACTGCCCGGGCAATCCGCCGCGCCATGGGTGAAGCGTTTCCGGTGCTGGTGCTGCCAACCCCGCTGTGGGAAAGCTTTGCCGCTGTTCGTGAAGGGCATGTCAGTGCGCCGATCAATTCCGGTACGACGCTGGCGATCAAGGGCTGCATTTTCGACAGCAGGACGCTGGGCCTTTGCGCCGATGATCTGTTGCCCAAGCCGCTGACTGCCGAGCAGCTGGCCGAGATCGAGGCGCTGCGCCCGCCACCGCTGACGTTCAAACGGCGCCTGGTGATTGCCCGCCATTACCTGCGCCTGTGGGTGCTGAACCCGAGCGATCAACCTGAGCCCATCGCCCGGGTGAAATATTTGCATCACGGGTACTGGGAAGGATTGCGCGACCTGGTGCCGGACAAAGTCCATGCCTGGCTCGAGCGACGCCTGCCGAACATTGCCGGCCCCCATGCCGTGCCCGTGGCCGAGCCGCCGCCACCGGACCTGCCGGACACCTCGGGGGTGGCTGAAGCCACGGTCGATGGGGTGATTTACGTCACCGTATTCAACCCCAGAGACGGTCGCAAGAACTGGCACCATCTGATCACCGCGTTCTGCTGGGCCTTTCGCCAAACACCTGATGCGACGCTGGTGCTGAAGATCACCCAGAACGATCTGGCGTCCTACTACAGCGAACTGATGACCTTGCTTGCGCAACTGACGCCGTTCGCCTGCCGGGTGCTGGTGATGCACGGTTATCTGGACGATGCGCAATACGCGCGGCTCTACCGGGCCGCCAGTTTCTACGTCAACGCTTCACGCTGCGAAGGCCTTTGCCTGCCGCTGATGGAGTTCATGTCCAGCGGCAAACCGGTGATCGCGCCGGATCACACGGCGATGGAAGACTACATCGATGACACCGTGGCCTTCGTCGTCCAGTCCAGCGAAGAGCTGACGATCTGGCCCCAGGACACCCGCATCATCTACCGCACCCTGCGCTATCGACCGGACTGGGCGTCGCTCAAAAGCGCTTACGAAAACAGCTACCGGATGGCCACGGCGCAGCCGCAGGATTACGCGCGGATGTCTGCCGCCGCTGTCGAACGCATGCACGACTACTGCGCGTTTGCCCCGGTGCAGCAGCGCATGGCGGACTTTTTCGGCCTCGAGCCAGGGGCCGCTGAATCTGCGCCCGTGACGGACAACGCCTCATGCTGATCATCATTCATTCGGAAACCAACCAGCACACCATCGCGCAAAACCTGGGCCGTTCGGAGTACAGCTATTACTTCGTGCTCAAGGAATACCGCCCGGTGCTCGAGCGTCTCGGGCGCGTGGTGGAAGTAGTGGACCCGGCCCGGGAAGTCGATGCGCTGTATCTGGAATGCCTGGCGCATGGCGAACCGTGCGTGTTTCTGTCGTTCTCGCCGCCGCACCGCACGCCAATCCATCTGGCGTGCCCGACGCTGCCGGTGTTCGCCTGGGAATTCAGCACCATCCCCAACGAGCCCTTCGACAACGAGCCGCGCAATGACTGGCGCACGGTGCTCCGGGCCTGCGGCGCGGCGATCACCCATTCCAGTTACACGGTCAACGCCGTGCGCGAGGCCATGGGCGCCGATTACCCGATTGTTGCTGTCCCGGCGCCGGTGTGGGATCGCTTCGCGGCCCGGGGCGCGCAGCTTCAGGGGCAGCATTCGACGGGGCCGGTGCGCCTGACCATCAAGGGGCTGGTGGCCGACAGTCGCAAGCTCGATCTCGACGCCTTCGGCCCTAAGCATCTGCGTCGTGGCCAGGGCATCGATTTCCAGGCGCCGGTGTGCGAGCAGGCGTTGTTGCTGGACGGTGTCGTCTACACGTCGGTGTTCAATCCCGGCGACGGACGCAAGAACTGGGAAGACATGCTCAGCGCATTCTGCGTGACGTTCCGCGACATCGAAGACGCGACGCTGGTCCTCAAACTCACCCACCACGATGCAGAAGAAGCCCTCAGCGACATTCTTCATCACCTGTACAAAAACCAGTCCTACCGCTGCCGCATCGTGCTGATTTATGGCTACCTCGCGGACGCGGACTACGAACGTCTGGTGCAGGCCACCCGGTACGTGGTGAACACTTCCTACGGTGAAGGCCAGTGCCTGCCCCTGATGGAATTCATGTCCTGCGGCAAGCCGGCCGTAGCACCGCGTACCACGGCGATGATCGATTACCTGAGCACCGACAACGCGTTCCTGGTCGAGTCCACCGATGAACTGACTGCCTGGCCCCACGATCCGCGCAAGGCGTTCCGCACTTTGCGCTACATGACCAACTGGGCATCGGTCTGCGTGGCCTATCGCGACAGCTATGAGGTGGCGAAGAACGATCCCGGGCGTTATGCGCAAATGTCGGCGCAAGCCGTTGCCAGTCTCCAGGCGTTCTGCAGTCAGGCGTTGGCCGAGCAGCGTTTGCGCGATTTTCTCGCTCAAGTGCACGAGCTCCGCGCTGTCGCTGCAACGGAAGCCACAGGCACATGATCCGCGCATTACTGAGGCGCTTGCGTCCGGTCATGCGATCGGTGCCGGTCTCTGCACCTGAACCGAAGGCTGTCAGCGTGTCGCCGCGGGACGTCGGGTTGCACGATGCGATGCTCGACGGCTGGTTTCACGGCGACAGTGGCGAGTTGCTCAAGGGCTTTGCCATCGGTGCGGACGACACCCTGCTCGACGTGGGTTGCGGTGAGGGCGTGGCGACATTGTTCGCCGTGCGCCAGGGCGCCTCGGTGATCTTCACCGACAGCGAACACGACAAGGTGCATGACCTCGCCCGGCAAGTCGAAGCGCAGAGCCGTAAACCCAGTCTCGGTCTGGTCAGCAACAGCCTGCCGCTGCCGCTGAGCGATGGTTGTGCAAGCAAGGTGGTGTGCATGGAAGTACTGGAGCACATCGACCAGCCCGAACCGTTCATGGCCGAACTGGTGCGCATGGGGCGTCCCGGAGCGTTGTACCTGCTCAGTGTGCCGGCACCGGTGGGTGAGCATTTGCAGCAGGGAATCGCCCCGGCCAGTTATTACCAGTCACCCAACCACGTGCAGATTTTTACCCCGGAACGTTTCGCGGCACTGGTGGAGGACGCCGGTCTGGTGATCGAGCATCGCCAGGCCACGGGATTTTTCTGGGTCATGGGCATGATCTTTTTCTGGGCCAGCGAACGTGCTGCCGGACGTGATCTCGGCGGTGCCGTGCGCGACCGGATCCAGGCGCCGTATCCACCCCTGATGGAAGGCTGGGCCAGAACCTGGCAGGACTTGCTGGCGCAGCCCGACGGATTGGCGATCAAGCAGATGCTGGACCGGTTCATGCCCAAGAGTCAGGTGATCATTGCCCGTAAACCGCTCGATGCAGGGCGTGTGTCATGAGCGGCAAGCGCATCATGGACATCGAAGTCCTGCGCGCGGTCGCCGTGCTCGGCGTGCTGTTTCATCACCTGCAGGGAAGCCTGTTCACCGATCCGGTGCCGCTGCTTGAAAGGGTTCATGCCTGGGCACAGCCGTGGTGGGGCGTTGACCTGTTTTTTGCCATTTCCGGATTTGTCATCGCCCGTAGCCTGATCCCGGCGCTGCGAGGCTGTTCGACTCGCCAGCAATACTGGGAACAGACGCGTAACTTTTGGTTGCGCCGGGCCTTCCGTCTGTTGCCGTCGGCCTGGTTATGGCTGGCGCTGATGCTGCTCGCATGTGTGTTTCTCAATCGCTCCGGGGCTTTCGGTACGCTGCACGCCAACCTGCAAGCGACGCTGGCCGGTGTATTGCAGTACGCCAATTTCCGTTTTGCCGACAGCTTTTTTCATTACGAGTACGGCAGCAGCTTCGTGTACTGGAGCCTGTCGCTGGAAGAGCAGTTCTATCTGCTGTTCCCGCTGCTGATTCTGGTGTGCCGCAAGCATCTGGTCTGGGCGTTGCTGGCGCTGGTCGCGGTGCAATTGTTCACCTTGCGCACGCCGCTGTTGATGGTGATCCGTACCGATGCGCTGGCCCTCGGCGTGTTGCTGGCGATGTGGAGCGTGCAGCCGTCCTGGCGGCGATGGGAGCCGACCTTCCTGCGTCATCCGTGGGCCGGTGTGACTGCGCTGATCGTGCTGGCGCTGCTGTTGAGCTACATGGCCACCGACCGTTTCACCTTCGCCTCTTACCGGATCGGCTCGATTGCCGTGCTCGGCGCGCTGCTGGTGTGGATCGCATCGTACAACCGCGATTACCTGTTGCCGGCCGGCAGAGTGCAGCGGCTGATGGCATGGATCGGCAGCCGCTCCTACGGCATCTATCTGATCCACATCCCGGCCTATCAACTGGTGCGGGAACTGATCTTCCGTTTGCAGAGTGCCGGTCTGCCGAGCCCGGCGGGGCATCCGGTCGTGACGCTGCTGATTGCCGGTGGCCTGATCGTGCTGCTCAGCGAGCTGAATTATCGTTTCATCGAAATGCCGATGCGCAATCGCGGCGCCGCCCTGGTGCGGGGTCTCGGTATATCGCGCAACGCCGTCCCATCCTCTGGAGCCACCTCATGCTGAGCCTTTTGAAGAAACTCACAGCACCGACGCCTGTCCCGGCAGCCGCGCAGCCTGCTGCCGACAAGGTCGATCCGTACATGCTCGGCCTGCACGATGCAATGCTCAGTGGCTGGTTCAACCAGGAGACCGGCGAGCTGTTCAAAGGCTTCCCGGTGACCGCCGATGACACGTTGCTCGATGTCGGTTGTGGCGACGGTGGCAACGTACATTTCTGCGGCATGCGCGGGGCGAAGATCATCATCGCCGACATCGACGGTGCCAAGGTCGAAGCGACCCGCCAGCGCTTGAGCGACACGCCGGCCCGTGGCGTCGAGTGTCACGTCACCGACTGCAACCCGCTGCCGATTGCCGATGGCACCGCCACGCGCGTGGTGTCTACTGAAGTCATCGAGCACGTCGACGACCCGGCACAGTTTCTCGCCGAACTGGTGCGTGTCGGCCAGTCGGGCGCGCTGTACCTGCTGAGCGTGCCGCACCCCAGTTCCGAAGATTTGCAGAAAGACATCGCGGCACCGGAGTATTTCCAGAAGCCCAACCACATTCGCATCATCAGTGAAGAGCAGTTCAAGGCCATGGTCAGCGAGGCAGGGCTGGAGATCATCAGCCATAGCCAGTACGGTTTTTACTGGTCGATGTGGATGATGCTGTTCTGGGAAGCCAAGGTCGAATTCAGCAACCCGGACCATCCGCTGCTCAACCATTGGGCCGATACCTGGCAAGCGGTGCTCGATTCGCCGCGCGGCGCGCAGATCAAGCAGGCGCTGGATGCGGTGGTGGCGAAAAGTCAGGTGATCATCGCCCGCAAGCCCTGAGCGCTTTTGTGTAACCTTGCAGCCTGATGTCTCAGGGATCTGCAAGGTATGCGCTTTTTTATCGGGTGGTCAGCCGTGGTGGCGATGTTGCTGCTCTATGGTTGTGAACGCCAGGACGCCGTGCCGCTCGATCAGCAACTCTACGTCTGGCAACGGCAATGGACGCCGGCCCATGAAATCGCCCTGAAGGACAGTCATGGCGACTTCTCGACGCTTCGGGTGCTGGCGCTGCAAGCCTTCCCGAATGCCGGGTGGAATCGGGCGCGAGTCGATTACGCACTGCTCAAGCAGGATGCCCGGCCGCTGATTGCGGTGATTCGTCTCGACGGTCAGCTCAAGGCGCTCGACCAGCAAGCCGTCACGGCGCAGATCCTTCAGGTGCTCGCCGACTGGCAAGGGCAGGGACTGACCCCGAGCGGCGTCGAGATCGACCATGACGCCGGCAATGCCCGATTGCCGGCCTACACCGATTTCCTCATTCATTTGCGCGCCGCATTGCCGGCCAACCTGCCCTTGAGCATCACCGCGTTACCCGCCTGGCTAGACAGCCCGCAATTGCCGGCGCTGTTGGCGGCTGTCGACAGCAGTGTGTTGCAGGTGCATGCCGTCAGTGACCCCCGTCGCGGTCTGTTCGACGCCGAGCAGGCACAACGCTGGGCCAGGGCCTGGGGGCGGGTGACCGAACAACCGTTCTACCTGGCGTTGCCCGCCTACGGTGTGGCGCTGTTGCCGGACGCCGGTGGCGCTCCGGTGGTGGAGAGTGAAGTCACACTGGAACGCAGCGGCGAGCGACGCGAGTTGCTCGCCGATCCGCAGCAACTGAGCCGGCTGGCCATTGAACTTCGCGAGGATCGCCCGGCACATCTGGCCGGTCTGATCTGGTTTCGCCTGCCGCTGGCCAGCGACCGCAGGGCCTGGAGTCTGAGCACGCTGCAGGCGGTCGCCCGAGGCGATGCGTTGAGCAGTCAGCTCGGCCTGACGTTCACCGAACAGAACGGCCTGCAAGACATCGCCCTGCGTAACGTCGGTAACCTCGACAGCGCCTGGCCCACTCGCATCACCGTCAAAGCCCGGGGTTGCGAAGGCGCCGACGCGCTCGCCGGTTATGCATTGCAACAGACCGCGGATCTGCTTACCTTCACCCGCTTGCGCGACGGCCGATTGCCGGCGGGCGGGCAACGTGCGATCGGTTGGGCACGTTGCGCAAATATTGATCAAGGAGGCTCGCATGTTGACCCGTAACTGGCCCCGCCACCTGCTTTGCCTGAGCCTCAGCCTGCCGCTGGGATCGGCACTGGCCTGCGGCCCTGATTTCCCGATGCGTCTGCTCGACGATCGCGGGCAATCGCTGGCGGAACTGCCGGAGGGCAACTTCAAGTTCGAGATCAGTCGCCTCGGCAAAACCATTGCGGGGCTCAAGAACGTCACCGCCGCCACCCACAATCCGGATGACATCTACGCCGAGGCGCCAGAGCTTGCCGAGGTGCGCGAAAAGGCCGAGCAGATCGGCCTGACGCCTGAACAGCAAGCGCTGGTCAAACAACTGCGCAGCCTGACCGATGCCCGTCAGGTCGAGGTGCAGGGCGCGAGCCTGCCGGCGGAACTGCGTTTGTATGTGGCGGGCGCCGTGGCGTTCGGCGCCGGCGACCATCAATTGGCTGTCGAGTATTTCCGTCAGTTGCTGGCGTTGCCGGCCGATCAGCGGGCGTTGCGCAGCACCTGGGCCGCGTATTCGCTGGGCCGGGCTTTCTTTGCCATGAGCAGCGAGGCGGGTGATGCACTCCAGGCGTTGGAAAACGCCATCGAGGCCTTCCGCCAGACGCGGCAACTGAGCATCGACGGTTTCAGCGATCCGCTGGAGCTTGGCGTGGCCAGCCTCGGCGAAGAAGCACGAGCGCTGCGCACGGCGGGCAGTTGGGACAAGGCCATCGAGCTCTATGCCACGCAAAACCTGCATGGCTCGAACGTCGGCTACACCTCGTTGAAGCTGTTGATGAACGACCTGGCCGAAGAGCCTGAAGACAGACTTGAAAAGTTGCTGCGCGGCAAAGCGGTGCAGCAACTGGTGACGGCCTCGCTGATCAGCCGGATCGGCTGGTCGTTCGGCGATGAGCCGCCGAATCAGAAAAAGCTGATCAAGGCTTTGCAGGAAAGTACTCGCGGCAGCCTCGACAACGCCGATCGCCTGGCGGCCATGAATTATCAACAGGGCGATTACGCCAGCGCCAAGGCGTTCCTCGAACATGCAGGCGACGGCGGTCTGGCGTGGTGGCTGCGGGCGAAACTGGCGGTGCGTGACGGCGATAAAAACGCCGCTGCAGCGGCTTATGCCAAAGCCGCGCAGGCGTTCCCGCAGGACGAATCCTGGGGCGAGCGGCGCACGGCCGACTGGAATCTCGAAACCCTGCAACCCAAGTGCCGGGTCGAGGGTGAAAGCGCGATTCTTGCGCTGCAACGGGGTGAGTATCTGCAGGCTTTCGACCAGTTGTATCGCAGCAAGGCTATTTATTGGTTTGACGCTGCGACCGTGGCGGAGCGAGTGCTGACGGTCGAGGAACTGAAAAACTATGTCGATACCAATGTGCCGGCGCCACCTGCGCTGAGTCAGCAGGATCGCGACAATTACGTGCCGCTGCCGGTCGCCGCAAGCCTGCGCAATCTGCTGGGTCGGCGTTTGCTGCGTGAAGGGCACTACGAAGAAGCGGTCGGTTACTTCGATAATGCCGATCTGCAGAACAAGGCCCGGCTCTACGGCGAACAACGCCTGAAGGCCGATTCGGCATGGTGGCCGACCAAGCGTGCCAGTGCGCTGTTCAATGCCGCGTGGACGGCCCGCGAGTGGGGCATGGACATCCTGGGCTACGAAATGGCCCCGGATTACGCGACCTTCGGCGGCAACTACAGCCTGGAAACCACCGAACTGAAAGTCGGGCCGCTGGTGAGCGAAGCCGAGGTGCAACGCCAGAAGGCCAGTGAAGCGCAGCCGGATGAACGTTATCACTACCGTTTCGTTGCCACGGCGTTGGCCAGTCGTGCGGCGGATAACCTGCCGCACACCAGTCAGGCGTTCGCTGCCGTGCTGTGCTCGGCCGCCGGTTGGAACAGCAGCCTGGAAGAGCAGAGCGCGTTGTACAAGCGCTATGTCGATGAAGGGCCTTACGTTCCGTGGGCGGTGGATTTTGGCCATCAGTGCCCGTACCCGGATTTTGAAAACGCCGACAAGCGCTATGTCACTCAGGTGACCGACTCGGTGCGTTCGACACTGCGGCCGTACAAGTGGCCGGTGCAGATCGGTGCGATTGTCGTGTTCACCGCCGTGGCCGTGTTGATGATTACCCGGCGCCAGCGCAAGGCTCGCAAAGCCTAAGCCTGCTGGACGAACGTCAGGCGCACGGCGAAGCCGATCAACAGGCTGCCGAACAACCACTGCTGCACCCGTTGGGCCGTCGGGCTGTGTTTCAGCCAGCGGCCCAATACCGTGCCGAGCAGGGCATAGGCGCTGTCGAACAGCAATCCTGCGGCCACCAGCATCGCGCCGAGCACCGCAAACTGCGTCAGCACCGGCGCGCCATTCGCCACGATGAACTGTGGCAGCAGTACCGAGCAGAACAACAAGGCTTTCGGGTTGAGCAGGTTGGTCAGCAGGCCACGACGGATCGCTGCGCGCCACTGACCCTGGCTGTCCGTTACGGTCCCGGCGTTCAGATCCGGCAGCAGCGTGGTGCGCAGGCACTGGATGCCGATCCACAGCAGGTACGCCGCCCCGGCCATTCGCACGGCATCGAACGTCCACGGCGCCGCCTTGAACAGCGCCGCCAGCCCCAGCGCCGCGAGCGCTACATGACAGGCTCGGGCGACGGCCAGACCCACCGCCGTGGCAAGTGCTGCGCCGCGACCCTGGCGGGCACCGGTCTGCAACAGCAGGATCATGTCCGGGCCGGGCAGCAGATAGACCACCGCCAAAGCCAGGAAAAACAGCCAGAGACTCGCCATGTCGCACCCCTTTCGTTGTCGATTCGGTGCAATCAGTCTATGACTGAGGGGCAGGGCAGGTGCTTGCGTAGTTCGCTTCAATAACCACGCGGATTGGCATAACCTGCTTTCTTTTTGCCGTTACACCATCAGGATCTGCCAACCATGAAACTCGACGCCTTCGATCGCAAGATTCTCGCCGCGCTGCAACGAGACGGGCGTCTGAGCAATGTGCAACTGGCGGACGAGATCGGGTTGTCCGCCTCGCCGTGCCTGCGCCGGGTGCGCATGCTGGAAGAGGCCGGGGTGATTCGCGGTTATCAGGCGAACCTGGACCGTGACGAGGTGGGGCTGGGGCTGACGGTGTTCGTCGGGGTCAAGGTCGAGCGCCACAACGATGAACAGGCCGAGGCGTTTCATCACGCAGTGACAGCATTGCCAGAGGTGATTTCGGCGTTTCTGGTCTCCGGGGAATCGGATTTTCTGCTGCAAGTGGTGGTACCGGACTTGCGTGCCTATGACCGTTTCCTCACCGGTTGCCTGCTGAAGTTGCCGGGGGTAAGCGACATCCGCAGCAATTTTGCGATTCACACGGTGAAGACCCCGGGCGCGTTGCCGCTGGGGCATTTGCCGTCCTGATACTTCCCGCATTGCGCGGGAAGTCTGCGCGAAGTGCTTACATCTGCGTCGCCATGCCTTCGACATTCATGGCCGCCTGACGCAGCGCCTCGGAACGGGTCGGGTGGGGGTGGCAGGTCAGGGCAATATCCTCGGCCGATGCGCTGAACTCCATGGCCACGCAATACTCACCGATCATCTCACTGACGCTCGGGCCGACCAGATGCACGCCGAGGACTTCGTCGGTGTGCGCGTCGGCGAGGACTTTGGCAAAGCCTTCGGTTTCGTGATTGATCTTCGCCCGGCTGTTGGCAGTGAACGGGAATTTGCCGACCTTGTAGGCCCGGCCTTCGGCCTTGAGCTGCTCCTCGGTCTTGCCGACGCTGGCCAGTTCCGGTCGGGTGTAGATCACGTTGGGGATCAGGTTGTAGTTGACCTCGCCCGCCTTGCCGACGATCTGCTCGATGCAGGCCATGGCTTCGTCTTCAGCCTTGTGCGCCAGCATCGGCCCTGACGTGACATCGCCGATCACCCACACGCCAGGAGCCTCGGTGCGATGGTGTTTGTTGGTGAGCATGCCGCGTTTGTCGGTGCTCAGGCCGACGTTCTCCAGCCCCAGACCTTGGGTGTAAGGGCGACGGCCGATGGCGACCAGCACGTAATCGGCTTCCAGCCGTTCGGCGGCGCCGCCGGCTGCCGGTTCGATGCTCAGTTGTACGCCGCTGGCCGAGGACGTGGCGCTGGTGACTTTTGAACTCAGTTTGAAGGTGATGCCCTGTTTGCTCAGTGAACGTTGCAAAGTCTTGCCGGCTTCGCCGTCCACGCCGGGGCAGATGCGGTCGAGGTATTCCACCACCGTCACCTGCGCCCCGAGCCGCCGCCAGACCGATCCCAGTTCCAGGCCGATGACGCCGGCACCGATCACCACCAGATGTTTGGGCACTTCGCTCAAGGACAACGCGCCGGTGGAGTCGAGAATGCGCTGGTTGTCGATCGCCACGCCGGGCAGGGGAGTGGGCTCGGAACCCGTGGCGATGACGATGTCGGTAGCGGTCAGTTCGATCCGGCTGCCCTGATCGCCGGTCACGCTGACTTTGCCGGGACCGTCAATGTGGCCCCAGCCCTTGATCCAGTCGACCTTGTTCTTGCGGAACAGGAATTCGATGCCTTTGGTCAGGCCGGTGACGCTTTCGTCCTTCTGTTTCATCATTTGCGCGAGGTTGAGCGTCGGTTTGACCTCGATGCCGAGGTTGGCGAACTCCGCCCCCATCGCCGCATCGTACAGTTCGGACGCGTGCAACAACGCCTTGGACGGCATGCAACCGACGTTGAGGCAGGTGCCGCCCAGCGTGGCACGGCCTTCCACACACGCGGCCTTCAGGCCCAACTGGCCGGCGCGGATCGCTGCGTTATAACCGCCGGGCCCACCGCCCAGAATCACTACGTCATAGTTGCTCATGCGCTTACTCCTGGCTGAAGAATGCGGATCGCTAAAAATTACGTACGTAATATGTGCGTTTCCGGACATTTCGGTCAAGGCTTCAGGAACGCGACAGGTTGGGCATCTTTGAATGTGAAATTGAGTACAAATATTTCACGGATTTCGTTATATCGTAACGAGTTGTGCAGTGAGCCGAGGTTTTTGGGGGGATATGCAAGTCGATCTGGACGTTGATGGCACGCAAGTGACCG
Source organism: Pseudomonas fluorescens (assembly GCF_012974785.1). Classification (GTDB taxonomy): domain Bacteria; phylum Pseudomonadota; class Gammaproteobacteria; order Pseudomonadales; family Pseudomonadaceae; genus Aquipseudomonas; species Aquipseudomonas fluorescens_BT. The sequence goes on along the minus strand of NZ_CP027561.1, from coordinate 6,284,975 downwards.
GTTTGCCGCGCTTTCAGCAGGCGGCGGCCCAGGGTCGCCGATTGCGCCGGTTGGCCATTGGACTTGGCGGGTTGGCCGTGGCCGAAGTGGTGCTGGCGTTTTTTGTTGGCCTGTTCGCCTCGCAATCGTTGTGGCCGGCGCTGTTGGTCAATCAGAGCGCGGCGTTGCTGGTGCTGGTCGCCGGGCTGCAATCGGCGTGGTGGGTGGCCGATTGGCGGGCGCGGGTGATCAACCCGGTGGTGCCGGTTACCGTCGAGGAAGAAACGCCCGGGCCGGATGGCTGGTACGAGCGACTGCTGGATCGGCTGAGCCGCCGCAGCCTGCATGTACTGGGGCAGATCGGTGCAGCGACATTGTGGCTGGGCGCTCTGGCGCTGCTGGCGTTGCTTGGCATCGAGCAGGTGTGGAATCTCACGCTGCAACCGACTGCCGTGGGCTTGTCCGCCTCCGTCGGCGCGGCGATTGCGCTGTTGCTGGCGTTCGGCCTGCTGGTGCTGGAGCGGCAACTGGCTCAGGAAAACCCGGCGCAATGGCCCGAGGCCGGCGCGCTGGCGCAACTAACGCGCGTGACCATCATCAGCCTGGTGCTGGGCGCGTTGTGCTTGCTGTTTGCCAGCGAGAATTCGGTGTGGCCCGTGCGGCTGGCGGTGCTGATCGGCATCCTGCCGGGGCTGGTCGCGGCGGAGTTGCTGCTGCGTGCCGTGTTGTCGCTGTTCAGTCCGCGCCGCGAACAACTTGAACCGGTGCTGCTGGCCCGCAGTTTCGTCGCCGATCTGCTGCGCTGGACACCGCAACCGTTGCTCGCCTTGCAGCACGAATTGCACAACCGCTTCGGTATCGATCTGCGGCAGATCTGGGCCTTCAGTTACATGCGCCGCGCATTCTTGCCGGTATTGGTGCTGGTGGCGACGGTGGGCTGGTTGCTCACCGGCATTCATGAAGTCCCGCTGCAAAGCCGTGGGATCTATGAGCGCTTCGGCAAACCGGTGCAGGTGTTCGGCCCGGGTTTGCATGCCGGTCTGCCCTGGCCGTTGGGCCGGGTGTTGAGCGTGGAGAATGGCGTGGTGCATGAATTGGCGACCAGCGTCGGCGAGAACCCGGCGCCGGTTCAGCCGGATCCGGCGGAAGGTCCGGCCCCGATCACCGCCAACCGCTTGTGGGATGCCAGCCACGTCAACGATAAATCCCAGGTCATCGCCAGCAGCCGTGGCGAGCAACAGAGCTTCCAGATCGTCAATATGGACGTGCGTTTCGTCTACCGCATCGGCCTCAGCGATCAGGCGGCGTTGGCCGCGACGTATAACAGCGCGGATGTGCCGACGCTGATCCGCAGCACCGCGAGCCGGATTCTGGTCCACGATTTTGCATCGCGCACCCTCGACGGTTTGCTGGGGCAGGACAGGGTTGGGCTGGCTGACGAGATAGGCCGCGCGGTGCAAAGCGATCTGCAGAAACTCGACAGTGGTGTGGAAATTCTCGCCACTGTGGTCGAAGCGATCCATCCACCCGCCGGTGCGGCCAACGCTTATCACAGCGTGCAAGCGGCGCAGATTGGCGCCCAGGCGTTGATCTCTCGCGAGCGTGGGGCGGCGGCCGAAGCGAGCAATCAGGCGCAATTGCAGGCCAGCCTCGCTCGCGACCAAGCCACTGCCAATGCCCACGAAACCGGCTCGACCGCCCGCGCGGCGGATCTGAAATTCAGCGCCGAGCAAAAAGCCTACGCCAGCGCCGGTCAGGCCTTCGTGCTGGAGCAATACCTCAGCCAGCTCAGTCAGGGGCTGGGCAAAGCCAAACTGTTGGTGCTCGACCATCGTCTGGGCGGCAGCAGCAACGCGCCGACCATCGACCTGCGTACGTTCACGCTGCCGGCTGACCCGACGCCGGCGCGCACCACCGCTCAACCAGGAGCCACCCATTGAGCCAGTCGCATACTCACGATCACCATGACCACAGCGGTCACGACCATGCTTATGGCGGCCACCACCATCACGGGCATCACCATCATCATGGGGCGCCGGAAGAGGCGGGGCCTTTCCCGTGGCGACGCATGGGCTGGGCAGTGTTGCTCGTGGCGTTCGCCATCGCAGCGGCAAGCCTGGTGCAGGTGCGCTCCGGTGAAGCCACCGTCATCACCCGCTTCGGCAACCCGTCCCGGGTTTTGCTGGAGCCCGGTCTGAGTTGGCGCTGGCCGGCGCCGTTCGAAGCGGCAATCCCGGTGGACCTGCGTTTGCGTACGACATCGAGTGGCTTGCAGGACGTCGGCACCCGTGACGGTTTGCGCATCATCGTGCAGGCGTATGTCGCGTGGCAGGTGCAGGGCGATGCGGACAACGTCCAACGGTTCATGCGCGCAGTACAGAATCAGCCGGACGAAGCGGCGCGGCAGATTCGCACCTTTGTCGGCTCGGCGCTGGAGACCACCGCCAGCAGTTTCGACCTGGCCAATCTGGTCAACACCGATGCCAACCAGGTGCATATCGCCGACTTCGAAGCGCAGTTGCGTCAGCAGATTGATCAGCAATTGCTCGCCACTTACGGCGTACGCGTGGTGCAAGTGGGCATCGAGCGGTTGACCTTGCCATCAGTGACTCTCACCGCGACGGTTGACCGGATGCGCGCCGAGCGTGAAACCATCGCCACTGAACGCACTGCAATTGGCAAGCGTGAAGCTGCGCAGATTCGCTCCGGCGCCGAGCGTGATGCCCGAATTGTGCAGGCTGACGCGACCGTGAAAGCGGCGGAAATCGAGGCGCAATCGCGGGTCGAAGCCGCACAGATTTATGGTCGTGCTTATGCCGGATCGCCGCAGCTGTACAACTTGCTGCGCTCACTGGACACCCTCGGCACTATCGTCACGCCAGATACGAAGTTGATCCTGCGCACTGATGCCGCGCCATTCCGCGTGCTGGTGGACGGCCCGCCGAATCTGGACAGCAAGACCGGAACGCAGCCATGAGTGAGGTTCCACGTGGAACAAATTCGTTGAACAGTCCCTGGATTCAGGCGGGACGTCTGGCGTTTTTTGCCCTGTACGCAGTGACGGTGCTGGCGGCGTTGGCCTGGGCGTTTTCCAATGTGCGGCAGATCGATCCGCAAAATCGTGCGGTGGTCATGCATTTCGGTGCGCTGGATCGCATCCAGAATGCCGGGTTGTTATTGGCCTGGCCGCAGCCGTTCGAACAGGTCGTTTTGCTGCCGGCGGCAGATCGGGTCATCGAACGTCGCGTGGAAAACTTGCTGCGCAGTCCAGCTGCAATACAGGCGGATCGCGTCGCCACATTCGCCACGCCAATAAGCGATGCATTGGCCGGTTCCGGCTATTTGCTCACCGGTGATGCCGGTGTGGTGCAGCTGGACGTGCGGGTGTTTTACAAGGTCACCGATCCCTATGACTTCGTGCTGCAAGGCGACCATGTGTTGCCGGCGCTGGATCGATTGGTGACTCGCAGCGCGGTGGCCCTGACAGCGGCGCGGGATCTGGACACCATTCTGGTGGCGCGTCCGGAGTTGATCGGCGCTGACAATCAAGCCGCCGAACGACGCGAGCGCTTGCGCGGGGATCTGGTGCAAGGCATCAATCGTCGCTTGGCTGAATTGAAGGCAAGCGGGCAGGGCATCGGTATCGAAGTGGCGCGGGTCGATGTGCAATCAAGTCTGCCCGAGCCGGCCGTCGGTGCGTTCAATGCCGTGCTGACAGCCAGCCAACAGGCTGACAAAGCGGTGGCCAATGCCCGCACCGATGCTGAAAAAATCACCCAGACGGCCAACGAACTGGCCGACCGCACCTTGCAGGTCGCCCATGCCCAGGCCGGTGAACGCCTGGCCAAAGCGTCCGCCGATACCGCCACTGTATTGAGTCTGGCCCGGCAACAGAGCACCGACCCGCAAATGCTGCTGCGCCTATACCGCGAACGGATACCGAAGATTCTCGGCCAGGCCGGTTCGGTCACCACGGTCGATCCGAAAGACGATTCCCGCCTGATCATTCAGGGAGCCAGTAAATGACCGCCACTACCGCCGCACCGAGTCTGTTGTCCTCGGCCGAGCAACGTCGCGCTGCGCGCCAGTTGACCCTGGCGATGCTCGCCCTTGGCCTGCTCGGGCTTGGCCTGATCTGGCGCTGGTTGATGCCGGAACAAACCGGGGTCAGTCAGTTGCTGTTGGGTTTTGCTTCTTTGCTGGTGGCGGTGCCGGTGATGCGTTCGGCGTGGTTCAGCCTGCGTTATCCGAGCCTGCACGGCATCACCGACCAGTTGATCGCATTGGCGATGCTCGGTGCCTGGGCCACTGGTGATCTGCTGACCGCCGCGCTGTTGCCGATCATCATGATCTTCGGCCATGTGCTGGAGGAACGCAGTGTGATCGGCTCGCAGGAAGCGATTCATGCCCTGGGCCAGCTCACTCGCAGTCATGCACGGAAAATCCAGGCGGACGGCACCGTGATCGAAGTCGATAACGGCACGCTCAAGGCCGGCGACACCGTTGAAGTCCGCGCCGGCGATCGGATCCCGGCGGACGGTCGCGTGTTGTCCGGTCAGGCCAGCCTCGACACCGCCTCGATCACCGGTGAGTCGGTGCCGGTCGAGGCGGGTGTCGGAATGACGGTTTTCGGCGGGGCGATCAACCTCGATGGGCTGCTGCGTATCGAGGTGACCCGCACCGGCGATGAATCGACCCTGGGCAAGGTCATCGCCCTGATGCAGAACGCCGAGCGTTCCAAACCACCGATCACCCGGCTGCTGGAACGTTATGCCGGCAGCTATATGGTGCTGGTGTTGCTGTTGGCGGCGGTGACCTGGTTTGTCACCAACGATGCGCAGGCGATGCTGGCAGTGCTGGTCGCAGCCTGTCCGTGTGCACTGGTGTTGTCGGCACCGGCCACGGCGATTGCCGGTGTGGCGGTTGCGGCGCGTCACGGGATTCTGATCCGCAGTTCGGCTTTTCTCGAAGAACTGGCCGACCTTACTTCGCTGGTGGTGGACAAGACCGGAACTCTGACTTACGGCACGTTGCGTTTGCAGTCGATCAACAGCGCGCAGGCGGATCACGATTCGGTGATGGCACTGGCCGCCAGCCTTGGTGCTGCGAGCAGTCACCCGGTCAGTCGAGCACTGGCCGGTCTGGTCCACGCGGACAACGTGCTGGTGCTGACCGACATTCACGAACGGCAAGGATTGGGTGTGGTGGCCAAGACCGAGCAGGGTGAAGCGGCCCTCGGTCGCCCAGAGTTGTTTGCGCAACTGGGTATCCCGACCACATCGATTCCCGATCACGACGGCCCGATTGCCGGGCTAGCCTTGAATGGTGAATTTCTCGCCTGGCTGTTGCTGGCTGACAGCGTCAAACCGGAAGCACGATTCGCCTTGAGCGAACTGCGCGAGCTGGGCCTCGGTCGGCAACTGTTGCTGACCGGCGACCGTCAGAGCGTGGCGCACACCCTGGCGCGTGATGTCGGCCTGCATGAAGTCGAAGCTCAGGCGTTGCCTGAAGACAAACTCAATCGGGTGCTGAAGGAAATCGACAACGGTTTCCGGCCGATGGTGGTCGGCGACGGCATCAACGATTCGCTGGCACTCAAGGCCGGGGTGGTAGGTGTTGCGATGGGAGCGGGCGGTGCGGACATTGCGCTGGCGTCCGCCGACATCGTGCTGATCGGCAGCGACCTGCGCCGGCTCGGCACCTGTGTGCGTCTGAGTCGCCAATGCCGGCGCACGCTTCAAGTGAACGTGATCATCGGTCTGGGCTGGACGCTGGCCATCGTCGTGTTCGCCGCGTTCGGCTGGCTGGGCGCGGCCGGGGCGATGATCGCGGCGCTGCTGCACAACCTCAGCACGTTGCTGGTGTTGGGCAACGCTGGCCGCTTGCTGCGGTTTCAGGAGCCGCTGCTGAAACTCACCGAACAGAACTGATCATTTTTCGAACTGTGCGCCTCTCTTGCAGTCATTTGAGAAGGCGCACTGAAGCAGGGAGATCAGTGACGTTAAAGCCATTTCGGCTCATAGGCGGCGACTATTGAATCGATAGCCTGCTAATTTTCAAGGATGGTCTACCCTCAGATCAGACGTCTGAAACCAGGGGGATATTCCATGCTCGCGCAACTTCCACCGGCCTTACAGAATCTGCAGCTTCCGCTTCGCCTGCGACTCTGGGACGGCCATGAATTCAATCTGGGCCCGACGCCCAGCGTCACCATCGTGGTCAAGGACCCGTTGATGGTGTCCCAGTTGACCCATCCAAGTCTCGACGCGCTGGGGGCGGCGTTCGTTGAGGGCAAACTCGAACTCGAGGGTTCGATCAGCGAGGTCATCCGGGTGTGCGATGAGCTGAGCTCCGCGCTGCTCGATGAGGACGAAGACAGTCAGCCAGTGCGCACGCTCCACGACAAGGAAACCGACGCCAAGGCCATCTCTTATCACTACGACCTGTCCAACGCGTTCTACCAGCTATGGCTGGACAGCGACATGGCGTACTCCTGCGCCTATTTCGAAACTGGCAGCGAATCCCTCGAACAGGCCCAGCAGGCCAAATTCCGGCATCTGTGTCGCAAGCTGCGTTTGCAACCGGGCGACTACCTGCTGGATGTCGGCTGCGGCTGGGGCGGCCTGGCGCGTTACGCCGCCCGTGAGTTCGGTGCCAAAGTCTTTGGTATCACCCTGAGCAAGGAGCAGTTGGCCCTGGCTCGGGAGCGCGTCAAAGCTGAAGGCCTGGAAGACCAGATCGAACTGCAACTGCTCGATTACCGCGATCTGCCGCAGGACGGTCGGTTCGACAAAGTGGTCAGCGTCGGCATGTTCGAGCATGTGGGCCACGCCAACCTGGCCGAGTACTGCAAAACCCTGTTCGGCGCGGTGAAAGAGGGCGGTCTGGTGATGAACCACGGCATCACCGCCAAGCACACCGATGGCCGTCCGGTGGGACGCGGTGCCGGGGACTTCATCGAGAAATACGTGTTCCCCAACGGCGAGCTGCCGCACCTGGCGATGATCTCGGCCCAGATCAGCGAGGCCGGTCTGGAGATCGTCGATGTCGAGAGCCTGCGTCTGCATTACGCGCGCACCCTGGACCACTGGAGCGAACGTCTGGAGGACAATCTCGAAGCCGCCGCGAAGCTGGTACCAGATCAGGCTTTGCGTATCTGGCGTCTGTACCTGGCCGGATGCGCCTACGCGTTTGCCCGGGGCTGGATCAATCTGCACCAGATCCTCGCGGTGAAGGCCCACGCCGATGGCAGCCATGAACTGCCGTGGACCCGCGACGACATCTACAACCCTTGAGCTAGAGAATCGGTGAAATCAGCCGGGCGATCCGCATGCCGAGTTGTTGCAGGCGGTGGATTTCCCGGCCTTCTTCCTTGGCGATTTCACAGGCTTGGGCGAAGTCTTCGTTGAGCATCTGTTCCACGTGGCCGGCAAATTCGCTGTCGACCGTCAGCAACATCACCTCGAAATTCAACCGGAAAGAACGGTTGTCCAGATTGGCGCTGCCGATGGCGCTGATTTCGTTGTCGACCAACACCACTTTCTGATGCAGGAAACCCGGTTCGTAGCGGAACACCCGCACCCCGGCGCGCACCGCTTCGAACGCATAAAGGCTCGATGCGGCGTAGACGATGCGGTGATCAGGACGCGACGGCAGCAGCAACCGCACATCGACACCGCGCAGGACGGCGAGGCGCAGCGCAGCGAAAACGGCTTCGTCGGGGATGAAGTAAGGGCTGGTAATCCACACGCGTTCAGTCGCGGCATGGATGGCTTCGACGAAAAACAGTGAGCAGGTTTCGTAGGCATCCGCCGGGCCGCTGGCGAGCAACTGGCAGAGCACGCCGTCTTCCGGGTACACCTCCGGCAGGATCAGCGGGGGCAGTGTACGGGCAGCCCAGAACCAGTCTTCGGCAAATGACTCCTGCATGCAGGCGACCACCGGCCCGCGCACCTGAACGTGGGTGTCGCGCCATGGCGCCAGAGGTGGTTTTTCGCCCATGTATTCGTCGCCGACGTTGTGCCCGCCAACGAAGCCGATCATTCCGTCGACCACGACAATCTTGCGATGGTTGCGAAAATTCACCTGGAAGCGATTGAGCCAGCCGCTGCGGGTGGCGAATGCCTTCACCTCGACCCCGCCATCGCGAAGTGCCTGCACGTAGCTGTGGGGCAGGGCATGGCTGCCAATGCGGTCGTACAGCAGATGAATCGCGACTCCTTCGGCGGCTTTCTTCAGCAGCAGTTCGTGCAGGCGCTGGCCGAGGCGATCGTCGTGAATGATGAAAAACTGAATCAGCACAGCTTCCCGTGCCTGGCTGATTGCGTGGAAAATCGCTTCGAAGGTGGCGGTGCCGTTGATCAGCAATTGCACTTCATTGTTGGCCAGACACGGCATGCGGCCGAGCTTCGGCATCGCCCGCAATGAGTCGTAGGCATTGGAGGCGCGAGCGGTCAGGGCTTCTTCTACCCAGGGCCGCCAGTTCAGTTCGGAAACGGCCTGGCGCATTTGTTCGTTGGCCTGACGTCGGGCCTTGATATAACCGTCGAAGGTGCTTCGACCGAACACCAGATAGGGGATGAGGGTGAGATAGGGAATGAAGATCAGCGACAGCGCCCAGGCGATCGCGCCTTGCGCCGTGCGGACGGTCAGCACCGCATGGATGGCGGCAATTGTGCCCAGGCTATGTATCAGCGCGATCAGATAACCGAAGATATGCGGTCCAAAATAATCCATGGGGCAACCTTGCTCCTGAAGATTCAATGCTTAACAGACCATGTTCCTTTGCGGTTGTCGCTATTTTCTTTTTAGCCATGAAAGCAGGCCATGAACCGAAACAAGCGGCCGGCGTCTAACGGCCACTACTGATCAGGAGTTTTGCAATGAACGTTCGTCTGCTGGGTTTGGCGCTGGGTCTGGGGTTGGCCTTGCCGTTGGTGGCTCAGGCGCAAATGCTGCAGCCGGGGTTGTGGGAAATGACATCGAGCAATGTGAAGGTCGATGATCAGGCCATGGACGTGCAATCGATCCTCGGCCAGATTCAGGGCCAGATCACCCCGCAACAACGGGCGCAGCTGGAGAAGCAAGGCATCAACATCGGTGGCAAGGGTATTCGTGCCTGCCTGACGCCGCAGCAAGTGGCGACCAATGATATTCCCTTGGCTGACCCGCAGTCGGGGTGCAAACAGCAGATCACCGAGCGCAACGGTAACCAGTGGAAATTCCGTTTCAGTTGCCCGCGAGCGTCTGGCAACGGTGTGGCTACGTTCGTCAGCGACCGTGAGTTCACCACCATTGCCAACGGCACGTTCAATGCCATCGGGATCAACCAGAAGGGCAGTCTGGAAACCCGTGCCGTGTGGCTGGGTCAGGACTGCGGCACCGTCAAACCAAGAGCCTGAACATCGAACCGCCCCCACAATATTGTGGGGGCTTTTTTTAGCGCATGAATCGCAGCGGCAATCCCTGGCATCCGTCATGCAGCCGGTTGTCGTGCCACGCAACCTGTCCCGACACCAGCGTCGTACTCACCCGGTGGCGAAAGCTGCGACGGGCAAATGGCGTCCACCCGCACTGCGACAGAATCGGTTGTCGTGATACCGCGACACCCTCGGGCTCCGGCTGAATCAATACCAGATCCGCCCAATAACCCTCCCTCAAATAACCGCGATCCGGAATGGCAAACAGATCCGCCACCCGGTGACTGGTCTTCGCCACCAGCGTGGTGATCGGCAGCACGCCATCTGCCACCAGCTCCAACAACGCCGGCAACGCCTGTTGCACCAGTGGCAGACCAGACGGTGCCTGGGCATATGACAGCTGTTTCTCCGCCCAGGTATGCGGGGCGTGATCGCTGCCGATCACGTCCAGTCGATTGCTCGACAAGGCCAGACGCAGGGCATCGCGATCAGCCTGGCTTTTGATCGCCGGGTTGCATTTGATCTGGTTGCCGAGGTCCGGGTAGTCGCGGTCATCGAACAGCAGGTGATGCAGGCAGACTTCCGCCGTGATGCGTTTGTGTGCCAGAGGTTTGTTTTCGAACAGCTCCAGCTCCCGGGCGGTGGTCAGGTGCAGCACGTGCAGGCGAGTCCCATGGCGTTTGGCGAGTTCCACCGCCAGTGAAGAAGAGCGATAGCAAGCCTCGGCATTACGGATCAGCGCATGGGCGTCGGGAGGGAGATGTTCACCGAACTGCTCGCGCAATCTGACGGTGTTGGCCTCGATGCTCGGCGTGTGTTCGCAATGGGCCAGCAGGATCGTCGGCACCTCGGCGAACAATCGCTCCAGTGTTTTGGGGTCATCAACCAGCAGGTTGCCGGTCGACGCCCCCATGAACACTTTGACCCCGGCCACTTCACTTGGATTGAGCGCCGCGACAGTGTCCAGGTTGTCGTGACTGACGCCGAAGTGAAAGCCGTAGTTGGCCACCGAGTTGATCGCTGCCCGACGTTTTTTGTCGGCCAGCGCTTCGAGGGTGAGGGTGGCCGGGTTGGTGTTGGGCATGTCCATGAAACTGGTGATGCCACCGGCCACGGCTGCGCGGGATTCTGTGTAGATGCTGCCTTTTGCTGGCGAGCCCGGCTCACGGAAATGTACCTGGTCGTCGATCATTCCAGGCAGCAGCCATTGGCCGTTGGCGTCGATTTCCAGTGTGGCGTTTTCTCCGAAGATGCTGCGGCCGATCTTGACGATGCGACCGTGGCTGACCAGCAGATCGGCGTAGAACTCATGCCCGTCATCAACCAGGCGTGCATTGCGAATCAGCACACTGTTCATGGTTCAGAACTCGTTCTGCAGGGCCTTGTAGCCGCGCACCAGATCGACGTTGGTGCGTGCCACGTCTTCGGAAAACTCCGAAGCGCTGACGCTCACCGGTGGGTATTGCGAGAGGTCGGTGCCCGGGCCGATGCGGGTGGTGGAGGGCACGTAGAACGCATCCGGCAGATCCCGGCCATCGACCACCGAGTTGTGTCGCACCACGCAACCATTGCCCACCACACAATTGAACAGCACGCTGTTGAAGCCGATGAACACTCGGTCGCCGACCTTGCACGGGCCATGCACGATCGAGCGGTGGGCGATGGAGCTGAACTCGCCGATGGTCACCGCCGCGCCGGACTTGGAGTGAATCACCACACCATCCTGAATGTTCGAGTTGGCGCCGATGGTGATCGGCTCCATCTCGCCCGAGGCGTCCACTTCATCAGCACGAATGACCGCGTAGGGGCCGACGAATACGTTTTCGCCGATCACCACTTTGCCGCAGATGATTGCGGTTTTATCGACGTAGGCAGACTCGGCAATTTGCGGCAGATCGCCGGAAGGGTTTTTGCGGATCATGGTTGGCTCAGGGCGTCGTAAAGAGTGTTGAGGTTGTATTCGAACAGGCCGGTGAACGTGCTGGCCGGACCCGAAGCGGCGAGGGCGTCGGAGTACAGCGTGCCACCGATGTGCGCGCCGCTTTCGTCGGCAATCTGTTTGAGCAGGCGCGCGTCCTTGATGTTTTCCATGAACACAGCTTTGACCTTGGCCTGACGGATCTGGGTGATCAGCGCGGCGACCTCGGCGGCAGAAGGTTCACGCTCGGTGGACAGGCCTTGCGGTGCCATGAAGTCGATTCCGTAGGCTTGCCCCAGATAACCGAAGGCATCGTGGCTGGTGACGATCTTGCGATTGCCCGGCGGCAGTGAACCGAGCTTGGCCTTGGCTTCGGCGAGGAGGGCATGGATCTGTTGCAGGTAGGCCTTGCTGTTGCGTTGGTAGTCGGCCTTGTTCGCCGGGTCGGCGGCGATCAGTGCCTTGGTGATGTTGGCGACATACAACTCGGTGTTGGCCAGGTTGTGCCAGGCGTGAGGGTCGGGAACGGTTTCGCCGTCCTCATCCAGCGAGCGGGGAATCACTCCATGGCTGGCGCTGATGACTGTGGCTTTGGTGTCGGTGCTGGTCACCAGTCGGTCCAGCCATGGCTCGAAACCCAGTCCGTTCTTGACGATCAGTTTCGCTTTCAGAAGTGCCTTGGCATCGTCCGGCGTCGGTTCGTAGGTGTGGGCATCGGCGTCTGGCCCGACCATGTTGGTGATCTGGATATGCTCGCCGCCGACCTGATGCATCATGTCGGCAAGGATGCTGAAACTGGTGACCACCGGCAGTTTTTCCGCCGCCGACAATGACATCGACAGCATCAGGCTGAACAACACAAGTAGAGCGCGCATCGGGAAACACCTCATTGGGATGTGAGCAAGGGCGGGCGGCGCAGCAGGCCGTGAACCGGCCCGAGTACCACGGACAACAGGTAACCGATGCCTGCGACCAGCACGATGGCTGGACCGCTGGGCAGCGAGTAGTAGAACGACAGCAACAGGCCGAGCCACACCGACAGGCAACCGATGGCTGCGGCGATGGCGATCAGGATTGGCAGACGCCGGCTCCAGAAGCGTGAAGCGGCGGCGGGCAGCATCATCAGTCCGACCACCATCAGCGCGCCGATGGCCTGGAAGCCGATGACCAGGTTGAGCACCACCAGCGTCAGGAACACGCCGTGGGCGATCGGACCGAGTCGGCTGACGGTGCGCAGAAACAGCGGATCGAGGGTGTCGAGCAGTAGCGGGCGGTAGATCAGCGCCATGGCAATCAGGCTCAGCAGCGAAACGCCCAACATTCCGTTCAGGGTGGGACCGTCGACCGCCAGTGCCGAACCGAACAGCAAGTGCAGCAGGTCGAGCCGTTTGCCGGCGATGCCCAGAATCAGCACGCCGCTGGCCAGAGAGATCGGGTAGATCGCCGCGAGGCTGGCGTCTTCGCGCAGGCCGGTACGACGAGTGATCCATGCGGCGAGTCCGGCCATGCTCAGACCGGCGCCGAGGCCACCCAGGGTCAGCGCGGGTAGACTCAGGCCGGCAAACCAGAAGCCCAGCGCCGCACCGGGAAGGATGCCGTGGGCGACGGCGTCGCCGATCAGGCTCATGCGCCGCAGGATCAGGAACACGCCTAATGGAGCGGTGCTGCACGCCAGCAGCAAACCGCCGAGCAGTGCCCGGCGCATGAACACGAACTCGAGAAATGGTTGCCAGAAATGAGTGGCGCTGAGCATCAGGCGACCTGCACGTTGGGTGTTTGCTGAATCAGTTCGACACTGGGGCCGAACACGCAGCCGCTGTTTTTGATCAGCAGGGTTTGTGGAATGTGTTGGCGGACAGCGGCGAGGTCGTGGCCCACCATGACCAGCGTCCGGCCTTGCGCATGCCAGGTGTGGAGGTGTTGCCAGAGCAATGCCTGACCGAACTCATCCAGTGCAGCATGGGGCTCGTCGAGCAGGAGCACCGGCGTGTCGGTCAGGCTCAAGCGAGCGAGCAGGGCACGTTGCAGTTCACCGCCGGAGAGTGCCATCAACGGGCGCTGTTCAAGGCCGCTCAAGTGCCAATCTTCAAGTGCCTGGGTGAGGCGTTGCGCCCGTAATTGCGTTGACAGTCGACGTCCCCAGAAACCGGCGGCAACCAGTTCCTGAAGGCTGATCGGGAACTGTCGATCCAGGTGCTGCTGTTGGGGGAGGAAAGACAAACCGCTTTGGCGAGGAACACCCAATGCGACGGCGCCGGCCAAAGGCCTTTGGAGTCCGGCGATGACTTTTAGCAGGCTGCTTTTACCGCTGCCGTTGACGCCGATGATGGCGGTCATGCTGCCGCTCTCCAGTTGAAGGCTCAGCGGCGGCGTGAGCGGTTGGCCGGGGGCACCCCAACTCAGAGACTGCAGGCGGATCATGCGGTCTCCCGTCGCCAGTGACTTTCAGCGACTGCATTGTGGGCGTGGAGGCTTTCGGCATGTATCACGCGCAGGTGGAACTCGCGGATGCCGGGTGAACGACGCAACGCCAGATTCAGGCGGCGAGCGGCGTCTTCGCAGAACATCAGGTTCTGGCCGTTGGCGAGGGCGAAGGCTTGTTCGTCGGCGCGTTTCACGGCAGTTTGCACCGCGGTGCCCAGGGCCGCTTCGGCGTCGTTGATTGCCGAGGTCAGTGGTAAACCATCAACAAATTCATCCAGGTGCAGATGCAGTTGTGCGGTGCTGCGTTGGCTGTGTGGGGTTGCGACGATCCCCTGAGTCGAGCCCAGCCAGGCCAGGACTTCGGCATGTTGCAACGGCTTGTTGGCGAAATCGTCGACGAATTGCTGCTGGATCAATTGCCTCGCCAGAGCGGCTGAGCAGGGGCATGTCGAGGAATAGGCCACTTCGATTTTCAGTTCCACGTGGAACACTGTGTTTTTCAGAGTGGCTGCAATAGTCACCGGATAGGTTTTCCATCCTGCCAATGGGCTGACCAATGCGGGCCTTCTGAGCAGCAAATCGGTATGGATATCCAAATAGGCGCTGTTGGCCAGGCCTTCATGGCTGTCGAGAAAACGCTGCAAAACCTGGTGCAGAAGTGCGGGGGTGAGGTTTTTTTGTTCCAGCCTTTCCAGCGCCAAATACAACCGTGACATGTGAATGCCACGGGCTTCGCCGTCATCGAGGCTGACACCTGCATCGGCTTTTGCTGCCAGGCGTTGGCCTTCGATAAAGACAGGTAGAGCGATGCCACGCATTCCCACCCAATCAAGCGGCAAGGCCTGTCGGGCGGCTTGCGCGGCGATATCCGGCAGCGTCAGCGCATTCATGTTCAGTACCATCGTGTTGATTGAATTTGATGTTACATTATAACAATTCAAATCACGATGCCTTTTTCATGAACGGGCTTTCATATGCACAGACGCCATTTGCTTAACCTGATGTTGGCCAGCGCTGCGTTGGCTTTTCCATTCAGTGTCAGCGCCACACAAATTCGCAATGCACGCCTCTGGCGTTCGGATGACAAGCTTCGGCTGGTCTTTGATTTGAGCGGGCCGGTCAGCTACAAAACGTTCACGCTGAGTGCGCCGGATCGCCTGATCATTGATCTGAGTGGGGCCAGCTTGAGTGGTGATTTCAGTCAATTGGCGCTCAGCGAAACGGTTATTCGCAGCATCCGATCGGGGCATTTTGGTAAGGGCGATACCCGAATCGTTCTGGATTTGAGTGGTCCGGTTCAGCTCAATACCTTCCTGCTGGCGCCTCAGGATGGTCAGGGGCATCGCCTGGTTCTGGATCTTTTGAGCGCTTCAAAAGTCGCAGCACCGAGCGTTCCACGTGAAACACCGGGAAAAACCAATCATCCAAAACGAGACATTATTGTCGTGGTCGACCCTGGCCATGGCGGCAAAGATCCCGGTGCAGTCGGTGCAAAAGGCGAGCGTGAGAAGGACGTTGTGCTTTCGATTTCCCAGTTGCTCGCGCGTCGCTTGAAGCGGGAGAAGGGCTTCGATGTGAAGCTTGTGCGCAATGACGATTTCTTCGTGCCGCTGCGCAAGCGGGTTGATATTGCCCGCCAGCACAAGGCCGACATGTTCATTTCTGTGCACGCGGATGCCGCGCCGCGCCTCACGGCTTCGGGGGCGTCTGTGTATTGCTTGTCTGAAGGTGGCGCGACTTCAGCCACTGCGCGCTTCATGGCTCAACGGGAAAATGGTGCGGATCTGCTCGGTGCAACCAGCCTGCTGAATCTCAAGGACAAGGATCCGATGCTCGCCGGAGTCATCCTCGATATGTCGATGAACGCCACGATCGCCGCCAGTTTGCAATTAGGCAGCACGGTACTGGGTAGCCTGGCGGGTATCACCACCCTGCATCAAAAACGTGTGGAACAAGCGGGATTTGCGGTGTTGAAGTCGCCCGATGTGCCATCGATTCTGGTGGAAACCGGGTTTATCTCCAACGCGCGGGACAGCCAGCGACTGGTCACGGCGCGCCATCAGCAAGCGGTTGCTGACGGTCTTTTCGAAGGATTGCAGCGCTATTTCCAGAAAAACCCGCCAGCTGACAGCTACATCGCTTGGCAGCAGGAGCAGCAACAAGTGCGTGTCTAGCAGCCCGTGAGTCGGTTGCAGGTGAAGCTTCCGGTACTTCCGCCGGAGCTGGAAAAGCGGTTGATTGTTGTCCAGCCCACCCGGCGGTTGTAACCGACCCAGGCCTCGCCGTCGGAAGCAACCCCCGTGAAGAACGTCAACTGCCCGTAAATGCTGTTGGTTTGCGCCCAATATCGTTGGCCGATCTTCTCGAAACCCCGTAGGTAAATCGTCTTGCCGGCGGTGTTGACGCTATAGGCATTGCCATTGGCATCGACGCACGCCAGCAGGTTGGCGCTGCGCGTGCAGGTAGCGAGTCCCGGAACTTGTCCCCATGCATCGAGGGTCAGCAGGGCGAGACCAAAGAGTGAGCATTTCAGCGCAGTTTTCATGAGGCGACCCGACGGGGAAGAGCTAGCAGCTTCCAGTCCTTTGCCATTCTCGGCAAGAAGAATGTGGATTGCTGTTATTGTTATACTATAACATTAAAATCACTTCGGCTTTCCACGGGTTTGCCTTACCTATGCCCGCGTCACTCGCTAAAGCCGAAGAACGCACGCCGCCAAGAGCATTTCCAGTGTTGCAGCAGCCGCCTGATGAGGTTTATCCAATGTCTAATCCGCTTCCCGTGACCGTTTTGTCCGGCTTTCTCGGCGCCGGAAAAAGTACACTTTTGAATTACGTACTACGTAACAGAGAGGATCTGCGCGTGGCTGTCATAGTCAACGATATGAGCGAAATCAATATCGATGGCAGCGAAGTCCAGCGTGATGTCGACCTGAACCGCGCAGAAGAAAAGCTCGTGGAGATGAGCAACGGTTGTATCTGCTGTACGTTACGCGAAGACTTGCTGGAAGAAGTCGCCAAACTGGCCCGGGAAGGCCGCTTTGATTATCTGCTTATAGAATCCACCGGCATTTCCGAACCCCTGCCGATTGCCGAGACCTTCACCTTCCGCGACGAACAGGGCCAGAGCCTTGCTGACATCGCTCGCCTCGACACCATGGTCACTGTAGTCGACGGCCTGAATTTCCTGCCTGATTTCCAGGCCGCCGAAAGCCTGGCTTCCCGTGGCGAAATCCTCGGTGAAGAAGATGAGCGTTCGATCACCGATCTGTTGATCGAACAGATCGAGTTCGCCGATGTTCTGTTGATCAGCAAGATCGATCTGATCAGCAGCAGTGAGCGGGAAGAGCTGATGGCGATCCTCAAGCGGCTGAACGCTAACGCTGAAATCATCCCGATGGTGATGGGCGAAGTGCCGCTGGAGAAGATCCTCAACACTCACCGGTTCGATTTCGACAGGGCTGCAACGGCCCCGGGCTGGCTTCAGGAGTTGCGTGGCGAGCATGTGCCGGAAACCGATGAATACGGTATCGCCTCCACGGCCTACCGCGCGCGTCGCCCCTTTCATCCTCAGCGTTTTTTCGACTTCATCAATCAGACTTGGGTGAACGGCAAGCTGCTGCGATCAAAAGGGTTCTTCTGGCTCGCGAGCAAACCCACGGATGCCGGCAGTTGGTCCCAGGCGGGTGGCTTGATGCGCCACGGTTTCGCCGGGCGCTGGTGGCGTTTCGTGCCGAAGAATCAATGGCCACAGGATCAGGAAAGCACCGCTGCGATCATGGAAAACTGGACCGCGAGCGTAGGAGACTGCCGCCAAGAGTTGGTGTTTATCGGCCAAAACATCGATTTCGCACAACTCAAGTCAGCTCTGGACGACTGTCTGCTGACCGATGCGGAGATGGCGCTCGGTGTCGAAGGCTGGCGATTGCTGGCCGATCCGTTCGGCCCCTGGCATGACGAGGCCGCATGATGTTTGCCCTCAAACCGCTGCAAAACGTGACGCGTGATCAAGTCCTTGGCCCAACCCCGCAAGCGCTGGCGAGCATTCTTGAAGATGAAATCAACCTCGCCATCTGGCAGCGGCAGCTACCGCTGCATGTCGCCGATTTTGCGAAATTATCGCTGTCACTCAATGAGCCCTACGCCGAAGCGTTGTGCCTGGAGCTACATGACGAGGACGTCGATCCAGACCTGACCGGGCTGGCCAGCGAATTCCGCGATCTGGAAGGCTACGAAGGTTTTATCGCCGACCTGAAATGGCTGGTCGGCGCCTTCGCCTGCCTGCTCGGCGCGCGGCGGATCGGCTTGCGGTTGCGTGTACTGGACAAGGCGATGTGCCCGCGTTTTCACGTCGATCATGTGCCCGTGCGATTGATCACCACCTACGCCGGCGTCGGCAGCGAGTGGTTGAAGGAAGGGGAAATGGATCGCCAGCAACTGGGAAAACCACTGGCCGAGCCGCAGGAAAAATCGCGGATTCAGCAACTGGCCAGCGGCGAAGTGGCGTTGCTCAAAGGGGAGAAGTGGCACGGTAACGAAGGTTTCGGATTGATCCATCGCTCACCGCAACCGGCGCCGGGTGAACGGCGTCTGATGTTGACCCTCGACTGGCTGGGCTGACACCTCAAGGCTTGAGCCAGTTGCCCTGGCTCTGGCTTTCGCAGTACGGCTTCAAATAGGCCGCATCAGTGGCCACGCCGTAATAGTGGATATCCTGGCGATAAGGCATATTGGCGACTTGCGCGTTGCTGCACACGCCAAACGCCCCGGCGGGACATTGATCGACGTACTGCACGTCGACCTTTTGCCCCGCCAGCGTGGGTTGGCAGAAGCCGTCATTGAACAGTTTCTCCGGGATGTTGCGGTTCTGCTGGCAGACCTTCACGTCGAGGCGTTCTGCCTGGCTGTGCACCACACAGGCCTGGGCCAGCGCTTCGCCCGACACCAACGCCAACAGCAACGACCATCCCATCCACCGCATTCCCCACCTCCAGAAAACCTTGACCATGTTGCAGAACATTCCCACCCACGTCATTGCAGGTCCCTTGGGTGCCGGCAAGACCAGCCTGATTCGCCAGCTCATGGCGCAGCGACCGGCCGGCGAGCGCTGGGCGGTGCTGATCAACGAGTTTGGCCAGATCGGCCTCGACGCTGCGCTGTTGACCCGGGACGCCGATGGTATCGCACTGGGCGAAGTGGCCGGGGGCTGTTTGTGTTGCGTGAACGGTGCGCCGTTTCAGATCGGGCTGGGACGTTTATTGCGCAAGGCTCAGCCGGATCGCCTGTTCATCGAGCCTTCCGGATTAGGGCATCCGGCGCAGTTGCTGCAACAACTGAGCGAGGCACCATGGCAAGGCGTTCTCGCCGTTCAGCCCTGCGTTCTGGTGCTGGATGCCCAGGCCATGGCGGCGGACAAGATGCTACCGCCAGCGCAGCGGGAGGCGATCCCGAATGCCGGTTTGCTGATATTGAACAAAGCAGAAAATCTCGATGAGTCCACGCGGGAGCGGATCGTTCGCCAGTTGCCACCGGTCAGGCTGATCTGGACGCAACAGGCATCGTTGCCCCTGAGCGAGTTGCCGGGTGTGACGGCTCAAGCGCGGGCGGGTGTGGATAAGTTGATGGTGCCCAAGGGGCTGGCGCAGATGCCGGCCGTCTGGAGCGATCCGGCTTCGCCGATTTGCCTGAGTCAGGCGCAGGAGGGCGGTTGGAGCATCGGCTGGCGCTGGCACCCAAGCCAGGTGTTTGACGTGATTCGCATCACTCGGTGGCTGGAATCCCGGGACTGGCGCCGGGCGAAGCTGGTTATCCACAGCCAGGATGGCTGGGAATCAGCCAATGCCCTGGATAACGCCAAACTGGATTGGCAGCCCAGCGAGTGGCGCAAGGACACTCGAATCGAGTTGATATTCGACCAGCCGCAGGTGATTGATGAGTTGCAGGCAGGACTGGCCGGTTGTCGGGTTCAAGCGGCCTGAGTCAAGGTTTCCACTTGGTGTGTTCCTGGCGCCACTGACTCAGTTCGATCACTTGCGCACTCGGCCTGGCCACTTCTACCACCGGCGGAGTGTCGTCGAACGGTGCCGGGTAGGGCGCCAGTTCGATCTGCGCGCTGTGCGGGCCGAACTGGGTGATGGTTCCGTTGTGACGGGTTTCGCCGGTCACGGTGAATTCGAAGTTGTAGACCCGGGCCAGACGTCGACGCCCACTGGCATCCTTGATGAGACCGATCTTCTTTAGCGCTACGTTACCGTCGAGCAGTTCGACGCCGACATTCGCACAATGCTGCTTGACCCGCTCCAGCGCCCGTTCACGCAGGCCGTGGTTGTGCCAAAGCCACGCGCCGGCAACGGCGAACAGCATCAACACGAAAATGTTTTCCAGGGTCAGCATCAACGAGAAACTCCAAAAGTTGGCATCAGCTTAACTGCGTCGCCGGTCTGTCGTACAGACTGCGTTTCGTCGCATACTGCGCGGCTTGAATTTCAATCGTTTTACGGAAAACCCCGAATGAAACGTACGCCTCATCTGCTCGCCATCCAGTCCCATGTGGTGTTCGGCCATGCCGGCAACAGCGCTGCGGTTTTTCCGATGCAGCGGGTCGGGGTCAATGTCTGGCCGCTCAACACTGTGCAGTTCTCCAATCACACTCAATACGGCCAGTGGGCCGGGGAAGTGCTGGCACCGCAGCGGATCCCGGAGCTGGTTGAGGGGATCGCCGCCATTGGGGAATTGGGCAATTGCGATGCGGTGCTGTCCGGCTACCTCGGCAGCGCGGCGCAGGGCCGGGCGATTCTCAGTGGCATCGAGCGGATCAAGGCGGTCAATCCCAAGGCCCTGTATTTGTGCGACCCGGTGATGGGCCATCCGGAGAAGGGTTGCAGCGTGCCGGCTGAAGTCAGCGATTTCCTGCTCGACGAGGCTGCAGCGGTGGCGGACTTCATGTGCCCGAACCAGCTGGAGCTGGACAGCTTCTCCGGGCGCAAGCCACAGTCGCTGTTCGATTGCCTGGCGATGGCGCGCGGGTTGCTGGCGCGCGGGCCGAAAGCGGTGCTGGTCAAGCATCTGGATTACCCGGGGAAACCGGCGGATGGCTTCGAGATGCTGCTGGTTACCGCCGAGGGCAGTTGGCATCTGCGGCGTCCGCTGCTGGCGTTCCCGCGTCAGCCGGTCGGTGTGGGCGATCTGACGTCCGGCCTGTTCCTGGCGCGAGTGCTGCTCGGCGACAGTCTGGTAGCGGCGTTTGAATTCACTGCGGCAGCGGTGCATGAAGTGCTGCTGGAGACCCAGGCCTGCGCCAGCTATGAGCTGCAACTGGTGCGGGCGCAGGACCGGATCACCCATCCGCGCGTGAAGTTCGAGGCGACGGCGATCAGTCTGTAAGACCGCGTTGCCCCCATTCGCGAGCAAGCCCGCTCCCACATTTGGAACGCGTTCCCCCTGTGGAAGCGGGCTTGCTCGCGAAAGCTATCTACAAAGCGCCAGAGATCGAAGGGCTGATCAGGCGTCGCCCTTGATTTCCTGATAGCGCTTTTCCAGCTCCTGGCGAATCTGCCGGCGCTGCTGGGCCTGCATGTAGCGACGTTTGTCTTCGCTGTTCTGTGGCTGCAGCGGCGGCACGGCAGCCGGTTTGCGCTGATCGTCCACCGCGACCATGGTGAAGAAGCAGCTGTTGGTGTGGCGCACCGAGCGCTCGCGGATGTTCTCGGTCACCACTTTGATGCCGACTTCCATCGAGGTGTTGCCGGTGTAATTGACGGACGCCAGGAAGGTCACCAGTTCGCCGACATGGATCGGCTCGCGGAAAATCACCTGATCCACCGACAGGGTCACCACGTAGCGGCCGGCGTAGCGGCTCGCGCAGGCGTAGGCCACTTCGTCGAGGTATTTGAGCAGGGTGCCGCCGTGGACATTGCCAGAGAAGTTGGCCATGTCGGGGGTCATCAGTACCGTCATCGACAGCTGGGCGTTTCCGGGTTCCATAACGTTCTCACGGGTCAAGGCAGGGTTGCTGGAAGATGCACCTCTGCGGGTGCCTGGTCGCTTTTCAAAACCACCGTTATCGGGACGCCGGGCAACGGGCCGCCGTCACGCCCTGATCGATCTGTTTCCATATATTGCACCGCCTTTCAGCCGGAAGTCGCGGTGTTACCCTGCAAAAGCCCACCCCAAGGGCGATTCCTACATCTAAAGCGGATTTTTACTCAGCTCGCCCAGGCGTTTTCAGACGCGTGCCGCGAGCGTCGTCATTCAAGGAGCCCACGCCATGCATGCCATCAGCTTTATTCAGGATCTGGCAGTGATCATGTTGGTCGCAGGCGTGGTGACCGTGCTGTTCCACCGTTTCAAGCAGCCGGTGGTGCTCGGCTACATTGTCGCCGGCTTCATCATCGGCCCGCACACCCCGCCGTTCGGCCTGATCCACGACGAAGAAACCATCAAGACTCTCGCCGAGCTGGGGGTGATTTTCCTGATGTTCTGCCTGGGCCTTGAGTTCAGCCTGCGCAAACTGTTCAAGGTCGGTGCCACGGCGTTTATCGCGGCATTCCTGGAAATCATCCTGATGATCTGGATCGGCTACGAAATCGGCCGCTGGTTCGACTGGAACACCATGGACTCGCTGTTCCTCGGCGCCATCCTGGCAATTTCCTCGACCACCATCATCGTCAAGGCGCTCAACGATCTGAAGATGAAAAACGAGCGCTTCGCCCAGTTGATCTTCGGTGTGCTGATCGTCGAGGACATTCTCGGCATCGGCATCATCGCCTTGCTGTCGAGCATCGCGGTCAGCGGCACGGTAAGTTCCGGCGAAGTGTTTTCCACGGTCGGCAAACTCTCGCTGTTCATGATCGTCGCGCTGGTCATCGGCATTCTGCTGGTACCGCGATTGCTGGCCTATGTGGCGAAGTTCGAAAGCAACGAGATGCTGCTGATTACCGTGCTCGGGCTGTGCTTTGGCTTTTGCCTGCTGGTGGTCAAGCTTGAGTACAGCATGGTGCTTGGCGCATTTTTGATCGGTGCGATCATGGCCGAGTCGCGACAATTGCTGAAGATCGAGCGCCTGATCGAGCCGGTTCGCGACCTGTTCAGCGCGATCTTCTTCGTCGCCATCGGCCTGATGCTTGATCCGATGATCCTTCTGCAATACGCGTGGCCGATTGCGGTAATTACTGTGGCCGTGGTGTTGGGCAAGATGTTGTCCTGCGGCCTCGGTGCTTTTATCGCCGGCAATGACGGACGCACCTCACTACGGGTCGGGATGGGGCTTTCGCAGATTGGCGAATTCTCCTTCATCATCGCCGCGCTGGGCATGACCCTGCAGGTGACCAGCAACTTCCTCTATCCGGTGGCCGTGGCGGTTTCGGTGATTACCACGTTACTGACGCCGTACCTGATCCGCGCCGCCGATCCGCTGTCGATCAAGTTGTCCGCCGCCATGCCGCAGCGTTTGGGGCGGGTGTTCGGGATGTATGGCGAATGGCTGCGCAGCATTCAGCCGCAGGGTGAGGGTGCGATGCTGGCGTCGATGATCCGGCGGATTCTGCTGCAGGTCGGGGTCAATCTGGCGCTGGTGATTGCGATCTTTTTCGCCGGCGCGTTCTTTGCCGGGCGTCTCTCGACTTGGCTTCAGGACTGGATCAGCGATCCGAGCTGGCAGAAGGCGTTGATCTGGGGCGGGGCGTTGCTGCTATCGCTGCCGTTCCTGATTGCGGCTTATCGCAAGCTCAAGGCGCTTTCGATGCTGCTGGCGGAGATGGGCGTTAAGCCGGAGATGGCAGGGCGTCACACACAGCGAGTGCGTCGGGTGATCGCCGAAGTGATCCCGATCATCTCGCTGCTGGTGATTTTCCTGCTGCTGGCAGCCTTGTCGGCCAGTATCTTGCCGACCAACAAGTTGCTGGTGCTGGTCGCCGTGGTCGCGGCCGCCGTGGCGGCGCTGCTCTGGCGCTGGTTCATCCGGGTACACACGCGGATGCAGGTGGCCTTGCTGGAAACCCTCGACAATCACAAGGAATCGTCGGGGCATTGACCCGGCGTGGCGTCTGGCGGATCAGCTTTCCAGCCAGACGTCCCGTGCCCAGTGCCATACCGACTCCCAGGACTCTTCGGTGATCAGCTCTTCTTCGCCGGACCACAGCACCACGGTGCCGTCTTCTTCGACGCAGTAGTAGTTGTCGCCGTCCTGGCAGATCGGGATCAGGTCGCGCGGCACACCGGCGTCCCAGGCATTGGCCGCCACATCCGGCAGATAGGTGTGGGACTGCGGGTCGGTGACGGTCACAGGCTCCAGGCTGCCGTAAACCACGTCGCTGACGGTCAGCAGAAACTCTTTGAAGACGAACGGGATGTTGATGAAGAGTTCTTCTTCGACTTCCACCAGTTGGTCTTCGTCGGGCAACTCCAGGGGAACCGGTACGGGTTCGTTGGCTTCGCGCAGTTGTTCGATGATTTCTTCCACGTCCGGGATCCTCTTGCTTGAATGGCGCGGTTTATATGGGCCGGTTTATACAGTAGCTCGCTATAGATGCAACCGCGAAATAGAAAACCCCGGCCTGGGCCGGGGTTTTCATGACTGCATGCCTGACGCCGAAGGAATCAGCCGTTCTGGCGGATACCGGCGACCAGCCATGGCTGGTTGTCGCCCTGCGGACGCTCCATGTTCCAGCTTTCGCTGAACACTTCGCCCTGGTCGAAACGCGAGGTTTTCGACACGCCGCTGAAGGTCAGGGTCGCGATGGTCTTGTCCGCGCGATCATCGACGCCATCCAGTTGTACCTGAAGGTTGTCGATGTAGGTGGACTGGAAGCCGTCGCCCAGGTCCGCACGCTCGCGCTTGAGGAAGTCGAGCATTTGCGGGGTCACGAACTCGGCGATCTTGTCCATTTCGTTGGCATCCCAGTGCTGCTGCAGCGACTGGAAGTGGCTGCGGGCGGCTTCGAGGAAGCGCTGCTCGTTGAACCAGGCCGGAGCGTTGATCACCGGACGGGCGGCAGCCGGAGCGGCCGAGCCACCGAAGATCGAACCCATGGCGGCAGGTTTCTGCTCGAATACTTCACGCTGCATCGGCGCGCCGGCCGGAGCGAACTGCTCCTGCTGCTTGCGGCGACGAGCGGCGATGAAGCGGAAGATCACGAAGGCGATCACGGCCATGATCAGGATGTCGAAGATCTGCATGCCCTGGAAGCCGCCGCCCATGAACATGGAAGCGAGCAGGCCACCGGCGGCGATGCCGGCCAGAGGGCCGAGCCATTTCGAAGCGCCGCCAGCCTTGGCCGCAGCGCCTGCGGCACCGGCAGCACCAGCGGTCGCAGCGGCGCCGCCCATGCCTGGGGAAGAAGGAGCCATCTGGCTGGTCTGGTGCGTCGGCGCAGCGCCGGCGCTTTTGCCACCACCGAAGCGCTTGGCGTTGGCGTCGAGGCTCATCGTCAGGCC
This sequence comes from Pseudomonas fluorescens, assembly GCF_012974785.1. Lineage (GTDB taxonomy): Bacteria > Pseudomonadota > Gammaproteobacteria > Pseudomonadales > Pseudomonadaceae > Aquipseudomonas > Aquipseudomonas fluorescens_BT. The sequence goes on along the minus strand of NZ_CP027561.1, from coordinate 6,259,803 downwards.
GATGCACAACGCCATGGCGATGCTAAGAAAACGTTTCATAAAGGGAATTCCCGTTTGTGGAGACACGCGCGCCATGTTGCACAGCTGAAGTGTCACTGGCTAGCGAGAGAGTGTTTCGGGCTTTTGCCTGACAGGTAACGTTCAGCTCAGTCGAGGCAATAAGGCCATGTACTTTTGTCTGTAGGAAAAGGATTTGGGTTCAGTGGGAAATGGATCAGCGTCGAAACGCCAACATCACCACGCCTGCGGTGATCAGACCGATGCCGCCCCATTGGCGCAGGTCGAGTTTCTCGCCCAGCAGGATCACGCCGAGTACCGCCACGAGCACCACGCTGAGTTTGTCCACCGGAGCGACCAGCGAGGCCGGCCCGACTTTCAATGCGCGGAAATAGCACAGCCACGAAGCCCCGGTACCCAGACCCGACAACAGCAGGAACAGGTAGCTTTTGGCAGAGATCGATCCCAGGGACTGATATTGGCCCGTGGCGTACAAAATCAAGGCCAGACTGACGAGTACCACGATGGTGCGCAATAGAGTGGCGAAGTCGGAATTGACGTTTTCGATGCCGACCTTGGCGAAGATCGCCGTCAATGCGGCGAAGGTGGCCGAGAGCAGGGCCCAGAATGTCCAGGAGGAAAAGAAGCCAGAGCCCATGCATGGTGTCCTGTCGGTAAGGGTTGCATAAATCCATGTGGGAGCGAGCCTGCTCGCGATGGCTGCACCGTGGTTTATCAGGTAAACCGCGGCGCTCCAATTCGCGAGCAGGCTCGCTCCCACAGAACAGCAGAACCGGCGTTTAGATCGCTTCCAGCTTTGCGTAACCCAGCATCAGCCACTTGCTGCCTTCGCTGAAGTTCACCTGCACTCGCGCTTGGGCGCCGGCGCCTTCGAAGTTGAGGATCACGCCGTCGCCGAAGATCGAGTGCCGCACGGCCTGGCCCAGGCTCAGGCCGGTATCCGGGATCTCGCTGCCGCCGAACAGGTTGCTGCCGCTCATCGACTGGTTGCCGCCGAACGGTCGGCTGACGCTATTCGACAGGCGCACTTCCTGAATCAGGCCTTTCGGCACTTCCCGTACGAATCGCGACACCTTGTTGTAGGTTTCACTGCCGTACAGGCGTCGGGTTTCAGCGTAGGTCATCACCAGATTCTGCATCGCCCGGGTGATGCCGACATAGGCCAGGCGCCGCTCTTCCTCAAGACGTCCCGGTTCTTCCAGGCTCATCTTGTGCGGGAAAAGGCCTTCTTCCATGCCCACCAGGAACACGTAAGGGAATTCCAGGCCCTTGGCGCTGTGCAGGGTCATCAACTGAATGCTGTCTTCGTGCTCGTCGGCCTGAGTGTCGCCGGCCTCCAGCGACGCGTGGCCGAGGAACGCCGCCAGTGGCGTCAGGTCTTCGTCTTCTTCGGTGTTCTCGAAGTTGCGTGCGGCACTCACCAGCTCCTCAAGGTTTTCTACCCGGGCCTGGCCCTTCTCGCCTTTTTCCGCTTCGTGGTAGGCGATCAGTCCGGATTGCTCGATGACGGTCTGGGTCATCAGGTGCAACGGCATCTCGGCGCACTTGGCGGCGAGGTTCTCGATCAGCTCGATAAACGCGCCGAGGGCGCCGGCTGCACGACCGGTCAGGCCTTTGTTGGCCACCAGTTGGCGCATGGCTTCCCACATCGACACATCGCTGTGGCGTGCATGTTCACGGATGGCTTCGACGGTCTTCTCGCCGATACCACGAGCCGGGACGTTGATGACCCGCTCCAGCGCCGCATCGTTGCCGCGACCCTCCAGCAAACGCAGGTAAGCCATGGCGTTCTTGATTTCCGCCCGCTCGAAGAAGCGCTGGCCGCCATAAATGCGGTACGGAATGCGTTCGCGCAGCAAGGCTTCTTCCAGAACGCGGGATTGGGCGTTGGAGCGGTAGAGAATCGCGATATCGCTGCGAGCGAGGCCGGTTTTCAGCGCGCTTTCGATGGTTTCGACAACGTAGCGTGCTTCGTCGTGTTCGTTGAATGCGGCGTACAGATTGATCGCTTCGCCGTCGCCACCGTCGGTCCACAACTCTTTGCCCAGACGTCCGGTGTTGTTGGCGATCAAGGCGTTGGCGGCTTTCAGGATGCCGGCGGTGGAGCGGTAGTTCTGCTCCAGTCGAATGGTCTCGGAATCCGGGAAGTCGGAAGAATATTGGTGAATGTTCTCGATTTTCGCGCCGCGCCAGCCATAGATCGACTGGTCGTCGTCGCCGACTACCATCAGGCTGTCGCCGCCCTTGCCCAGCAGACGCAACCAGGCGTACTGCACGGCGTTGGTGTCCTGGAACTCGTCCACCAGAATGTGCCGGAAACGCTTCTGATAATGCGCGAGCAGGCCCGGATGGTCGCGCCACAGGTCGAGGGCACGCAATAACAGTTCGGAGAAGTCGATGACGCCGGCGCGCAGGCAAGCGGCCTCGTAGGCCTCATAGATGCCGCGCATGGTGGCCAGGTACAGATCGCCGCTGGCCTGAATGTGCTGCGGACGCAGACCTTCGTCTTTCTGCCCGTTGATGAACCACTGGGCCTGACGGGCCGGCCAGCGTTGTTCGTCCAGCCCCAGCTCGCGGATCACCCGTTTGACCAAGCGTTGCTGGTCGTCGCTGTCGAGAATCTGGAAGGTCTGGCTCAGCCCGGCTTCCTGCCAGTGCGCCCGCAACAGGCGGTGCGCCAGGCCGTGGAACGTGCCGACCCACATGCCGGCCGGGTTGATGCCCAGCAACTGCTCGATGCGGTGACGCATCTCGGCAGCGGCCTTATTGGTGAAGGTCACCGACAGGATCGAGTGGGGCGAGGCGTTCTCGACCTGGATCAACCAGGCGATACGGTGCACCAGCACTCGGGTTTTGCCGGAGCCGGCACCGGCCAGGACCAATTGACGACCAACGGGGGCTGCTACGGCCTGGCGTTGGGCATCGTTGAGGGAGTTCAGCAGAAGGGAGAGATCATCGCGCATCGGGGCATTCTAGGGTGCGCCGCAGGCCCGGGCAAACCGAGCTTTGCATTAGCCGATGAAAGTGCCGCCCGTGACGACCGGTCGGTCATCGGCTACAGGCGTTGGCCCGCCTGGCGTCGGGGCTTTGGAGGGCGACGGGCGACGGAAAAGTTTCGGTGAAATTATGATCTGGGGCAGTTTGGCAAGTGGTTCGGCTTGTGTATGCTCGGTCCACGTTTCCGGGCGCATGCTCACACCTATAAGAACAAGAACGTTGCCTATGACCCTCAGCTTCGACCTTTCGGGCCCCTCTGTGGAACCCCGGGTGATCCGCAAGCATTACGCCACCCAAATGGCGGTCGAGCGCACGCGCCTTCTTTATCAGGGTTCGCTGTTGCCCACTCTGTTCATGTTAATCAACGGTCTGGTCTGCGCCGGTCTGCTCTGGAGTCCGCAGCGTTACTTCGTGGTCAGCGTCTGGCTGGTGTGGCTGTTGTCGCTGGTGGCGTTGCGAGTGATTCAGGTCGCCGCGTTCGACTCGGCGATTCCCGATCGCCAGGCCCAGCCGATCTGGGGGCGGATGTTCCTGCTCGGCTCGACCATGACCGGCCTGACCCTGGCCGGCGCCGGCATCGCTTTGGTCCCCGCCGACAATTTCATGCAGCAGGCCTGGGTGTTCGGCCTGATTGGCGCCGCGACCCTGTCGGCCAGCGTGGCCTACGCCGTGAGCATTCCGGCCTTTCTTTCCTTTACCTTGCCATGCCTGCTGCCGGCCATCGGCTATCTGTTCTGGGGCGGTGACGAACTGGCGCGAGGCTGGGGCTGGCTCGGGCTGATCCTGCTCGGCTCGCTGAGCGTGGTGGCGTGGCAGGTCAATCGCTTGATTGATCGTGGGTTGCTGCGGCGCTTCCAGAACCAGCACCTGATCGAACACCTGCAACAAGCGCAAACCCGCAGCGAACAGCTCAATCAGGAGCTGGCCAAGGAAATCGAACAACGGCGCTGCGCCGAGGGCAAGCTGCGCGAAGCGCAGGTTGAGCTGGAAGACCGGGTCGCCCAGCGCAGCCGGGAACTGGACGTCGCCAACCAGGCCCTGAGCAAAAGTGAGGCGCGCCTGGCCCTGGCGTTGAAGGCCAGTGAGCTGGGGCTGTGGGACTGGAACCTGCAGACCGACGAAGTTCACCACACGCAGATTCAGGAATTGTTTGGCATTGACCCGGAATATGTCACCGGGCTGCTCAGGCATCTGCGGCCACGTTTGCACCCGGAAGACGTGCCGCCGCTCAAGCGCGCGCTGATCGAGCATTTGAAGGGGCGCACCGAGGATTATCAGATCGAGTACCGCGTGCGCCATGGTGACGGCCACTGGGTCTGGATCGAAGACCGGGGGCGTGCGGTGGAGCGCGACGACAGCGGACGGGTCATCCGCATGGTCGGCACCCGTCGCGACATCAGCGTCAGCAAAAGCCTGGAAGCCCAACAGCAACTGGCGGCGACGGTGTTCGAGGCCGCCAGCGAAGGCATCGTGATCCTCGACCCGAATTATTCGCTGATCGCCATCAATCAGGCCTTCAGCCGGGTCACCGGGTATGACATCGACGACATGCTCGGGCGCAATGTCGTCGAACTTCCGTGCAGCCGCGACGCCCGCCGGCACTACGTCGCCATCCGCCACGCGCTGGAGCAGCACGGCAGCTGGCAGGGTGAGCTGGTGGAGACCCGCAAGAACGGCGAGCTGTACCCGCAATGGCTGCAATTGAATGCGGTACGCGACAGTCGGGGAAATGTGAGCCATATCGTCGGCTTCTTCGCCGATCTGTCGGCTCGGCGCGAATCCGAAGAGCGCATGCGCTACTTGACTCACTACGACGAGCTCACCGGCCTGGCCAATCGCTCGCTGTTCCGCGAACGTCTGCACGAAGCCCATCAGCGCGTGCGGCAGGGCGGACGCCGGAGTCTGGCGCTGCTGCACATCAACCTGGACCGCTTCAAACTGCTCAACGATAGTTTGGGCCATGAAATCGCTGACCAGTTGCTGCAAAAGATGTCACGACGTCTGGTCAGCGCCTTGCCGGAGGCTGACACCATTGCCCGGTTATCCGGTGATGAGTTCGCGGTGCTGTTCGACGCCTACGGCAACCTGTCGAGCCTGGCGCGGGTCGCCACGCGGCTGTCGACCAAGCTGCGGCTGCCGTTGACGGTGGAAGGGCATGAACTGGTGGTGAGTGCCTCGATGGGCATCAGCATGCTGCCGGACAACGCCCGGGAGATTTCCGCGCTGGTCAGCCAGTCGAACATGGCCATGCAACATGCCAAGCACCTGGGCGGCAACAACTTCCAGTTCTACACCGACAGCCTGCAGGCCAGCACGCTGGAGCGTCTGCAACTGGAAAACCAGCTGCGCAAAGCCATCGAGGACAAGCAGCTCAACGTCTTCTATCAACCGAAACTGTGTCTGGCGACCGGTCGCCTCAACGCGGCGGAAGCGCTGGTGCGCTGGGATCACCCGACCATGGGCCGGGTGCCGCCGGGGGACTTCATCGGTCTGGCCGAAGAGACGGGCCTGATCGGGCCGATCGGCGAATTCGTGCTGCGTCAGGCCTGTTGGCAGGCCTGCGAATGGCAGCGTCAGGGGCTGGCGCCGATCCGGGTTTCGGTAAACCTGTCGGTGCATCAGTTGCGCCAGGGCAAACTGGTCAGTCTGGTGCGTCAGGTGCTGGAGGAAACCGGCCTGGCGCCGCACTACCTCGAACTGGAACTGACCGAAAGCCAGCTGCTCGACAGCGTCGAACACATCATCGCCACGTTCCAGCAACTGCGGGATCTGGGGGTGAAGCTGGCGATCGACGATTTCGGCACCGGCTATTCATCGCTGAGCTATCTGAAGCGGATTCCGGTGGATTACGTGAAGATCGATCAGGCGTTCATTCGCGGGCTGGGGGAGGGCAGCGAAGATGCGGCGATCACCCGGGCGATCATTGCGATGGCTCACGGGCTGTCACTGAAAGTTGTCGCCGAAGGTGTCGAGCGATCCGAGCAGCTGGCGTTTCTGAAAACTGAAGGTTGCGACGAGGTGCAGGGCTATCTGATCAGTCGTCCGGTGGAGGCGGTCGGCCTTGCCGCGTTGCTGCGTGAACAGGAAAAACCGCTGTAAAGGGCTACATGCAGCGCATGTCGCCTGATCCGGGGCGATCCAGTTACGCATTGAGCAGGCAAAAAGCCAATTCATGTAGTATAACTACAAGCTTGCTACATCCCCGGCATCTGGCCAAAGCACATCTTTCCATAACAAGAGTCCAGCCCCTTGAATCTGCTGCAACACATTGCCCAGTCACGTCACCTGTTACGCAAGTCGGAGCTCAAGGTCGCCGACCACGTGCTGCTTGACCCTGCGGCAGTGATGCACAGTTCCATGGCCGATCTGGCCCACAGCGTCGGGATCAGCGAGCCGACCATCGTGCGCTTCTGTCGCGCCATCGGTTGTTCCGGTTTTCAGGATCTGAAACTCAAACTCGCGCAAAGCCTCGCGGCCGGCGCCAGTTTCGGTCAGTTCGCGATCCATGAGGACGACTCGGTCGCCGACTACAGCCTGAAGATTTTCGACACCACCCTGCACACCCTGATGGAGGTTCGCGAGAAGCTCGATCCGCTGGAGTTGCAGCGCGCGGTGACGTTGATGTCCCAGGCCCAGCGCGTCGAGTTCTATGGTTTCGGTGCATCGGGCGCGGTAGCCGCGGATGCGCAGCACAAATTTTTCCGCCTGCTGTTGACCGCTGCGGCGTATTCCGACCCGCACATGCAGGCGATGTCGGCAGTGACGCTGAAGCCGACCGATGTGGCGATCTGTATCTCCCAGTCCGGCCGTTCCAAAGACCTGTTGATCACCGCCAACCTGGTTCGCGAAAGCGGGGCGTCGCTGATTACCTTGTGCCCGAGCCAGACGCCGCTGGCCGAGCTGTCGACCGTCAATCTTGCGATCGACGTACACGAAGACACCGAAATCTATACCCCGCTGACTTCGCGCATCGCCCACCTGGTGGTGATCGACGTGCTGGCCATGGGCGTGGCCATGGCGCGCGGGCCGAGCCTGGTCAACCACCTCAAGAGCGTCAAGCGCAGCCTGCGCAGCTTGCGGCTGTCACCCAAGTCGGTGAAAGCGCTGGATGACTGATGGTCATGGGGTAAAGGCAATCTTCATCTGCCTGTAACCCCGACGCAGCCAAACCGTCATCCTCCGGGCCTATCGTGAAACTCCCGTAATCGCCTTGGGAGACTCGAAATGGCTCAGCCTTACGAAGAACGCAACAGCGCCGCGAAAACCCGTCGTCAGCAGGAAGACCAGCGCCGCATGGAGTTCCGCCGCGCCATCGAAGATCGCTTCGAACTACGTCAGCTTCAGACCGAAATCAGCGATTTTCCCGAGGATATCGAACTCAACTACTGGCAGGCCGCTCCCGCAGCTTCCCGTCGAAGCGCTCAACCAGCGCGCTGATCTGCGCCCGTTCGCTGCGGATAAACGCCAGGAAGGCGTGCGCCACCGGTGACAGTCGCTTGGCTTTGGCTTGCACCAGGCACCAGCTGCGAAACAGCGGCAACTCTTCGACCGGCAGCTCCACCAGACCGCCGGTCGCCAGCTCCAGGTTCAGGGCGTGGCGCGTCAACAGCGCGACGCCCAGACCCGCCAGTACGCACTCGCGCTGGGCTTCAGCCGAGGCCACTTCCTGGGTCTGGGTGAAGTGCACACGCTTCTCTTTGAAATACTCTTCACAGGCCAGTCGCGTGCCCGAGCCGGGCTCGCGAATCAGCAGTGTGTAGGGTTCAAGATCCTGCAGGCGTAGCGGACCCATGTGTGCCAGCGGATGATCCGGTCGGGCGGTTGCCACGATCGGGTTGTTGAGGAAGGGGAGGAACTCCAGGCCCATGTCCTGCGGCACCATCGACATGATTACCAGGTCGTCGCGGTTGTCGGAGAGGCGGCGGATTACCTGGCCGCGGTTGACCACCGTCAGTTGCAGATTCACCTCCGGATGCTGGCGCTTGAATGCCGCGAACAGGTGCGGCACGAAGTATTTGGCGCTGGATTCCACTGCCAGTTTCAACTGGCCCTGCAGCGAGCCCTGCATGTCCGACAGCTGCATGTCGAGGTTTTCCAGTCGGCCAAAGATGTCGCGACTGGCACGCTGAAGTGCTTCCGCGGCCTCGGTCATGTAGAGTTTTTTGCCGACGTAATCGAACAGTGGCTGCCCGATCAGCTCTTCAAGCTGACGAATCTGTAGGCTGACGGCCGGTTGTGTGAGAGACATTTCCTCGGCTGCGCGGCTGTAGGAACGTAAATCACACACTTCGTTGAAGATCTGCAATTGACGCAATGTCATACGCATCAAGGACTTACGCATTTTCTACCGACTCTGGCCGTTGATGGATGCAGCGACTATAAGTCTTTCCTTATGCCTGACCCAATTTTTATTCATTTTTGTTAATCCATTGTGAGCGCTAGTGTGAAGCCGCGACCAGATTGAAACATTTGGTCACGCGTCGGCCTGGGTCTAGCAGGTCGTGGGTACCACCGGCTCAAGGGAACCTCCAAGTGATAACAAAGATCCTGATCGCCAACCGTGGTGAGATTGCCGTACGAATCGTGCGTGCGTGCGCCGAGATGGGCATTCGCTCGGTTGCGATTTTTTCCGACGCCGACCGCCATGCCTTGCATGTGAAGCGTGCGGACGAGGCCCACAGCATTGGTTCGGAGCCGCTGGCCGGTTACCTGAACCCGCGCAAGCTGGTAAATCTGGCGGTGGAAACCGGCTGCGATGCGCTGCATCCCGGTTACGGTTTCCTCTCGGAAAACGCCGAGCTGGCAGAGATCTGCGCCGAGCGCGGGATCAAATTCATCGGCCCGTCGGCGGAAGTCATCCGCCGCATGGGCGACAAGACCGAAGCGCGCCGCAGCATGATCAAGGCCGGTGTGCCGGTCACGCCGGGCACCGAAGGTAATGTCTCGGGCATCGAAGAAGCCTTGAGCGAGGGCGACCGCATCGGTTACCCGGTGATGCTCAAGGCCACCTCCGGTGGTGGCGGTCGCGGTATCCGTCGCTGCAACAGCCGCGAAGAGCTCGAACAGAATTTCCCTCGCGTCATCTCCGAGGCAACCAAGGCTTTCGGTTCGGCCGAAGTGTTCCTGGAAAAATGCATCGTCAATCCCAAGCACATCGAAGCGCAGATCCTTGGCGACAGCTTCGGCAATGTGGTGCACCTGTTCGAGCGTGACTGCTCGATCCAGCGTCGCAACCAGAAGCTGATCGAAATCGCCCCGAGCCCGCAGCTGACCCCGGAACAGCGCGCCTACATCGGCGACCTGTCGGTGCGTGCGGCCAAGGCCGTGGGTTACGAGAACGCCGGCACCGTGGAATTCCTGCTCGCCGAGGGCGAGGTGTACTTCATGGAGATGAACACCCGGGTGCAGGTGGAACACACCATCACCGAAGAAATCACCGGGATCGATATTGTCCGCGAACAGATCCGCATCGCCTCCGGCCTGCCGTTGTCGGTGAAGCAGGAAGACATCCAGCATCGCGGTTTTGCCCTGCAGTTCCGGATCAATGCCGAAGACCCGAAAAACAACTTCCTGCCGAGCTTCGGCAAGATCACCCGTTACTACGCCCCCGGCGGCCCGGGCGTGCGTACCGACACGGCGATCTACACCGGCTACACCATTCCGCCGTTCTACGACTCGATGTGCCTGAAACTGGTGGTCTGGGCGCTGACCTGGGAAGAGGCGATGGACCGTGGTCTGCGCGCCCTCGACGACATGCGTCTGCAAGGGGTGAAGACCACCGCCGCTTACTACCAGGAAATCCTGCGCAACCCGGAATTCCGTAGCGGCCAGTTCAACACCAGCTTCGTTGAAAGCCACCCTGAACTGACCAACTACTCGATCAAGCGCAAACCCGAAGAGCTGGCCCTGGCCATCGCCGCCGCCATCGCCGCCCACGCAGGCCTGTGAGGAATACAAGAATGAGCAAGAAGATCTTTGTCACCGATACCATCCTGCGCGACGCTCACCAATCGCTGCTCGCCACCCGCATGCGCACTGAAGACATGCTGCCGATCTGCGACAAGCTCGACAAAGTCGGCTACTGGTCCCTGGAAGTCTGGGGCGGCGCAACCTTCGACGCCTGTGTGCGCTTCCTGAAAGAAGACCCGTGGGAGCGCCTGCGCCAACTGCGCGCCGCGTTGCCCAACACCCGTCTGCAAATGCTCCTGCGCGGGCAGAACCTGCTGGGCTATCGCCATTACAGCGATGATGTGGTCAAGGCGTTCGTCGCCAAGGCCGCGGTCAACGGCATCGACGTGTTCCGTATCTTCGACGCGATGAACGACGTGCGTAACCTGCGCGTGGCGATCGAAGCGGTGAAGGCTGCCGGCAAACACGCCCAGGGCACCATCGCCTATACCACCAGCCCGGTGCATACCATCGACGCATTCGTGGCCCAGGCCAAGCAGATGGAAGCCATGGGTTGCGACTCGGTGGCGATCAAGGACATGGCCGGCCTGCTGACCCCGTATGCCACCGGTGAACTGGTCAAGGCCCTCAAGGCCGAGCAATCGCTGCCGGTGTTCATCCACTCCCATGACACTGCCGGTCTGGCCGCGATGTGCCAGTTGAAGGCCATCGAAAACGGTGCCGACCATATCGACACCGCGATCTCCAGCTTCGCCTGGGGCACCAGCCACCCGGGCACCGAGTCGATGGTCGCAGCCCTCAAGGGCAGCGAGTTCGACACCGGTCTGGACCTGGAGCTGTTGCAGGAAATCGGTCTGTACTTCTACGCCGTGCGCAAGAAGTACCACCAGTTCGAAAGCGAGTTCACCGCCGTCGACACCCGTGTTCAAGTCAACCAGGTGCCGGGCGGGATGATTTCCAACCTGGCCAACCAGTTGAAAGAGCAGGGCGCTCTGAACCGCATGAACGAAGTGCTGGCGGAAATCCCGCGCGTGCGTGAGGACCTCGGTTTCCCGCCGCTGGTGACCCCGACTTCGCAGATCGTCGGCACCCAGGCGTTCTTCAACGTGCTGGCCGGCGAGCGCTACAAGACCATCACCAACGAGGTGAAGCTCTACCTGCAAGGCGGCTACGGCAAGGCGCCGGGCACCGTGAACGAGAAGCTGCGTCGTCAGGCCATCGGCAGCGAAGAGGTGATCGACGTCCGCCCGGCCGATCTGCTCAAGCCGGAAATGACCAAGCTGCGTGCCGATATCGGCGCTCTGGCCAAGTCCGAAGAAGACGTGCTGACCTTCGCCATGTTCCCGGACATCGGCCGCAAGTTCCTCGAAGAGCGTGCCGCCGGCACCCTCACCCCGGAAGTGCTGCTGCCGATCCCGGAAGCGGGCAAGGTGGCCTCGGCCGGCGGCGAAGGCGTGCCGACCGAGTTCGTCATCGACGTTCACGGCGAAACCTATCGCGTGGACATCACCGGTGTCGGCGTCAAGGCTGAAGGCAAGCGTCACTTCTACCTGTCCATCGACGGCATGCCGGAAGAAGTGGTGTTCGAGCCGCTCAACGAATTCGTCGGCGGCGGCAGCAGCAAGCGCAAGCAAGCCTCGGCTCCGGGCCATGTCAGCACCACCATGCCGGGCAACATCGTCGATGTGCTGGTCAAGGAAGGCGACACCGTCAAGGCAGGCCAGGCTGTGCTGATCACCGAAGCGATGAAGATGGAAACCGAAGTCCAGGCCGCGATTGCCGGCAAGGTCACCGCCATTCACGTTGCCAAGGGCGACCGGGTGAACCCGGGCGAAATCCTGATCGAGATCGAAGGCTGAGATAACAGCCTCGATACAACGCTTTAAACCTCGGGGGGGCATGTGCTCCCCTTTTTTTTGCTTTACACACGCGGCCGCACTTTGCGGCCGCGTGTGATCGGTCCTCAGAACGCCATTCGCCACTGGCCCGATACGCCATGGTTGCGGCTGTCGGTACCGATCTCACCCGACAAGCCAACACCGAGTGTGTGATTGGCCGAAACGGTCAGATCAAGCCCGGTGTCCAGCGTCAGGCTGTTGCGATCCAGCTCTGCGCCATAAACGGTGTAGTCACGGCCGCCGGTAACCAGACGTTGGCGGGTGCTGGTGTCGGTCTCGCCGTAAACGTGCTTCCATCCCGCGCTGAATCGTGGCGTGAGGCGTATGCCGTTATCCAGCGTGCTGACTTTCGCCAAACGCAGGCCGACGGTGGTGTTGAGGTTGCCCTGGGATTGATCGTCCACCTTGAGCGCCGCCGTTCCGCCTTTCTCGGTGTAGCCGTCGCGCTGGTAGCGTTGGTAGGCGAGGCTGGCAAACGGCTCGACGCTGACGTTGGCCCGACCCAGGTTGTATCCCGACTCGATGAACGCTTGCTGGGTGCTGGCCTGGAAGTTGCCTTTCAGTCGGTCTTGGAAGCGGCCGAACGCGACTTCGCGACGGGTACTGCCTTCGTGACGGCTCCAGGTTGCGCCGAGCCGAAGTGACAACGGGCCGGTCTGGCGCAAGGCGTAGGCGCCGAGGTGCCAACTGTCGAGATCGCCGTCCAGCTCCTTGCTGTCCAGGCGCGTGTCGGAGGTGCCGCCCATCAAGCCCAGGTGCCATTCTTCATTGAGGCGCCAGTCCGCACCGAGCAGCAGTCCTTTGGTGGAGTGCTGCATGGGCTGCACATCGCGATCCAGTTTCCCGCTGTGGCCGAGGGCCTGCAGCCAGACCCTGCCACTCTCGGCGTTTCCGGCCGCGTGGCGGGGTGCGTTTGGCTGGTTGTCATGCAGGTTATCGAGCTGGTGCATGGCCGACAGCAGGCTGACGCTGACCGGCGTGACGCTGCTCAAGGTGGCCTTGGCGAGGTTGGCGTTACTGCCGCCGGCCAGTTGATCGAGGGCGATGGCGGCCGTGGCTTTGTCGGTGGTGAGTAGTGCCGCAATGGCAGAGTTGCGCGCAGTGGTTGAAACCGCCGGCGTCTGAGGCGTGGCAGGGGATTGCAGCGTTTGCGCTTGTCGGAGTGGTTCGGGAGATTCCGGCGTTTCGGCCGGAGCCTGGGTTTGAACAGCGGAAGGGGCTGGCGACACCTGAGGCTCAATGCTTTTACCGAACTCGCGGCTATTGTCGCTGGTGGCGACTTGCTCGAAGGGCACCTCATTGCGGGCATAGCTCAGGCCGACCCGCTTGGGATCATCGTAATCCAGGGTTGGCGTCATGAAGGCCAGATTGTTTTCAATGGTGCCGAACCGGCCCTCGACCTTGCCGGCCTTGAGGATGGTGTGCTGACTGCTTTGTGGATAGTCACCGCTGGTGACCAGTTTCAGGGTCGCCTCCCCGAGGCTGGCAGTGCCCTCGACGATGATGGTCGGGCTGTTGCCGGAAGCATCGACCGAATAGGCCAATACTGCCGGACGCGACAATTTCAGGTCGCCCCTGATCCTGGGTGCGCCGTACACCTCGTCAACGGAAAAGCGTCCCTGCACATTCAGGCCGCCGACGACACCGCTGCCGGCGAAATGACCGTTCTCCTGCACATCCACGTTGCCGGCAATGAGCCCCGAGTGAGTCAGATCCCCGCCGGGGAGAACCGTGACCCCGTGATCAATCTGGCCTCTGTTGATGAAAATGCCCTCGGTCAGTGCTCCACCCAGAATATGCCCTTCGTTAATCAGGGATGCCTTGGCGCGTATCAGCACCCCGGTGCTGAAGTCACCCGAACCTGAGCGCGTCCAGGCGCCTTGTTTGACCTCCAGTCCCTCGAAGTTGCGTGATTCGCCGAGTTTTCCTTCCTTGGCATCGAGTTGCAGAACGTTAACTCCGGCGCCTCCGTCAACGATCCCGGCGAAGCTGCCACGAGGCTTCACGATTACCAGGTCGTTTGCATCACTCAGTTGCAGGGAAATGCCGTCTCTTGCCTTTTGCCCGCTCTTGACGGTAGTCGTAAGCGTGTCCGGGGCTTTGATAAATGCGTCGAGCGCTGATAGTCCTGGCGTCGGTGTTTGTTCGGGTGGCGGATCAGGAACGAGAACGGACTCCTGCGCCAGTGAGATCCCCGTATAGCCGAGTGTCAATGCAATAGCGACGGCCAGATGGTGAAGTCGGTGTGTATATCGAACAGGCATCGGGTCAACCTCCGTGTTGGGAGGTCGAACTCTAAAACGGGGTGCCTGGGCATCGATGTCAGTCGGATCTGCCAAGCATGCAGGGATTGTCGACTGACGTGACAGTAAAGCGGCCCATTTTGTTTAACGGACCGCTTTTGCTTTCATCGCGTGGAACATTTGCCTACAGCATTCAGAAGCTCATCTGCCACTGCCCGATCAGCCCGTGATTGCGACTGTTGCTGCCCATCTCGCCGCTGTAGCCAAGGCCCAGCGTATGCCGCGCAGAAACGCCCAGGTCCAGCCCTGCCTCGAGGACAAGGCTGTCACGATCCAGCGAGCTGCCATCGACGCTGAACGCGCTCCCGCCCACGACAAACGCCTGACGGGTCGAGCTGCTGACATCGCCATAGGTGTGCTTCCAGCCGGCGGCCATGCGTGGGGTCAGGCTCATGCCATTGCCCAGCGAGCTGAGGTGCGCCAAGCGTACGCCGAAGGTGCTGCTGAAGTTGTCCTGGGTCTGGCTGTCGACCTGCAAGGCCGCCGCGCCGCCCTTTTCCTGATAGCGGTCGCGGTGATAGCGCTGGTAACCGAGGCTGGCGAACGGTTCGGCGCTGAGCCGGCCAGTGCCCATGGCGTAGCCGAGTTCGGCGAAGGCTTGCTGGCTGTCGGCGTCGTAATCGCCTTTGGGACGATCGCTGAAACCATTGAATGCGATGGTGCGTTTGCTTTCGCCCTGATGGCCGCTGTACGCGGCGCCGAGGCGCAAGGCCAGCGGGCCGTTCTGATGCAGCGCGTAAACGCCGGCGTGCCAGCTCTCGACATTGCCGTCGACGCCGGTGGCGTCCAGGTCGGTGTTCGAATAGCCGCCGAGCACGCCCAGGCGCCATTGCGGATTCAGTGCCCAGTCGGCACCGAGCAGGCTGCCCTTGGTGCGTTGTTCCAGACCGCTGCTGCCGTGTTCGCCATCGAGCTTGCCGTAGCCACCGATGGCTTGCAGCCAGAGTCGGCCCCGGGCGTTCGGATCATTCAGGTTTCGCGCTTCGGACGGTACGCCGTTGGCGGCGAGGATTGGTGTGTCACGCTGATCGAGGCCGATCGTCAAGCCTGGGCTGCCACCCATTTGCTGCATCGCCGAGAGCATGCTGCTGCCCACCTGACTGCTGGCGCCGAGGCTGGCGCTGGTCAGGTTGGCGTTGCTGGCGCCGGCCAGTTGCTCGATGGCTGCGCCTGCACTGCTTTGAGTGGTGTTGAGCAAAGCGTTGTACAGCGGGTTGTTCTTGCCCATTGAGGCGAGGCTGTTGGCGGCGTTGCTGCCGTTGCCGGTAGCAGCGAACTCATTGAAGGCCACGTCATTGCGGGTGTAGGTCAGGTTGACCTGCGTTGGCGTGTAAGCGAGGGTCGGCGTGAGGAACGCGTAGTCGCTGGTGACCGCGCCGAACGTGCCGTTGACGCGCGCAGCCTGCAGCACCGTGTAATGGCTCTGCCACGGATAGGTGCCGCTGCCGGGATTGACCGCCAGCGTTGCGCCGTTGAGATTGGCCGTGCCGCCGACCTGGACTGGCGCGCTGCTGCCATCGGCGTTGACGCCGTAGGCGAGGGTGGATGCACTGCCCATGTTCAAGTCGTGCACGATGGTTGCGGTGCCGAGCCGGGTGTCAGTGCGCAACGTGCCATTCACGTTGAGGTTGCCCACCGACCCGCCGCCGGCATACACACCTCCGGCGTCCACGCTCAGGTTACCGGCAATGCCACCCTGGTTGATCAGGGTCGCGCCATTGCGCACGGCACCGCCGTCGCTGAAATCGCCGCTGCCGGTCAGGGTCCAGGCGCCTTGCTTGACCTCAAGCCATTCGAAATGGCGGCTCGCACCAAAGCTGCCGCCCGCCGCGTCGTCCATCACTACTCGGTCGTAACCGCTGCCGCCATCGACCACGCCGACAAAGCGGCTGCCGTTGCGCAGTGTCAGGCTGTCGTTGCCACCGCCCAGGTCCAGCGCGAGACCGTTGCTGCCGCTGATGGTGCCGCCGTTGATCACGTTGTCGGCGAACTCACCGACGAACTTCACACCAAACCCGTCGAGGCCCTGAATGGTGCCGTCGTTCTTCAGCGTGGTGGCCGCCAGCCCCGAACCGCCGCTGCCGTCGTCCACCAGAATGGCGCTGT
Organism: Pseudomonas fluorescens; assembly: GCF_012974785.1. Classification (GTDB taxonomy): domain Bacteria; phylum Pseudomonadota; class Gammaproteobacteria; order Pseudomonadales; family Pseudomonadaceae; genus Aquipseudomonas; species Aquipseudomonas fluorescens_BT. The sequence goes on along the minus strand of NZ_CP027561.1, from coordinate 6,243,572 downwards.
TGGCGCCGCTGATCAGGGCGCCTTTGGCGTTGAGGATGTAACCGCCGCCCAGCGCGATGCCTTCACTGCCATTGGCGAAACCGCCCTTGTCCACGCCGCCCGCGCCGACGCCTTGAATGGTGCCGTAGTTTTCGATGTGAGCGATCTTGTCGATGTCCACGCCGTCACCGTCGCCGTTGGGCTGCAAGCCTGAATACGCACCCGTGATGGTGCCGTGGTTGATCACCGTGCCGTTGCCGTCGGAGCCGAAGCCGGAGCCGTTGCGCCCGGTGATCTGCCCGTAATTGACCAGCGTCGCGCCGAGGTCGGTGGTGATGCCATGACGGCCGCCGGAAATCACGCCGTAGTTGGTCACGCTGACGCCGGTCGCGGTGTCGATATCGATACCGTCGAACTTCTGATTGGCGTTGTGCGAATCACCGGTGGAAATTTCGCCGTAGTTGCTGATGGTCGCGTTGGCGCCGGTTTTCATGCCGTCGCTGGCGTCGCCACGAATCAGCCCTCCGGCGCGGTTGATGATGGTGGTTTTCACACCGTCGCTGCGCAACGCATCCAGATCCAGCCCTTGGCCTGTGGTCGAGCGAAGGGTGCCGCCGTTGTCGATCAAGAGACTGCCACTGACGAAGTTGCTGTCGATGCGAATCGCATCGTTGGAACCGAGAATCTGCCCGCTGCTGCGGTTGTAGATCGCGTAGTTGCGTGCCTGGGTCAGATCGCCGAGAGAAAGGCGCTGAGGCGGGAGCGGCATGGGGGGAACGTCCTTTTAGTTATAAGTGAGGGCGTTCTGTATAGCGGAGGGTTTTTACAGAATGATGTATGGCCTATGTGCATTCTTTTGCAGTTCAGGCCTCAGATTTGGACGTTCATCTGCAATTCATTGCAGATCCGACGGTGGTGCAGAGTCGAAATCGCAGCCTTGGACATCGCTTGAATGAGATGCCGCAGGCTGCGCTCTTTTACGTTCACCGGCTCAAGCGCGGCACTCAACCAACCCCTTCACCTGCCCATCCGCCGTCTGATTCTCATCGCTCAACCAGCGCTCGAATCCCGCTGCGATCGCCGGCCATTCCGAGTCCAGAATCGAATACCACGCGGTATCGCGGTTCTGGCCCTTGACCACCATGTGCTGGCGGAACACGCCTTCGAAGCTGAAGCCCAGACGCTCGGCCGCGTATTTGGAGCGGGCATTGCCGTTGTTGCATTTCCATTCGAGGCGGCGGTAGCCGAGGGTGAAGGATTCTTTGGCCAGCAGGTAGACCGCCTCGGTGCTCTTCGGCGAGCGCTGCATCGGGGCGCCGAAGGTGACGTGGCCGATTTCGATGCGGCCCTGGGCCGGGACGATCGACATCAGGCTGAGGAGGCCTTGCACCTGGCCGCTGGCGCGGTCGATGACGCTGAAGAAATACGGATCGCTGTGGGCGGCGTGGTTGTTCAGCCAGTCATTGAAAGCGCTGCGCTCCGGAAACGGGCCGTAGGGCAAGTAATCCCAGAGTTTCGGATCGGCGCCGGGGCCTTGCAGGGCATTGAAGAGGTCATCGCCGTGGCGTGCCGGGTCGAGTTTTTCCAGGCGGATGAAGCGGCCTTCGATCAAGGTGGTGGAGGGCGGCGGCACGCCTTTCCAGTCAGCGAGAGAAATCGTCATGCGCGTGGCTCCTTAAATGGCTTTGCGAAACTGGATGAAACCCGGGCGTTCGGCGATGCGCTCGTAGAGCTGGATCGCCGTGGCATTGGTTTCGTGGGTCAGCCAGTGCACCTTGCAGCAACCGTCGGCCTTGGCCGTGGCGTAGACGTGTTCGATCAGCAGGCGACCGACGCCAGTGCCACGGATTTGCGGCTCCACCAGCAGGTCTTGCAGGTAGCAGGAGTTTTCGATGCTCCAGTTCGAACGATGGTAGATGAAATGCACCATGCCCACCGCTTTGCCGTCGGCCCAGGCGAGGGCGGCGTGGGTTGGTTCGTTCGGGTCGAGAAAACGCTGCCAGGTGCTTTGGCTGACGGCGCCCGGCAATTCGGTGTTGTAGAAGCGCAGGTAGGCCTGCCACAGCGGCAGCCACGCCGCGTGATCGCCGGCGCTGACCGGACGGATGTCGATCTGACTCATGGTGATTTCCTTAACGCATCAAGTGAGCGAGGGTTTGATCATTGATGTCGGGGCTGGCGGCCAGGCCTTCGCGCACGCCGGCGATGTCTTCGGTGCTGCGGTTCTGGCTGAGCTTGCGCTTGCCTTCGAGGCGGTCGATCGGAATGGCGAATCCGACGATCGCCTTGAGCATGCCGTCGATGTAATCGGCCGGCGCATCGTCGACGGACCAAGGCTGGTCGCGGCCCGCTTCATGGCGATCGGTGAGGGTGCTGACGATGTCCAGCAGCCGACCGCCATCGCTGAAGGTTTCGGCGTGACCGTAGGCGTGCACGGCGACGTAGTTCCAGGTCGGCACGACTTTGCCGTGCTCGGCCTTGCTCGGATAAAAGCCCGGGCTGACGTAGGCATCGGCACCGGGGAAAATCAGCATGGCCTCGGCGCCATCGCGCAGGTCTTTCCACTGCGCATTGGCCTTGGCCAGATGCCCGTACAGCGTACCGTTCGGGCCTTGTTCACGATGCAGCAGCACCGGTACGTGGCTGGCCTGCAAGCCTTGTTCGCCATGGGTCACCAGGATCGCGAGGCGGGTGGCGAGCATCAGTTCGTGCAGTTGGGACAAGTCGTCGATGGCAAAGGCGCGGGGCGTGTACATGGAGAAATTTTCCTTGGCGAATGCCTGCATCGTAGGCAGGCTATTGGTCTGTTGTAAGAGCCATTGATGACCAATTTCACAGGTCCATTGTCATGCCCGATCCGACCACGCTGTCGCTGCCGTTCAACCCCGCCGGTATTGAGCTCGACCGCCGCAAAGGCCTGAGCCGTCAGCTCTATCAGGCCTTGCGCCTGCGTGTGCTCGACGGGCTTCTGGCCAGCGGCACGCGCTTGCCGGCCAGTCGGGATCTGGCGGCAGCGCTGGGGATTTCCCGCAACAGCGTGGTGCGCGCCTACGATCAGCTGTATGCCGAGGGTTTTATCGAAGGACGGGTCGGTGACGGGACGTATGTAGCGCAATTGCCGCAATCGACGGCACCGACGAAAAAACTATCCACAAAAGTATCCACAGGGTTTTCAACAGGCTTACCCACAGCTTTATCCACAATTGTGGCCAAAACCACTGGGGATTTATCCAGAAAAGTTATCCACAGCGGAGCCATGCAGCGGCTTGAACAGAATCATTTGCCAACGCCGCCAAGCGGTCCGCCACGGGCTTTCCGGGTGGGGGTTCCAGCGTTCGATCTGTTTCCGTTCGACGTCTGGGCCAAGCTGAACGCGGCGTTCTGGCGCAAACCCGACTTGCAGCAACTGTGTTACGGCGACCCGGCGGGCGATGCACGCTTGCGCGGTCTGATCGCCGCTTATTTGCGCAGTTCGCGCGGCATGCAGTGTTCCGCTGAGCAAATTGTGATCACCAGTGGCGCGCAGCAGGGAATCAGCCTTTGTGCACAGTTGCTGGTGGAGCCGGGCGCCGGGGTCGGCATTGAAAATCCGGGCTACCGCGCAGCGGGTCACGCCTTCGCGCTGGCCGGTGGCCGATTGCAAGGCATTGCCGTGGACGAAGAGGGTATCGACTGCGCGGCACTGGCGGCCGCCGAAGATTGCCGAGTGGCTTATGTCACGCCCTCTCATCAGTACCCGACGGGGGTGGTGATGAGCCTGGCGCGGCGCCTGGAACTGCTGGCCTGGGCCGAGCGTACCGGCGGCTGGATTGTCGAGGACGACTACGACGGCGAGTATCGCTACACCGGCGCGCCACTGGCCCCGCTGGCTGCACTCGACCGTCAGGGCCGCGTGCTATACGTCGGCACCTTCGGCAAAGTCGCGTTCCCGGCGCTGCGCCTGGGTTATCTGGTGTTGCCGCCGGGGCTGGTGGAGGCGTTTGCGCAGCGGCGTGCAGTGGATGTCCGGCACTCCGAAGTGAGCACTCAGGCGGTGATGGCCGAGTTCATGGCGGCAGGGCACTTCCAGCGGCACATCCGACGGATGCGTCGGGCAGCCCTGAGCCGGCGCAACACGCTGATCAATGGTTGGCCACATGGCCTGGCGGGTGTGGGGGCATTGCCCGCGGTGTCGGCCGGATTGCATCTCACGGTGACGGTCGACAGCGTGGCCCGCGAACAGCAATTGATCGAGCAGGCCGCCAGCGTAGAGGTGGAAGTCCATGGCTTGAGCAAATACTGGCTGCCGGACTCGACGCTGCCGCTCGATCAGCGCGCCGGTCTGGTGCTGGGTTTTGCGGCGGTGCCGGAGCCGGCGATCGAGTCGGCCCTGGCCCGTTTGCGGCAAGCCTGGGGTGAGTGAAGACGGAACGTCGGTATCCAAAGACCCGCCGGGGCGGGTCTGAGCTGGATGGGAAGGTTTCAGGTGCCGGATTTGATCTTCGTCCACGCCCGCGTGCGCGCCCGTTCCGCATCGCGCGGCAGCGGTTGCAAGGTGTAGAGCGTATTCATCGCCGCATCGGTCGGGTACAGATTCGGATTGTTGCGAATCGCCGGGTCGACAAGTACGGTGGCGTCCTTGTTCGGGTTCGGATAACCGACAAAATCGCTGACAGGGGCGATCACCTGCGGTTGCAGCAGGTAGTTGATGAAGGTGTAGGCGTCCTGCGGGTTTTTCGCGCCTTTCGGGATAGCGAGCATGTCGAACCAGATCGGCGCCCCTTCCTTCGGCAGGCGCATGTCGACCACCACGCCATTCTTCGCTTCCTTGGCGCGGTTGGCGGCTTGCGAGAAGCTGCCCGAATAGCCGACCGCGACGCAGATGTCGCCGTTGGCGATGTCGGCCATGTATTTGGACGAATGGAAGTAGGTCACGTACGGGCGAATCTTCATCAGCAGCGCTTCAGCCTTGGCGTAGTCCGCCGGGTTCTTGCTGTTGGGATCCAGGCCGAGGTGTTGCAGGGCCAGCGGCAGGATCTCCGACGGCGAGTCGAGCAGGGCGACACCGCACTGCTTGAGCTTGCTGATGTTCTCTTCCTTGAAGATCAGATCCCAGCTATCCACCGGCGCGTTGTCACCCAGCGCCGCTTTGACCTTGGCCGGGTTGAAGCCGATCAGGATGGTGCCGTACATGTACGGCACGGCGAACTGGTTGCCCGGGTCGTTGGCCTCGATCAGCTTCATCAGTTTCGGGTCGAGGTGATTCCAGTTCGGCAACTGACTGCGATCCAGCGGCTGGAACACGCCGGCTTCGATCTGCTTGGCCAGGAATACGTTGGATGGCACCACCACGTCATAGCCGGAGTTGCCGGTCAGCAGCTTGGCTTCCAGCGCTTCATTGGTGTCGAAGATGTCGTAGACCAGTTTGGTCTGGGCGTTCTGCGTCTTGAAGTCTTCCAGGGCCTTGGGGGTGATGTAGTCGAACCAGTTGTAGACGCGCAGGGTGCGTTCTTCGGCGTGGGCCGCGCCGCTCAGTAGCGCCGCGCACAGCGCGGGAGCGATCAAGTGCTTGAGTCTGTTCATTGTTCGAAACCTTCAAGCACGTTCACCGCATTGATGCCGATTTCTTCCACCGCGTAGCCACCTTCCATGACGAACAGGGTCGGTTTGCCGAGGGCCGCGATGCGCTTGCCCATGGCCAGGTAGTCCGGGCTGTCGAGCTTGAACTGCGAGATCGGGTCGTCCTTGAAGGTGTCGACACCCAGCGACACGACGATGATGTCGGCGCCGTAGCTGTCGATCTCAGCACAGGCCTGATCCAGCGCCGCGCTCCAGACATCCCAGCCGGAACCGGCCGGCAGCGGATAGTTGAAGTTGAAGCCTTCGCCGGCCCCTTCGCCGCGTTCGTCTTCGTAGCCGAGGAAGAACGGGAATTCCGCTTCCGGGTGGCCGTGGATCGAGGTGAACAGCACATCGCTGCGCTCGTAGAAAATCGACTGGGTACCGTTGCCGTGGTGATAGTCGACGTCGAGGATCGCAACCTTCTTGTGGCCCTGATCGAGGAATGCCTGCGCTGCAATGGCGGCGTTGTTGAGGTAGCAATAACCGCCCATCAAGTCGCCGGCAGCATGGTGTCCCGGCGGACGGCACAGGGCGAAGGCTCCACGGGCGCCGCGCTGGATTTCCGCTTGAGCGGTCAGCGCCACTTGCGCTGCGCTGTAGGCCGCTTGCCAGGTGCCGGCGGTAATCGGTGCGCCGCCGTCGAAGCTGTAATAGCCGAGCTGGCCGTGCAGGCTGGTCGGTTTGACCTGACGCAGAGTGCGCGCCGGCCAGGTGTAGGGCAGCAGGTCGCCGTCGGTGTTGAATTCGGTCCAGCGCGCCCAGGCGCCTTTGAAGAAGTCGAGGTAATCGCGGCTGTGGATGCGCTCGATCGGTCCAAGGCCGAAATCTTTCGGTGCTTCGACCGGGCCGAGTTTTTGATGTTTCACACGTTGCAGCACGTGGTCGGCGCGCGACGGCATCTCGAAGCAAGGCTTGAGTTGCCCGTCGATCAATTCGCAGCGGCCATGGTGCAGGTGGTGATCGTCAGAGTAGATCGTCAGCATTTGTTGTTCTCCGCAGGGGCTGATTCGGTTGGCTCCAGTGTTGCGGCGCGGGGCGAATCGGAGAACGGCCAGAGAGGCCAAAAGGGGATCGATGTGGCCAAAAATACTGACCTGATATCGCCCCTCGACGGTTTAACCGTGTGGGCGGAACTGACTCGGCGCCACGCCGCTCCAGCGCACGAACGCATGGCGGAAGCTGGCGGTCTCGCTGAAACCCAGGGTTTCGGCGATGCGATAGATCGGCAACTGGTCCTCACAAAGCATTTGCTTGGCCCGCTCGAAACGCAGTTCGTCGAGCAGCTCCTGATAGCTGCAACCCATGTCTTTCAGATGCCGGCGCAAGGTGCGCGGCGAGCAGTTCATCTGCTGCGCCAGACCTTCCAGTCCCGGTGCAGCATTGAGTTGCGCGCTGAGCAACTGGCGGATCCGCCCCAGCCACGCCTGGCGGCCGGTGAACTCGGTGTTCTGCTTGCGGCAGCGTTCGGCCATCGCCTGGTGGGTGATGATGTCGGCCAGCGGCAGCGGCTGATCGAGCCAGCGCCGGTCGAAGGCGAAGGCGTTGTCCTTGGCACCGAAATGCAGGGGCGCCTTGAAGTGTTCGGCGTAGCTGTCGCGGTAATCCGGCGCAGCGTGTTCGAAGCGCGCGGCCAGCAATGGCAGTGGATGGCCGAGCAGGTCGTCGCAGATGACTTTCAGCGACACCAGACAGAACTCGGCGTTGAATACGGCCATCGCCGGACTCTCGCGGTAATCGGCGGCGACGAACCAGGCACGCTCGCCGTCGTCCTCCAGGCTCAGCTCGAAAAGTGTTCCCAGCAGCGCCGGATAACGGATCGCCAGGCGCAAAGCGTCACCGAAGGTGGCACAGGTCAGCAGCGCGTAACCGAGGATGCCGTAGCAGGAAACGTGCATGCGCCGGCCCAGTTCCAGACCGATATCGTGCTTGAGCGCGACCGCGTTGGCGCAGACCTGCATCTCCTGATTGGTGGTGATGCGGGTGTCGGCCCGGTTCAGATCCGCCGCGCTGATGCCGCTGCCAGCCAACAGCGCTTCGCTGGACAGGCCTTGATCCCGGAAGGTGTTGAGCACCAGGGAGACAGCGTTGAGGGTGGTGAGGTGGGAGTGGAGCATAGAGGCGTCCCGAGCGAAATACATTTCCTGGAAAGCAAATTACATACCACAAGTTGCATATCGATTGTTTACGGTAATTAATGTTTACAGAAATGGCCACTTTTGTTTTGTCACATATAGGGGCGTGGCTCCCGCCTGTTTAACTTAATGCGAAATAGTTGTTTTGGCGACTGTCAGAAGTAACAGGTTTTTAATTATATGGGCGCCGTTTGTCGTTTAGTTATTGATGTCTATTTATTTGAGTTTTTTATTTGATTTGTATTTGTCTGGGTCTACGCTCAGTTTGTGGTCGGAATGTGTATGGGGTTATTAATAAGGAGGACGAAAAAATGAATTCGAAAAATAAAGAAGTCGAAGATCATCGTATTTATATTGAAAGCATATTGGATAAGTACGGTGGCGGAAAGAATCCTGTAGATGAGGGGAGCATAGTAGGGACGCTGGATGGCCAGCATTTTGAATGTTCGGCCGACTCATGGGTGGAACATGCAGATAAAAACGGAAAGAGGTTACTGCTTCTGTTCAGGAGCAAGGATTCCGGTATTAATCTGGAAATCGATCAATCAGCTTTATCCTCGGTTATGTATGATTTTCGTATGGGTTATGGCGATTTTTTTAATTTTCTCTTTGGTAATGATCCCGGTCGTTGGGATGCGGACACAGCAAAGCTTTCTGGTGTGTCCTTTGACGCCAGCACAGGAAGGCTTCAGTGCGACGTTGATGCGACTCTTTGGCGCGGTGATCCCCCGAATCTGGAAACAGCAAAATTAAAGGCGAAACTCCTTGTGGTTAAACCTGTGAAATAGTCGATACCCCTTCATGCAGTAAAGAGGGGTATTGCTGAGCATCATTGATCTCGGCGCGGATTCCCGGGAACCGCGGCAGCACAGCAACCTTGGCCAATTGCTTTGATGGTTGTAGTTAAACGCGGCCGGCAGGAAAGTGGCTTTCACGACGCCGCCCTGATGCTCCAGGCGTTTGAACGGATGACGGCGAAAACTGCGCAATTTCGCGCAATGGGTTGGCGCCAGCAGGTATCTGGTGTCTTGTGTCTATTTATATCTGACATATTCCACGCTTTGGATATGTTGTTTTCATAGGCTCTGTATATCAGCTCACTCTTATGAGGGATTGCATAATGGGTAATTCAAAGGAATCAAAAATTACACTTGATGATTTCAAAAGTCTAAAGGCCGGTATTGTAGCTGGAAGCCTTTCTGTTCTGGTTGATGGTGGTAATGTGGTCATGCCGGCGCGAGCAGGCGCTGACGGAGAAAACATATTTGTCGAGTTTGAAGACGCCAAGAAAGCGCACGTTATCATGATCGGTGTCAGCCGAAAGTATCTAGGGCAGGTTGTCGATGCCTCTAAATTTTTTCTTTACTATCGATGCAATGGTGCCGGTTGGACAGCGGACAAAGGCAGTTTGATCATACGTGAAGATGAAACAAGTTCGAATTACAGTATTTACTTTGATGCTACTGCAACGCAGCAGTCGGTTCGGCTCAGCTACGGCGTTGCCCATGTAGGGCGTAGATAGAGTTTTATTGAGCTGCTAAGTTGTGGGTGGGAGAGGTTTTTCTCATAAGGAATGTTGTGCACTAACGATCAAAATGGTGTGTCGATATGGGTGCAAATCTACTGGATCTGTTCCCGATGTATTTTATTCCTCCCGTCGCGGTACGACGGGGGGAATTAATTGAAGGTTTAAATCAGCTCGCCGCACAGGTCGAGTTCGACCAGACGCCGTACTTCAGCTGTATCAAGGCCTGCACCCAGCAAACCATTTAACTTGCCGAACGCTGCTTCGCGAGTCATGCCGCCACCGGACAACACGCCAACACCACGCAAGCGGCTGCCAGCCTCGTACACATCCAGCTCCACACCGCCTTCATGGCACTGCGTGACCGCAACCACCACGACACCGTTGTCCCGCGCCCGACCGAGGCTGGCGAGAAATTGCGGGTTGTCGCTTGGCCCGGTACCGCTGCCATAGCACTCCAGCACCAGACCCTGAATGCCGCTGTCGAGCAGGCCGTCGATGATCTCGGCGCCAATGCCCGGGAACAGCGGTAACACCGCCACCTTGGCCAGTTGCTTGGGTTGGTTGTAGTTCAGCGCGGCTGGCAGCGAGGTAGCTTTCACGCCACCGCCCTGACGTTCCAGACGTTTGAACGGATGGCGGCCGAAGCTGCGCACTTTCGCGCAGCGGGTCGGGGCCAGCAGTTCGCCGTGGAAATACAGATGCACGCCCGGCGCCAGGCCGTGGCCGAGGGCGACCAATGCGCCGCTGAGGTTTTCCCACGCGTCGCTGTCGGTGACGCCGGCCGGCAGCATCGAGCCGGTGAAGCACACGCGGGCATGCAGGCCGAGCAACTGGAAGCTCATGGCGGCGGCGCTGTAGGCCAGGGTGTCGGTGCCGTGCAGGATCAGCACGCTGTCGCAGCCTTGCACATCGACGGCGTCGACCACCGCTTCACGCAGTTGCTGCCAGTAGGCCGGGGTCATGTTGGCGCTGTCGATCAGCGGCGACATCTCGCGAAAGCGCCACTGCGGTACCACCAGCTCAGGCTGGCTGTGCAGGTAATCGCGCATCCGCGCTTCGAAACCGGACGCCGGAGCCAGGCCATTGGCGCTGGCCTGCATGCCGATGGTGCCACCGGTGTACAGCACCATCACGTGCTGGGCGGCAGGGTAGGAATTGGCAATCATCTGAAGGTCTCCACAAGAGATGACAGGTGGGAGCGGGCTTGCTCGCGAATGCGGTGTGTCAGCTAAAGATGTTTCGACTGATTCACCGTCTTCGCGAGCAAGCCCGCTCCCACAGGTAATGCATTGCACTTTAACTGACGGGCGCAGGGGATGCGCCCGTCATTCTCCCGTCAGCGTTGCGCTGCAGGGATGCCTTGCGGCTGAGCGTTGGCCTGGGTGTCGGCCGACGGATTGGCAGGCCAGGCCTTCAGGTCCAGATCCAGGTCGCTGAACTTGCTGGAGTCGAACACCGGCTGGTCGACGCCGGCACGGCGCTGCGCGTCGTAGTCGCGCATCACACGCATGCCGACCTTGAACAGCAGGGCCAGGGCCATCAGGTTGACGAAGGCCAGGCAGGTCATGGTGATGTCGGCGAAGGCGAACACGGTCGACAGATCCTGCATCGAACCCCAGACCACCAGTGCCAGCACCAGACCGCGGAACGTCATCAGCGCAGCGCGGTTGCGGGTGAGGAATTGCAGGCTGTTTTCGCCCAGGTAGTAGTTGTAGAGGATGCAAGTGAAGACGAACAGCGACAGCGCGACGCTGACGAACATGCGGCCCCAGTCACCGACCACGGCGGCCAGCGAGTTCTGGGTCAGGACGATGCCGTCACCTTCGAAGCCCGGGGTGTAGAAGCCCGACAGCAGGATCAGCAGTGCGGTGCAGGTGCAGATCACGAAGGTGTCGAGGAACACGCTGAACGCCTGAACCACGCCCTGAGCGCCCGGGTGCTTCACGGCCGCCACGGCGGCGACGTTCGGCGCACTGCCCAGGCCCGCTTCGTTGGCGAACACGCCACGCTTCACGCCCATGACGATGGCGCTGCCGAGCAGGCCGCCGAAGGCCGGGTCGAGACCGAAGGCGCTCTTGAAGATGGTTTCCAGCATGGCGGGCACGTGTTCGATCTGGGTGCCGATCACGTACAGGGTCACGCCGATGTAGGCCAGGGTCTTGATCGGTACCAGCAGGTCGGACACCGAAGCGATGCGCTTGATGCCGCCGATGAAGGTGATGGCCAGCAGCACAGCCAGGACGATACCGGTGTGTTGCGGATCAAAGGCAAAGGCGTTCTGCAGCGAGTGGGTCACGGTGTAGGACTGCAGGCCGATGAAGGCGAAGCCGTAGGTGACCAGCAGCAGGATCGAGAACACCACCGCCATACCTTTGAGTTTCAGGCCGTGCTGGATGTAGTAAGCCGGACCGCCACGGTACAGGCCATCGCCATCGGCGCGCTTGTAGACCTGAGCCAGCGTACATTCGAAGAAGCTGCTGGACATGCCGACCAGAGCGGTCACCCACATCCAGAACACCGCACCCGGACCACCGAGGGTCACGGCGATGCCGACACCGGCGATGTTGCCAGCACCGACGCGGCCGGCGAGGCTGAGCATCAGGGCCTGGAACGAGCTGAGTTGCCCGGCGCTGCCTTTGAGGCTGTCGCGGAACACCGCGAACATGTGGAAGAAGTGGCGCAATTGAACGAAACGCGAGCGAATCGTGAAGTAGCTACCGAGCCCGACAATGAGCACGATCAGTACTTTCCCTGAGAGGAAGTCGTTGATGACTTCGAGCATGGATTTTTCCTCGCTGTTTATTGTTTAAGCAAATGCTGGATGGTCAGAAACATCGCGTTACACCGGTGTGCGTGCGGCACAACGGGCGAGGCGAGGGTTCGTCCCGGATCCATATCGCGGGTTTGTTATTAGTTCGGGTTTCGCATGGGTTATGGCCTCGTTACCGACGACCGCTCACGCGAAGAGGGGCGGCACTATACCGATCAGTGCGGCGCCCGTCTGCACGGTTGTGGTGCAAGCGACGAAACGAAGCTTTGAAACACCCGACGTTACCGGCGTCGGGTTTGTGTGAAAGCTGATTTGCGGTCAGCTTCCATACATACGGTTCTCAGGTTCAAACAGTTAAAAAAAAGGGCTCGGGGAATGCTCCCCAAGCCCTCAAAAGGTGAGAGGTGTCTAGTCCCTCGACCTGGTGAGCGGTGCTACACGTCACGCGTCGGCTCAGGCTTTGAGCGGAACCAGACGCGGAGCAATCATGTTTTCCGGGCGCAGGATGTCGGCGAGCATGGCTTCGTCGAGCAGACCTTCTTCGCGCACCAGTTCCAGCACGCCGCGGCCGCTTTCAAGGGCGATACGGGCGATGCGGGTGGCGTTTTTGTAGCCGATGTACGGGTTCAGTGCGGTGACCAGACCGATCGAGTGTTCGACCAGTTCGCGGCAGCGCGCTTCGTTGGCAGTGATGCCGACGATGCAGTGCTCGCGCAGCATGTCCATGGCGCGTTGCAGCAGGCGGATCGAGTCGAGGATCTTGAAGGCGATCAGCGGCTCCATCACGTTCAGTTGCAGCTGGCCGCCTTCGGCTGCCATGGTCAGCGCCAGATCGTTACCGATGACCTGGAAGGCCACCTGGTTCACGGCTTCCGGGATAACCGGGTTGACCTTGCCAGGCATGATCGAGCTGCCTGGCTGACGCGCTGGCAGGTTGATCTCATTGATGCCGGTACGCGGGCCGCTGGACAGCAGGCGCAGGTCATTGCAGATCTTCGACAGCTTGACCGCGGTGCGCTTGAGCATGCCGGAGAACAGCACGAAGGCGCCCATGTCGGAGGTGGCTTCGATCAGGTCGGCGGCTGGAACCAGCGGTTGACCGCTGATCAGTGCCAGACGCTGTACGGCCAGGGCCTGATAGCGCGGGTCGGCGTTGATGCCGGTACCGATCGCGGTGCCGCCCAGGTTCACTTCAGTCAGCAGTTCCGGGGCCAGCGTCTTCAGACGGGCCAGGTCTTCGCCCATGGTGGTGGCGAAAGCGCGGAACTCTTGACCCAAGGTCATCGGCACGGCGTCTTGCAGCTGGGTACGACCCATCTTCAGGACGTGGTTGAATTCTTCACCCTTGGCCGCGAATGCCTGAATCAGGCTGTCGAGGCTGGCCAGGAGCGCGTCGTGGCCCAGCAGCAGACCCAGACGGATCGCGGTCGGGTAGGCGTCGTTGGTCGACTGCGCCATGTTCACGTCGTCGTTCGGGTGCAGGTACTGGTATTCGCCTTTCTGGTGACCCATCGCTTCCAGCGCGATGTTGGCGATCACTTCGTTGGCGTTCATGTTGGTGGAGGTACCGGCGCCACCTTGAATCATGTCGACCACGAACTCTTCGTGGAAATCACCGCGGATCAGACGGGCACAGGCTTCGCTGATGGCAGCGTGCTTGGCTTCGCTCAGGTGACCCAGCTCGCGGTTGGCGTCAGCGGCGGCCTGTTTGACCATCGCCAGACCGACAACCAGCTTCGGGTAGTGCGAAATCGGAACGCCCGAGAGACGGAAGTTGTTCACCGCTCGCAGGGTCTGGATGCCGTAATACGCTTGAGCAGGGACTTCGAGGGTGCCAAGCAGGTCGTTTTCTGTGCGGAATGATGCAGCGGAGGACATGATAGAAATCATCTCGATATGGACCCGGTCTGTGCCGGAACGCTGCGAATGCTAGGCTTGTGGGAATTTTTGGGCCAATGCTGTTAAACACTGCCCTATGCACATTCGGCATAATGCCCGTGTGACGCCGTGTGCGTGGCAGACGTGTGACCTGTTTTGGTGCGTGTCCGGGAGGACGTGATGAATCTGGAAAGCAAATGGCTCGAGGACTTCAGTGCCCTGGCCGCCACCCGCAGCTTCTCGCAGGCGGCCGAACGGCGCTTCGTGACCCAGCCGGCTTTCAGTCGGCGGATCCGCAGCCTGGAAGCGGCGCTCGGGCTGACGCTGGTCAACCGCTCGCGCACACCGGTCGAGCTGACGGCGGCGGGGCAACTGTTTCTGGTGACGGCGCGCACCGTGGTCGAACAGCTCGGTGAAGTGTTGCGCCATTTGCATCACCTGGAAGGCGGGCAGGGTGAAGTGATCCAGGTGGCGGCGGCGCACTCGCTGGCGCTCGGTTTCTTCCCGCGCTGGATCGCGCAACTGCGTAACGAAGGCCTGAACATCGCCACGCGGCTGGTCGCGACTAACGTTGGCGACGCGGTGCACGCGTTGCGTGAAGGTGGCTGTGATCTGATGCTGGCATTCTACGACCCGGACGCCGCGATGCAGATGGACCCGGAAATTTTCCCGTCACTGCATCTGGGGCAGACCGAAATGCTCCCGGTGTGCGCAGCGGATGCCAATGGCAAGCCACTGTTCGACCTTGAAGGCGAGGCCAGCGTGCCGCTGCTGGCGTACAGCGCCGGGGCGTTTCTCGGACGTTCGGTGAACGGCTTGCTGCGCCAGCGTCAGTTGCGCTTCACCACGATCTACGAAACCGCCATGGCCGACAGCCTTAAAAGCATGGCCCTGGAAGGCCTGGGCATTGCCTGGGTGCCGCAACTGAGCGTGCGTGCCGAACTGGCCCGCGGCGAACTGGTTGTCTGCGGCGGCCCGCAATGGCATGTGCCGCTGGAGATCCGCCTGTACCGCTGCGCACTGGTGCGCAAGGCCAACGTGCGGTTGTTGTGGCGCAAGCTGGAAGGCGGTGCAGCGAGTGGCAATAACTGAATGAAAGCAGAGGCGAATGTTGTTTTTCGCCTCTGCCAAGCCGGGTGAGCTTTATTAAAATACGAGAGCTCGTGGGATGCGGCAGGTTTGCATCAGTTCAATCGTCGTCCCAATCGTCTTGGGGGCGCGGCACGGCCCGCTGTGCAATCGGTTTGTCCAGGTAATTGCGAATGTTCTCTCTGTTTTTATCACTGAAGCGGTTGGCATTGCTTCGAAGTGGTGAGAAAGTATCATCACTCATGATTGTTTCGCTCCACCAGCCGTTGTACAGGATTTCGCTGTCTTCATGAGTCGCGCCGAACATGTGGCCCGCTTCGTGAGCAGGAACCATGTCGCTTCTTATCGAGGATATGCCCGCGTAACCCTTGTTTTGTGCAATTCCCATTGTGCTCGGGTTTATATTGTCGCGAGTCAGCAATAGATATTTGTTGAATCTTGTGTGCGAGTCTTGCAGGAGCACGGAGCCGAAATGGCTTTTTAATTTTTCTGCCCAAGCGTCCAAAGAACTGGCGGCGGATATTTTTTTATAATCAAAACCACTCAAGGTCTCTGCTTCTGACGGGGTGAACATATTGACTGATAGCTTGCGGCCGGACAGTTCCTGGATTTCGTCGGTAAACCAGGAAAAATGGGTGTTGTACAAGTCTCGTCTGCTGTCGTCCGATAAGTCCTCATGGATGAAGACGTTCAGTGTTAAAGGCTGTTTGGCCATGTTCCGTTCCTTTGGATGATTGCAATTTACTTGGTAGTGACGGGCAGGCGTGATGGTGCCGACTGTCCTGCCGTTGCGATTTTGGAAGTGCTATTAATATGGATTTGTTGCTGTGCAATATAAGTTTTTGTTTTTGGGTGGGGTCTCTGTTTTTTTATTTCATGCTGGGTTGTATATCATTTAAATTTTGTTGTGGCTCTTGGGAATGTTTTGATTTTTATTACATGAACTCATGCGGAAATTTGAGTACGCTCTCCATTCGACCTGTTGATCATGTTTCCCGTGGGAAAAAACGAAGCAATATTCTTGAACCTAGAGTCAGCAAAATGTGTGGTTAGGTTCAGATGACAGATGGTCGCGACGGGGGCTGTTTATTGCTTTCTTTGCGGTATACTGCGCGGCCTTCGGCCGGTACGTCCGGCCATTTTTCGTACAATCAAGCCACGCAACCTGCGTGGCTTGTTGTTTTATGACGCGCCTGCGGGCGCTCCAGAGAGAAGAGGCGCGACGATGAGTGCACTGGTTGGCGTGATCATGGGCTCCAAGTCCGATTGGTCCACCCTTAGCCACACCGCCGATATGCTGGAAAAGCTCGGCATCCCTTACGAGGTCAAGGTGGTCTCTGCCCACCGCACCCCGGATCTGCTGTTCCAGTACGCCGAAGAGGCTGAAGGCCGCGGCATCGAGGTGATCATCGCCGGTGCCGGTGGCGCAGCCCACTTGCCAGGCATGTGTGCGGCCAAGACCCACCTGCCGGTGCTGGGCGTTCCGGTCCAGTCGGCGATGCTCTCGGGCGTCGATTCGCTGCTGTCGATCGTGCAGATGCCGGCCGGCATCCCGGTGGCCACCCTGGCCATCGGCAAGGCCGGTGCGATCAACGCAGCCCTGCTGTCAGCGAGCATCCTGGGCGCCAAGCATCCACAATTCCACGCGGTACTGAAGACCTTCCGTGCCGAGCAGACGGACAGCGTCCTGGACAATCCAGACCCACGTATTGCCTGAGGTTGTTGAGATGAAGATCGGTGTAATCGGTGGCGGCCAGTTGGGTCGCATGTTGGCCCTGGCGGGCACCCCGCTGGGCATGAACTTCGCTTTCCTCGACCCTGCGCCGGACGCTTGCGCCGCCGCGCTGGGCGAACACCTGCGGGCCGATTACGGCGATCAGGATCATCTGCGCCAGCTGGCCGATGAAGTCGATCTGGTGACCTTCGAGTTCGAAAGCGTCCCGGCCGAGACCGTGGCCTTCCTGTCGCAGTTCGTGCCGGTCTACCCGAGCGCCGAAGCCCTGCGCATCGCTCGCGACCGCTGGTTCGAGAAAAGCATGTTCAAGGACCTGGGGATTCCAACCCCGGCGTTCGCCGACATCCAGTCGCAAGCCGATCTGGACGCCGCGGTCGCTTCGATCGGTCTGCCGGCCGTGCTGAAAACCCGCACCCTGGGTTACGACGGCAAGGGCCAGAAAGTCCTGCGCAAGCCGGAAGACGTTGTCGGTACCTTCGCCGAACTGGGCAGCGTGCCTTGCCTGCTGGAAGGCTTCGTGCCGTTCACCGGCGAAGTATCGTTGATCGCCGTGCGTGCCCGCGATGGTGAGACCAGGTTCTATCCACTGGTGCACAACACCCACGACAGCGGCATTCTCAAGCTGTCGGTCGCCAGCTCCGATCATCCGTTGCAGGCCCTGGCCGAAGACTATTCCGGCCGCGTCCTCAAGCAGCTGGATTACGTTGGCGTGATGGCATTCGAGTTCTTTGAAGTCGACGGTGGCCTCAAGGCCAACGAAATCGCCCCGCGTGTGCATAACTCCGGGCACTGGACCACCGAAGGCGCCGAGTGCAGCCAGTTCGAAAACCACCTGCGGGCCGTCGCCGGTCTGCCGCTGGGTTCGACCGCCAAGGTCGGTGAGAGCGCGATGCTCAACTTCATCGGTGTGGTTCCGCCGGTCGAAAAGGTCATCGCCATCGACGATTGCCATCTGCATCACTACGGCAAGGCCTTCAAGGCCGGGCGCAAGGTCGGACACGCCAATCTGCGCTGCAAGGACAAGGCGACCCTCGAGCAGCAGATCCTCAAGGTCGAAGCGCTGATCGCCGAGTAACGAGAGTTTCATCTGGCAGCGGCGGAACCATTGCGGGGCCGCCGTTCTCTGATGGCAGGATGCGAAAGTCTGACTAGGCTTCATCGCATATCTACCATTCAGAGGGAAATGCCATGGGAATTATCGGAACCATCTTTATCGGCCTCATCGTCGGCCTGCTGGCGCGGTTCCTGAAACCGGGCGATGACAGCATGGGCTGGATCATGACCATCCTGCTCGGTATCGGCGGTTCGCTGGCAGCCACTTACGGCGGTCAGGCCCTGGGCATCTATCAGGCAGGTCAGGGCGCAGGCTTCATTGGCGCGCTGGTTGGCGCGATCGTGCTGCTGGTGATCTACGGTCTGATCAAAAAGAACTGATCCAAAGCGACAAAGTCCTCTCTGCCAATCCGGTAGGGAGGGCTAGAATGCTCGACGATTCACTTTGCCCTCCTTATTCGAGCATCCTTTACCGAGCACCTTCATGCGCCGTCTTCTGTTGACTCTCCTTTTGCTGGGCAGCGGTCTGGCCCACGCCGGCGAACTGCCGGAAACCGACTGGCTGGAACTGATGCCCAAGTCGGACCAGAAAGCCCTCGAGGCCATGCCTGAAATCGACCACAACTCCCCGGAAGCCACCGGCACCTTCACCCAGAAAGGCGGGATGAAGCAGGCCAAGGGTTTGCCGGCGGTGATGTATTCGACCAAGACCGTGGCGTCGATGAACGACAAACACATCCGCATCGGTGGTTATCCGGTACCGCTGGAATCCGACGCAAAGGGCCGCAGTACGCTGTTTTTCCTCGTGCCATACCCCGGCGCGTGCATCCACGTGCCGCCGCCACCGCCGAACCAACTGGTGCTGGTGCGTTATCCAAAAGGCTTGAAGCTGGACGACATCTACACACCGCTGTGGGTGACCGGCACACTGAAGATCGAAAAGGTCAGCAATGACCTGGCCGATGCGGCCTACGCACTGGATGCGGACAAGGTGCGGGTAGTGCAGGAGTCGGATCTGTAATTCAGACCCGCAAAAAAAATCGCAGCCCCAGGGCTGCGATTTTTGTTTTCAGAGCGGCTGACTGCCGACGCTGACACCCATCGTATGACTGGCACTCGGTGCCAGTGTCACAACGTCGTCCATCACATTCGCCGTCTCGATGCACAGCATGCGCTGCCAGCCGTCGTTGTCCATGTCGCTGAACGCGGCGGCGCGGTCGATCCATGGGTTCCAGATCACGGCGGTGCGTGAGCCGGTCGCGGTCAGCACGATGCGCCGCTCCCAGGCCGGGTCGACGATGCTCAGTTGCGGCGGGACGTCGAGATAGATGCGGTCGGTTTCCCCGGCAAAGCGCAGGTCGCCTTGCTGGGCGTGCGTCTTCCAGTCATCCAGCGTCTCGATGTAGTCCAGACCGTCCACGCCTTCGACGCGCACGTTGCGCACATCGCTGACCGCGAAATAGCTGTGCAGCGCCTGGCTGATACTGACGGTGTTGACACCGCGGTTGTGGCTGGTCAGGCTGATGTTCAACTGATCATTCAGATGCAGGGTCAGAGTCAGGTCAACCTGATGCGGCCAACCCGCAAACCCGCCTTCGGGATACGGCAGCTTGAATTCAACCTTGACGCCCTGGTCCTCGGCTTCGATGCCGCCTAATTCCCAATCCATTGCCCGGACAAACCCGTGGGCGGCGGCCGGCTCTTCGCTGACACGCATCGCCTGCACGCTCTGCGGGTTGCGTTCGAACTTGCCGAACCACGGCCAGCACACCGGCACACCGGCGCGGATGCTCTTGCCGGTCTTGAACACGGCCTTGTCGTTGAGCCAGATGATCGGCGGCTGGCCATCGATCTGATAACTGAGGATGTGCGCGCCTTGCTGGGCCACCAGCACTTCGGCCTGACCGTGGCGGATGCGCCAGCAGTTCAGTTCATCCAGTTTCACGGCTTCAACGTTGGGCGTGTTCATCGGACAACTCTCGATCAGCAACTTGGACGACTATCGACCGTGAAACGGTCGCGAGGTTTAACGTGCGCGTGGCGGAACCGAACGGGTGCGACCGCTGCCATCGATGGCCACGAACACGAACACCGCCTCGGTCACTTTACGCCACTCGCTGGACAGCGGGTCGTCGCTCCACACCTCGACCATCATCTGGATCGAGCTGCGGCCGATCTCCAGGGTCTGGGTATAAAAGGACAATTGCGCGCCGACAGCCACCGGCACCAGGAACGCCATGCGATCGATGGCGACCGTTGCAACACGACCACCGGCGACGCGGCTGGCCATTGCGGTGCCGGCCAGGTCCATCTGCGCCACCAGCCAGCCGCCGAAAATATCGCCGAAGCCGTTGGTTTCGCGGGGAAGCGCGGTGATTTGCAAGGCCAGGTCGCCTTGCGGGATCGGATCTTCTTGTTCGAGCTCTATCATGCCGGGGGTGCCTCTGACCCGTGACTCTTCGTTGGGTATTGCTGGTGGTAGCCGTCTTCAGGAAAAACGATTCAGCACCGAACATACTACGTTCGTCACGTTTTCCATAAGGCAACTAAAGGGGAAACTCTGCGAAACCGGCTGGATCCACGCGCCAGGGCGACCAACGACGTTTTCGCACAGCAACCCCCTACAAGCCGGAGCAGGATTGCGAGTATATCGGTCGGTAGACTCCGCGACGACCATCCGGTTCTCATTTCGACCGTCAAATACGCGCCTCTATGTGCTTTTTCGAACAATTTGCTATGGTGCCGAACCTGCCCGAGCCACAGCCAGCGTTGTTGTGGCGGCAGATCCGACTATAAGAGAAGACCTTGCCATGACCACAGCGCCCTCGAGTCTCGCGCAGCCAGACCAACCCGCACGACCCTTGACCCGCAATGACTACAAGACTCTGTCGCTATCGGCCCTGGGGGGCGCGCTGGAGTTCTACGATTTCATCATTTTCGTGTTCTTTGCCACCGTGGTCGGCAAATTGTTCTTCCCCGCCGACATGCCCGAGTGGCTGCGCCTGATGCAGACCTTCGGCATCTTTGCCGCCGGCTACCTCGCGCGGCCGCTGGGCGGTATCGTCATGGCGCACTTCGGCGACCTGCTGGGGCGCAAGAAGATGTTCACCCTGAGCATTTTCATGATGGCCGTGCCGACCCTGATCATGGGCCTGCTGCCGACTTACGCGCAGATCGGCCTGTGGGCGCCGATCCTGCTGCTGTTGATGCGCGTCATCCAGGGCGCGGCGATTGGCGGCGAAGTGCCGGGGGCGTGGGTCTTCGTTTCCGAACACGTGCCCGGAAAGCATGTCGGCTATGCCTGCGGCACCCTGACCAGCGGCCTGACGGCGGGCATTCTGCTCGGCTCGCTGGTCGCCACTGCGATCAACAGCATTTATACGCCAACGGAAGTTTCGGATTACGCCTGGCGGATTCCGTTCCTGCTCGGTGGCGTGTTCGGCCTGTTCTCGGTCTACCTGCGCCGCTGGCTGCACGAAACCCCGGTATTTGCCGAACTGCAACTGCGCAAGGCTCTGGCCGAGGAAGTGCCGCTGCGCGCGGTGCTGCGTGACCATCGCGGGGCCATCGCAGTCTCGATGCTGCTGACCTGGCTGCTGTCGGCCGGCATCGTCGTGGTGATCCTGATGACCCCGACCGTGCTGCAGACGGTCTATCACTTCTCGCCGACGGTGGCGTTGCAATCCAACAGCCTGGCCATCGTATTTTTGAGCGTGGGCTGCATCATTTCCGGCGCGCTGGCGGACCGCTTCGGCGCCGGTCGCGTATTCGTATTCGGTTGCCTGGGTTTGCTGGCCAGCTCCTGGACCTTCTATCACAGCCTCGCCGACCATCCGAACTGGCTGTTCCCGCTGTATGCGCTGACCGGTTTCCTGGTCGGCACCATTGGCGCGGTGCCTTATGTGATGGTGAAAGCGTTCCCGCCGGTGGTGCGCTTCAGCGGTCTGTCCTTCTCTTATAACGTCGCCTACGCCATCTTCGGCGGCCTGACCCCGATGGTGGTCAGCCTGCTGCTGAAAGAAAGCGCGATGGGGCCTGCCTACTATGTGGCGGTGCTGTGCGGGATGGGGATCCTGGTCGGCGCGTGGCTGTGGAGCAAAGGTCGCTAAGCCACCTTCACACTTGCCGTTACAACTGAAAGGCCAGCCTTCCGACAGGGATGCTGGCCTTTCATCCAATTGTCATATTTCAGCCATAGAGTGTTCACACGGCCTGCTGATACTTGGCCCCGACTTAACACACCCTATTTGCTAGGAGTAAGGCATGAAACTGAAGCGTTTGATGGCGGCAATGACTTTTGTCGCTGCTGGCGTTGCGACTGCCAACGCGGTTGCCGCTGTTGACCCTGCTATCCCGAGCTACACCAAGACCACTGGTGTGTCGGGCAACCTGTCCAGCGTCGGTTCCGATACCCTGGCCAACCTCATGACCCTCTGGGCTGAGAACTACAAAAAAGAATACCCAAACGTAAACATCCAGATTCAGGCCGCTGGCTCCGCCACCGCGCCACCTGCGCTGACTGAAGGCACCTCCAACCTGGGCCCGATGAGCCGCAAGATGAAGGACACCGAGCTGGCGGCCTTCGAACAGAAATACGGCTACAAGCCAACCGCTATCCCGGTTGCCGTGGACGCCCTGGCTGTGTTCGTGCACAAGGACAACCCGATCCAGCACCTGACCATGGAACAGGTTGACGCGATTTTCTCGTCCACCCGTCTGTGCGGCGCCAAGGCCGACGTGAAAACCTGGGGCGACCTGGGCGTGACCGGCGACCTGGCCAACAAGCCGGTTCAGCTGTTCGGTCGCAACTCGGTATCCGGTACCTACGGCTACTTCAAGGAAGAAGCCCTGTGCAAAGGCGACTACAAGCCTAACGTCAACGAACAGCCAGGCTCGGCTTCGGTCGTGCAGTCGATCAGCTCCTCGCTGAACGGCATCGGTTACTCGGGCATCGGCTACAAGACCGCCAGCGTGAAAACCGTTGCTCTGTCGAAGAAAGGCAGCACTGACTTCATCGAAGACACCGAAGAAAACGCCCTGAACGGCAAATACCCGCTGTCGCGTTTCCTGTACGTGTACGTCAACAAAGCCCCGAACAAGCCTCTGGCCCCGCTGGAAGCCGAGTTCGTGAAACTGGTTCTGTCGAAACAGGGCCAGGAAGTGGTCGTGAAAGACGGCTACATCCCGCTGCCAGCCAAGGTTGCTGCAAAAGCACTGGCTGACCTGGGTCTGCAGGAAGGCGGCGCTGAAGTCGCAAAAAAGTAACAAACTGAGTCAGGGGTGAACCCCGCCTGACTCCCGTGTGGGGCCCGGCCCGCAAGCGGCCCGGCTCCCACACTCCCCGAATTCTTCTATCCACTGCCAGTGCCCTGCTGGCGGCGGATTTGGTGCGTCACTGCATTGTCATCTTTCTGTCATACAGGATCGCTAGGGTGTGCGCATGAATGATCTGGCCAATTCCAAAATGACTACGAACCCTCCCAAGCGCATTGATTTCAATACGCCTGAGTTGCAACGCAAGCGCCGCATTCGCGCGCTCAAGGATCGCTTCACCCGCTGGTACGTCCTCGTCGGCGGTCTGGCGGTGCTGGCAGCCATCACCCTGATCTTCTTTTTCCTCGCCTACGTCGTCGCGCCCCTGTTCAAGGGTGCGGAACTGACCGCGAAAGACGCCATCACCCCGGCCTGGATGCAGGACGCCGGCAAGCCGCTGATGATTTCGCTCGAAGAGCAGAATCAGGTGGCCATGCGCGTTTCCGACAAGGGCCAGGCGCTGTTCTTCGATATCGACAGTGGCGCTGAATTGAAGCGCGTCGATCTGCCTTTGCCGGCAGGCGCCAGTGTGACCTCCATCGGCGAAGACCAGCCGGGCCATCCGCTGGTGGCCGTGGGCCTGTCCAACGGTCAGGCGCTGGTGTTCCGTCACACTTATAAAGTCAGCTACCCGGACGGCAAGAAAACCATCACCCCGGCGATCGAGTTCCCGTACGGCGAAGCGCCGATTGCGCTGAACGAGAGCGGCGGTGCGCTGGAGCACGTCAGCCTCAATGCCACCGACTCGACCCTGATGCTGGTCGGTTCCACCGGTTCGCAACTCAACGTGCTGTCGCTGACCAGCGAAGAAAACATGATGACCGGCGAAGTCACCAACGAGCAGAAGCGTATCGATCTGCCGCAGATGACTGAGCCGGTGAAAAACATCTTCGTCGACCCGCGTCAGCAATGGCTGTACGTGGTCAACGGTCGCGCTCAGGCCGACGTGTTCAGCCTGCGCGACAAGAGCCTCAACGGTCGTTACAAACTGCTGGAAAACGCCGATGCGCAAGTCACTGCCGCCACTCAACTGGTAGGCGGTATCTCGCTGATTGTTGGCGACTCCACCGGGGGCCTGGCCCAGTGGTTCATGGCCCGTGACACCGATGGCGAGCTGCGCCTGAAGCAGATCCGCACCTTCCGGATGGGCAAGACGCCGATCGTTGAAATCACCGCCGAAGAGCGCCGCAAAGGCTTCGTTGCCCTGGATGCTTCCGGCAAGCTCGGCGTGTTCCACAGCACCGCGCACCGCACCTTGCTGGTCGATCAGGTGGTCGAGGGCCAGGGTCTGTTCGGTCTGTCGCCACGGGCCAATCGTGTGATCGTCGAGGCCGGCGGCAAGCTGCAACCGCTGCTGCTCGACAACCCGCACCCGGAAGTTTCATGGAGCGCGCTGTGGAGCAAGGTCTGGTACGAAAACTATGACGAGCCTAAATACGTCTGGCAATCGACTGCGGCCAACACCGATTTCGAACCGAAACTGAGCCTGTCGCCACTGACCTTCGGCACCCTGAAAGCCGCGTTCTACGCGATGCTGCTGGCTGCACCGCTGGCCGTTGCCGCTGCGATCTACACCGCGTACTTCATGGCCCCGGGCATGCGCCGCAAGGTCAAACCGGTGATCGAGCTGATGGAAGCGATGCCGACGGTGATCCTCGGTTTCTTCGCCGGTCTGTTCCTCGCACCTTATGTGGAAGGGCATCTGCCAGGCATTTTCAGCCTGCTGATGCTGCTGCCGATCGGCATCCTGATCGCCGGTTTCACTTTCAGTCGCCTGCCTGAGTCGATCCGCCTGAAAGTCCCGGACGGCTGGGAAAGTGCGCTGCTGATCCCGGTGATCCTGTTCGTGGGCTGGCTGTCGCTGTACATGAGCCCGTTCATGGAGAACTGGTTCTTCGGCGGTGACATGCGCATGTGGATCTCCCACGACCTGGGCATCACCTACGACCAGCGCAACGCTCTGGTGGTCGGTCTGGCCATGGGCTTTGCGGTGATCCCGAACATCTACTCGATCGCTGAAGACGCCGTGTTCAGCGTGCCACGCGGCCTGACCCTGGGCTCGCTGGCCCTCGGTGCCACGCCATGGCAGACCATGACTCGCGTGGTGATCCTGACCGCCAGCCCGGGCATTTTCTCGGCACTGATGATCGGCATGGGCCGTGCAGTCGGCGAGACCATGATCGTGCTGATGGCCACCGGCAACACCCCGGTCATGGAAATGAACCTGTTCGAAGGCCTGCGCACCCTGGCCGCCAACGTCGCGGTGGAAATGCCGGAGTCGGAAGTCGGCGGCAGCCACTACCGCGTGCTGTTCCTCTCGGCGCTGGTGCTGCTGTTGTTCACCTTCGTCATGAACACCCTCGCAGAACTGATTCGTCAGCGTCTGCGCAAGAAATACTCGTCGCTTTAAGAAAGGTAGAAGTCTGTGAAACAGAACTCCCTGAAAGGATGGTTCAAGAGCGGCGCCCCGGGCGTCTGGATCAGCGGTGGCGCGGTGTCCATCGCGGTCATCATGACCATTGGCCTGCTGGCGGTGATTGCCGTGCGCGGTCTGGGTCACTTCTGGCCGGCGGACCTGATCCACGCCAGCTACGACGTGCCGGGCCAGGGCAATCACCTGGTCATCGGCGAAGTGGTGCAGAAGGAAGAAGTGCCCCGCGCACGCCTGAAGAGCGCCGGCCTGCCGGTGCCTGACCAGGGCCCGGAATTCATGACCCGCGAGCTGATCAAGGTCGGCAACCGGGACCTGAACGGCAACGACTTCACCTGGATCGTCGGCGAGTGGCTGACCAATCAGACGAATCCGCCGGAGCTGATGGCGCTGGAGCGTCGTGAGTGGGGCAACTTCTACGGCTACCTGGTCAACGTCAAGCAGGACGGCAAGGTGATCGCCGAAGGCGAAGCGGCCTGGCCTGAGCTGCAAGCGCGGATCAACCGCGTGAACGGCCTCGCCGCGCAGCTCAAGTCGCTGGAAAAGACCGACATCGGCGCGATCAACGCCGGTCTCGAGCGCATCCGCCTGCATGGCCGCAAACTGGAACTGGAAGGCAAGCTCGACGCCACCGCGCAAGCGGACATGGAATCCGAGCGCGCCGAGCTGAATGCTCGCTATCAGGACATCGAGGCGCGTCTGGCCGATCTGCACGCGCAGTTCAACCGCGACGCTTTGACCGCTCGGGATGCCAACGGCAAGGAAATCGAAATCGGCCTGGGCAAAGTGGTTCACGCTTACCAGCCCAACGCCATGGGTACCTTCACCAAGATCGGTTTCTACTTCAGCAAGGTCTGGGAATTCCTGTCTGACGACCCGCGTGAAGCGAACACCGAAGGCGGGATCTTCCCGGCGATCTTCGGCACCGTGATGATGACTCTGATCATGGCGATGATCGTGACCCCGTTCGGCGTGCTGGCGGCGGTGTACCTGCGTGAATACGCCAGGCAGAACACCCTGACCCGGATTATCCGGATCGCGGTGAACAACCTGGCGGGTGTTCCGGCGATTGTTTACGGCGTGTTCGGTCTGGGCTTCTTCGTCTACGTGCTGGGTGGTTCGCTCGACCGTCTGTTCTTCCCGGAAGCGCTGCCGGCACCGACCTTCGGTACGCCGGGTCTGCTCTGGGCTTCGTTGACCCTGGCGCTGCTGGCGGTACCCGTGGTGATCGTGGCCACCGAAGAAGGTCTGGCGCGTATCCCGCGCACCGTGCGTGAAGGCTCGTTGGCCCTCGGCGCGACCAAGGCTGAAACCCTGTGGAAAATTGTGCTGCCGATGGCCAGCCCGGCGATGATGACCGGCATGATCCTCGCCGTGGCTCGCGCCGCCGGTGAAGTGGCGCCGCTGATGCTGGTGGGTGTGGTGAAACTGGCGCCGTCGCTGCCGGTGGACGGCAACTACCCGTACCTGCACCTGGATCAGAAGATCATGCACCTGGGCTTCCACATTTACGACGTCGGCTTCCAGAGCCCGAACGTCGAGGCTGCGCGGCCGCTGGTCTACGCCACGGCGCTGCTGCTGGTACTGGTGATCGCCACCCTGAACCTGTCGGCGGTGTACATCCGTAACCACCTGCGCGAGAAGTACAAGGCGCTGGACAGCTGATCGCCGTCACAAGAATTGAAGGGCTGCCAGCCTGTATCCCGGCAGCCAACCGAACCGAATTTGTTAGCACAGGGGATCTCCCATGCAGCACGAAACACATACCCATGGCATCAACATGTCTGCCTTGGGCCGCGACAAGCAGAGCCTGAACCTCGAGCAGGAAACCGTGGCCATCGAAGTGCCGGGCCTGAGCCTGTTCTACGGCGAGAAACAAGCGCTGTACGACGTCAGCATGAACATCCCGAAACAGCGCGTGACCGCCTTCATCGGCCCGTCCGGCTGCGGCAAGTCCACGCTGCTGCGGACCTTCAACCGCATGAACGACCTGGTGGACGGCTGCCGCGTCGAAGGCGCGATCAACCTGTACGGCAACAACATCTACCGCAAGGGCGAAGACGTGGCCGAGCTGCGTCGCCGGGTCGGCATGGTGTTCCAGAAGCCTAACCCGTTCCCCAAGACCATCTACGAAAACGTGGTCTACGGCCTGCGCATCCAGGGCATCAACAAGAAGCGCATCCTCGACGAAGCCGTCGAGTGGGCATTGAAAGGCGCGGCCCTGTGGGACGAAGTGAAAGACCGTCTGCATGACTCGGCCCTCGGCCTGTCGGGTGGTCAGCAACAGCGTCTGGTGATCGCCCGGACCATCGCCGTGGAACCGGAAGTGCTGCTGCTCGACGAACCGTGCTCGGCCCTCGACCCGATCTCGACCCTGAAAGTCGAAGAGCTGATCTATGAGCTCAAATCCAAGTTCACCATCGTCATCGTGACCCACAACATGCAGCAGGCGGCGCGGGTGTCGGACTACACGGCGTTCATGTACATGGGCAAACTGGTGGAATTCGGCGACACCGATACCCTGTTCACCAATCCGGCCAAGAAGCAGACCGAAGACTACATCACCGGTCGTTACGGCTAGCAGACACTGGTTGTCGCTCACTGAATTGACGCTGCGGCCCGCCGCACCTTACCGGACGCTCCAAGGACGCCAACATGATTAGTAAAGAAGGCCTTACCCATCACATTTCCGCGCAGTTCAACGCCGAACTGGAAGAAGTGCGCAGCCACCTGCTGGCCATGGGCGGACTGGTCGAAAAGCAGGTCAACGACGCGGTCACCGCGCTGATCGAGGCCGACTCGGGCCTGGCCCAGCAAGTGCGCGAAATCGATGACCAGATCAACCAGATGGAACGCAACATCGACGAAGAATGCCTGCGCATTCTGGCCCGTCGTCAGCCGGCGGCGTCCGACCTGCGTCTGATCATCAGCATCTCCAAGTCGGTGATCGACCTGGAGCGTATCGGCGACGAAGCGACCAAGATCGCCCGCCGTGCGATCCAGCTGTGCGAAGAAGGCGAAGCGCCGCGCGGTTACGTCGAGGTGCGCCACATCGGCGACCAGGTGCGCAACATGGTGCGTGATGCGCTGGACGCCTTTGCTCGCTTCGATGCCGATCTGGCGCTGTCGGTGGCACAGTACGACAAGATCATCGACCGTGAATACAAGACCGCCCTGCGCGAGCTGGCGACCTTCATGATGGAAGACCCGCGCTCTATCTCGCGGGTCTTGAGCATCATCTGGGTCCTGCGTTCGCTGGAGCGGATCGGCGACCACGCACGCAACATCTCGGAGCTGGTGATCTACCTGGTGCGCGGCACCGACGTGCGCCACATGGGCCTCAAGCGCATGAAAGAAGAAGTTGAAGGGACAAGCGGCGAAACCGCTAATGTTCCGGGCGATGCTGACGATAAGTAAGATTGCCTGAGAAAAGCGCCCGGCCCTTTGGCCGGGCGTTTTTGTTTCTGCTTTCACATGGCAGATCCGAATGAAACAGCGAATTAAAGCAGCACCCGCGAACGAAAAGTCCCGGCGTGACTGAAGAGTTTTGGCAATGTGCCATCAGCCAGCGTTATGCTTGCCGGGATTTTAATAGGGGTGTTGGATGAGCAAGATCAGTGTGTTGGTCGTGGACGATGCATCGTTCATTCGTGACCTGGTGAAAAAGTGCCTGCGTAATTACTTCCCGGGGATCCGCACCGAGGACGCCATCAACGGCAAGAAGGCCCAGGCCATGCTGGCCAAGGAAGCCTTCGACCTGGTGCTGTGCGACTGGGAAATGCCGGAAATGTCCGGCCTCGAGCTGCTGACCTGGTGCCGTGAGCAGGACAACCTCAAGACCATGCCGTTCATCATGGTTACCAGTCGCGGCGACAAGGAAAACGTCGTGCAGGCGATTCAGGCCGGTGTTTCCGGCTACGTCAGCAAACCGTTCACCAACGAGCAACTGCTGACCAAGGTCAAACAGGCCCTGAACAAGATCGGCAAGCTCGATGCCCTGATGAACAGCGCGCCAACCAAGATGAACTCGGCGTTCGGCAACGACTCCCTGAGCGCGCTGACCGGTGGCAAGGCTGCGGTTGTCGGTGCTGCACCGGCCGCCAACCCGTTTGCCAAACCTGCCGCTGCAGCCCCGGCACCTGCCGCCGCGCCACAGCGTGGCCTGCTCAACAGCCCGCCGGTGAAAGCCCCGGCAGCCTCCAGCGCTCCGGCCGGCGGTCGCGGTCAGGGCCAACTGCGCCTGCCGGGCGGTACCCAGCAATGCGTGATCAAGGCCTTGAGCATCAAGGAAGCGCTGTTGGTGGTGAAACGCACTGACAGCCTGCCACAGGTCCTCGACAGCGCCGTGCTGGACCTGGAACAGGGCGACAACGCCGAAATCGCCCGCCTCAACGGCTACCTGCACGCCGTGGTCGCCCACGAGCCGAAGCCCGACAGCGAGTGGCTGCAACTGACCTTCCGCTTCGTCGACCAGGACGCGCAGAAGCTCGACTACATCTCCCGCCTGATCGCCCGCGGCACGGCGCAGAAGCACTTCGTTCCGGGCGCGTAAGCGTCGCGGCCAAAAAGGTCGCAGCCATGTGGCATCCCCCGCAACGGATCGTATTCCAATGCGGGGAGTGCCCGGGCTGCGACCTTTTGTTTTGTGCTGTGCCAAATTTGAAACATCTGTCGACTAGCCTGGTCTGCTTCAGCTGCTAGGCTCATTCCCAGGCCTTACTCGACAGAGCTTTTGCCCATGCCCCTGCGCCTGCTGTTTTTCTGTGGTCTGTTCATGGCCTCCACCTCGACGGTGGCCATGACGATCTACAAATCCACCGATGCCAACGGAGTGGTTTCGTACAGCGACCGTCCGAGTAAAGGCTCCCAGGTGTTCGTGTTTCAGGACCGGATGGTCGAGCGCCTGGAGCGTCAGGTGTATCTCGACATCAAGAAACAGAAGGGCACTGACGTCGTGTTCGTGCGCAACGACCTGTATGCACCGGTCGAGGTTGCGCTGGCGTTTACCGGGATGAGCAACGTGCGTGGCGCACCGACGGAAACGATCCGCCGGGTGCTGCCGGCGCGCAGCAATACACGGCTGGCGTTGCTGACGGCGGTGTCCGGTGGCAAACCGCTGGTGTATACGCCGCAGTTCCAGTATTCCCTCGGCGACCCCGCTGGCGCCGCACAGAGCTATCGCTATCCGTTTCCCTGGCGTGGCGGGCCCTTCCGCCTGAGTCAGGGCGCCAATGGCGACTACAGCCACTATGGGCCGAAGAACAAATACGCGATGGACATCGCCATGCCGGTGGGCACGCCGATCATTGCGGCGAGGGCCGGGGTGGTGGTGAAGACCGAGAACTCGCAGAACGGCCGCGGCACCGATCCTTCCGGCAACTTCGTGCGGGTGCTGCACGACGACGGCACGATGGGTGTGTACCTGCATCTCAAGCAAGGGTCGGTGAGTGTGCGTGAAGGGCAACGGGTGGCGGTGGGCAGTCCGCTGGCGCTGTCCGGCAACACCGGCAACAGCAGCGGCCCGCACCTGCATTTCGTGGTGCAGCGCAATACAGGAGGGGGGCTGGTATCGATTCCGTATCAGTTCAACCAGCCGCTGGGCGCATTGCCCAACTTTGCGTTGGGCAAGCGGTAATCCCCCATCAGTCGAGCATCAGCACCTTGGCCAGAATGATCTTCGGGCCTTTCATCTTCTTGATGATGATGCGCAGGCCTTCGACTTCCAGCACTTCTTCCTCTTCCGGTACCCGTTTCAGGGTTTCGTAGATCAGCCCGGCGAGGGTTTCGGCCTCAATGTGGTCCAGATCGATACCCAGCAGGCGCTCGACCTTGAACAGGGGTGTATCGCCCCGTACGAGCAACTTGCCCGGCTGGTAGGCGAGGATGCCGCGCTCGGCCTTGCGGTGTTCGTCCTGGATGTCGCCGACCAGCACTTCCAGCACGTCTTCCATGGTCAGGTAGCCGATGATGTTGCCATCGGCCTCTTCGACCAAGGCGAAGTGCGAGCCGCCCTTGCGGAACTGCTCCAGCAGCTGCGACAGCGGCATGTGCCGCGACACGCGCTCCAGCGGGCGGGTCAGTTCGGCGAGGTTGAACGACTCGGGAATGTGATCCAGCGCCGCCAGTTCCAGCAGCAGATCCTTGATGTGCAACAGGCCGACGAATTCCTTGCGCTCGCTGTCGTACACCGGATAGCGGCTGAACTTGTGGCGACGGAACATCGCCAGGATTTCTTTCAGCGGTGCGTTGAACTCGAGGGTGATCAGGTCTTCGCGGGAGTTGGCCCAGTCGACCACTTCCAGCTCACCCATTTCCACCGCCGAGGCCAGCACGCGCATGCCCTGGTCGCTCGGGTCCTGGCCACGGCTGGAGTGCAGGATCAGTTTCAGTTCTTCACGGCTGTAATGGTGCTCGTGATGCGGGCCGGGCTCACCTTGCCCTGCAATGCGCAGGATGGTGTTGGCGCTGGCGTTGAGCAGGTAGATCGCCGGGTACATGGCCCAGTAGAACAGATACAGCGGCACCGCCGTCCACAGCGACAGCAGCTCGGGTTTGCGGATCGCCCAGGATTTGGGCGCGAGTTCGCCGACCACGATGTGCAGGTAGGAGATGATGAAGAACGCGGTGAAAAACGAGATGCCTTTGACGACTTCGGCCGACTGCACGCCGACCGCGCTCAGCAGCGGTTCGAGAATGTGTGCGAACGCCGGCTCACCGACCCAGCCAAGTCCCAGGGAGGCGAGGGTGATACCGAGCTGGCACGCCGAGAGGTAAGCATCGAGCTGACTGTGCACCGTGCGCAGGATGTGCCCGCGCCAGCCGTGCTGCTCAGCGATGGCTTCGACCCGGGTCGAGCGCAGTTTGACCATGGCGAATTCCGCCGCAACGAAGAAGCCGTTGAGCAAAACCAGGATCAGAGCGAAAAGAATCATGCCGAAATCGGCGAATATTGTTGCGAGGGACAAGCCAGGGGAAGGGTCCATGATGGAGTTTTGCGGGTTCCGTGTGATTCGAAAGAAAGAAAAATCCGCACCTGAAAGGCAGGCGCAAGTCAGCCAATGTAGCGGCTGACCTGGCGATTGCCTAGTCCGGCGTTACTCAGCGGCGCTGACGGCCCGTGCCTGGGCGACCTGAGCCGGGGCGAAATGGCAGGTGAACGTGCTGCCGTGGCCGGGCACGCTGCTGATCTCCATTCGCGCGCGGTGGCGCAGCAGCACGTGTTTGACGATGGCCAGGCCCAGCCCGGTGCCGCCGGTGTTGGAGTTGCGGCTGGAGTCGACGCGGTAGAAGCGTTCGGTCAGGCGCGGCAGGTGTTTGCTGTCGATGCCGATCCCGGAATCCTGCACGCTCAGGTGCGCGCCCTGATCGTCGCCCCACCAGCGAATGCGGATATTGCCTTCGGCCGGGGTGTATTTGACGGCATTGAACACCAGGTTGGAAAACGCGCTGCGCAGTTCCGCCTCGCTGCCCTTGAGCAGGATGCTGGCGTCGGCTTCCAGGGTGATTTTCTGATTCTTCGATCCGGACAGTTGCTGCGCATCGCTTTTGATCGACCGCAACAGGGTGTCGATGTGCACCGGCTGGTTGTCCGACGGATAATCGGTGGCTTCCAGTTTGGCCAGCAGCAGCAAGTCGTTGAGCAGGGTCTGCATGCGTCCGCCCTGTTGCTGCATCTGCTGCAGCGCGCGGCTCCAGCGCGGGTTCACTTCCTCGACGTTGTCGAGCAGGGTTTCCAGGTAGCCGCAGATCACCGTCAGCGGGGTGCGCAGCTCGTGGGAGACGTTGGCGATGAAGTCCTTGCGCATCTGCTCCAGCTGATGGATGCGCGTGACATCGCGCACCAGCATCAGGTGTTCGTTATTGCCGTAGCGCGTGAGGTACAGCTGGATACGCACGCGGTCGTTGGTCGGCGAAGGGATTTCCAGCGGTTCGGCGTAACTTTCCTGCTCGAAGTATTCCTTGAAGCGCGGATGGCGTACGAGGTTGGTCACTGGCTGACCGCTGTCCTGCGGGGTTTTCAGGCCGAGCAGGGTTTCGGCGGCGCGGTTCCACCACTCGAGGTTGCCGTCGCTGTCGAGCATGATCACCGCGTCTTTCAGTGCGGCGGTGGACTCCTGGACGCGGTCGATCACTGCTTGCAGGCGCCCGCGCACCCGTTGGTCGCGGCGTTGCAGGTGGTAGATGCTGTCGAATACTTCGCCCCACAGGCCGTAGCCATCGGGGGGGGCTTCATCGGGTTGGTGCAGGCGCAGCCATTCGTGCAGGCGCAGCAGTTGCTTGAGCGTCCAGGCCAGGTACAGGCCCAGGCCCGCTGCGAGGCTCCAGCCGTAGTAGCCGGTGATCAGGCCGATCACCAGGCAGGCGGTGACCAGCAACAGCATGTGGCGAATCAGGGTGCCATGCCAGTTTTGGTTCACGGGGAATACGGTCCTTGTCAGCGGGTCTGGCGGTCGGCTCAGGCCTTGGTGGAAAACCGGTAGCCGGTGCCGCGCACGGTTTGTACCAGATTTTCGTAGGCATCGCCGAGGGCCTTGCGCAGGCGCCGGATGTGCACGTCGACGGTGCGCTCTTCAACATAGACGTTGCCGCCCCAGACCTGGTCCAGCAACTGGCCACGGGTGTAGGCACGTTCCTGGTGGGTCATGAAGAATTGCAGTAGTCGGTATTCGGTCGGGCCCATCTCGGCAGGTTTGCCGTCGATGGTCACGCGGTGGCTGATCGGGTCGAGCAGCAGGCCGCCGACTTCGATCGGTGCTTCGCCATCGGTCGGGCCGGCACGAC
The DNA here is from genome assembly GCF_012974785.1 of Pseudomonas fluorescens. GTDB lineage: Bacteria > Pseudomonadota > Gammaproteobacteria > Pseudomonadales > Pseudomonadaceae > Aquipseudomonas > Aquipseudomonas fluorescens_BT. The sequence goes on along the minus strand of NZ_CP027561.1, from coordinate 6,209,282 downwards.
GCAGCACGGCCTTCAGGCGTGCCACCAGTTCACGCGGGGAAAACGGTTTGGTGATGTAGTCGTCGGCACCGACTTCCAGACCCTGGATCTTGTTGTCTTCTTCACCCTTGGCCGTGAGCATGATGATCGGGATGTCCCCGGTCAGCTCGTCACGCTTGAGGCGGCGGGCCAGCTCGATGCCGGAGGTGCCGGGCAGCATCCAGTCGAGCAGGATCAGATCCGGTTTGCGGTCGACGATGATGGCGTGAGCCTGCTGCGAGTTCTCTGCCTCAAGGCAGTCATAGCCGGCCATTTCCAACGCAACGGCGATCATTTCGCGAATGGGCGCTTCGTCGTCGACGATCAGAATGCTCCTGCCAACCATGCCTTAATCCTCTTGTCATTTAACTGTCTTGCGCCGCATTAGATAACGGAATTATTGCAGTCGTGTGACAGTATTTTAGTCCGGCGGCGATTGTGCGAATCCTGAACTAAGCTCTAAGTCCGAATCCTGACAACCACAAGAGAAGGTTTCCATGACACAAATGACTGCTTCCTTTAAGGCTTTGCTGATGGCTGCCGCCCTGGCTTTGCCTGGACTGGCGATGGCGGCCGAGCCGGCCATGATGAAAGACGGCATGATGGTCGATCACAAAGGCATGACCGTTTATACGTTCGACAAGGACGCGGGCGGCAAGTCGATGTGCAATGACAAGTGCGCCGATAACTGGCCACCGATGATGGCGCCGGCAGGTGCGAAGGCGGAAGGCAAGTGGACGGTGATCAAGCGCGATGACGGCAAGATGCAATACGCCTACGACGGCAAGCCGCTGTATACCTTCAAGATGGACGCCAAGCCTGGTGACATGATGGGCGACGGCAAGATGGAAGCGTGGCACGTGGTTCGCGAGCACAAATAAACGCAAATTCCCTGTGGGAGCGAGCAAGCCCGCTCCCACAGGTCATGCACTTCAGCGCAACGCGTAATCCAGCACGATCCCGACGAAAATCGCCAGCCCGGCCCAGTGGTTGTGCAGGAACGCCTTGAAGCAACGCATCCGGTCCCGGTCGCGGGTGTACCAGAACTCCCAGGCGTAGCACCCGGCCGCCACCAGCAGGCCGAGGTGGAACCACATCCCCAGCTCGAATTTCGACCCGGCCAGCAACAGGCAGCCCAGTGACAGTGCCTGCAAGGTCAGGATGATCACCCGGTCCGCCTCGCCGAACAGGATCGCCGTGGATTTCACGCCGATCTTCAAGTCATCGTCGCGGTCGGTCATTGCGTAATAGGTGTCGTAGCCCACCGTCCACAGCAGATTGGCGATCCACAGCAGCCAGGCCGTCGCCGGCAACTCACCGGTCTCGGCGGTGAAGGCCATCGGCATGCCCCAGGAAAACGCCGCCCCCAGCACCACTTGCGGGTAATAGGTGTAGCGCTTCATGAACGGATAGGTGAACGCCAGCGCCAGCCCCCCCAGCGACAGCCAGATCGTCGCGGCGTTGGTGCACAGCACCAGCAGGAAACTCACGCCCATCAGCAGGGCGAAGAACACCAGTGCCTCTTTCGAGCTGATCTTGCCGGCAGCAATAGGCCGCTGCGCAGTGCGTTTGACGTGGCCGTCGACCTTGCGGTCGGCCCAGTCGTTGATCACGCAGCCGCCGGCGCGGGTCAATACCACGCCGAGGACGAAAATCACGATGTTGGCCAGTGATGGCGAACCTTTGCCGGCAATCCACAGGGCCCAGAGCGTCGGCCACAGCAGCAGGTAAATGCCGATCGGCTTGTCCATCCGGGTCAACTGGATGAAGTCCCAGGCGCGCGGGTTCAAGCGATTCAGGGATTTGAGCAGGCTTTGATACATCAGCAGTTCTCCGGACGGGCGCGGACGGCTTCCCACAGCGTAGGCAGGAAAATCTCCGCCACCAGTACGCTCAATGCCCCACGGTCGAAACGTGAGCGGCGGCCCCACAGACCGGCAGCCCGGGAACCTTCGGGCAGCCAGTGCTCCGGGTAATGGCAGACTTCGATGGCGCGACGCTGGAAGGCGTGATCGCAGAACAGCAGTTCGCCCAGCGAGCGGCTGCCCAGTTCATCCATGTGCAACCCGTCGCCCTGCAAGGCACTGCGCGACGCCACGCTGCGGGCGAACACCCAGGCCTCGTCATGACCGCGCAGATACACCTCGCGCACCCAGCCTTCGCTGCCTTCGGCCAGTTCCAGCGCTGCGCATTCGTCGTCGCGCAGGGTCTGCCAGCCCTCGAACAGCGGCGTGACACTGAAGCCGTCATCGGACAGGCGCGTCAGGCGGCGGGTCAGGGAGCCTTCGTCGAACAGCCAGTCGAGCGTGGATGTGTCGGGGAGGGGTGTCAGTTCGCTTTGCGGGCGCCACAGCGGAGCGTTTGTGTGTTGCACAATGAGTCAGTATTGGCAGCAAATGAGGCGGCGAGCTTACCATGGCAAACCGCGAGTTTGATTGATCCGGGCCGCCATTGCGCCGAACAGGCTTGCATCCGGTCGGTTCGATCAGTACAAAACGCCCTGAGCCGGATGGCAGCGCAGCACCATCGACCGTCCGTGCCGGACAACGCCTGAATCCTGAGGAAGTACCTGAATGAAGAAGTGGCAATGCATCGTCTGTGGCCTGATCTACAACGAAGCCGAAGGTTGGCCGGATGACGGCATTGCGCCGGGCACCGCCTGGCAGGATGTGCCGGAAGACTGGCTGTGCCCGGACTGCGGCGTTGGCAAGATGGACTTCGAAATGATCGAAATCAACTGAGCATCAACAAGGAGTAAGGCATGAACGCACCTGTCGTAATCGTCGGCACCGGGCTTGCGGGTTACAACCTGGCCCGCGAGTTTCGCAAACTCGATGGCGAAACCCCGCTGCTGCTGATTACCGCCGATGACGGACGTTCCTACTCCAAGCCGATGCTGTCCACCGGTTTCGGCAAGAACAAGGACGCCGACGGCCTGAGCATGGCCGAGCCGGGTGCCATGGCCGAGCAACTGAACGCCGAGATCCGCACCCACACCCGCATCAGCGGCATCGATCCGGGCCACAAGCGCCTGTGGATCGGTGAGGAAGCGGTGAGTTATCGCGACCTGATCCTCGCCTGGGGCGCGGAAACCGTGCGTGTGCCGATCGAGGGCGACGGCGGGGATCTGGTGTTCCCGATCAACGACCTCGAAGATTACGCACGTTTTCGTGCTGCAGCGGCAGACAAGCGTCGGGTGTTGCTGCTCGGTGCCGGCCTGATCGGCTGCGAATTCGCCAACGACCTGATTCTGGGCGGCTATGAGGTGCAACTGGTTGCACCGTGCGAACAAGTGATGCCGACCCTGTTGCACCCGTCCGCCGCCGCAGCGGTGCAGGCCGGGCTGGAAAGCCTCGGCGCGCGCTTCCACCTCGGTCCGGTGCTGACCCGATTGCAAAAGGTCGCTGATGGGCTGGAAGCACACCTCTCCGATGGTCAGGTGATTCCGTGCGATGTGGTGGTGTCGGCCATCGGCCTGCGCCCGCGCATCGATCTGGCAGCGGCTGCCGGCATCCAGACCAATCGTGGTGTAGTGGTCGACCGTCACCTGCAAACTTCTCACGCCAACATTTACGCCCTGGGCGACTGCGCCGAGGTCGACGGGCTGAATCTTCTGTACGTCATGCCCCTCATGAGCTGTGCGCGTGCGTTGGCACAAACCCTGGCGGGCAATGCGACGGCGGTGAGCTACGGCCCGATGCCCATTACCGTGAAAACCCCGGTGTGCCCGTTGGTCGTTTCGCCACCGCCACGGGGCAGAGAAGGTGTCTGGACCGTTGAAGGGCAGGGCGCCGACATCAAGGCCCTGTGCCACAGCGCCGATGGTCAGCTCCTCGGTTACGCGCTGACCGGTGCAGCGGTGATGGAAAAACTCGCACTGAACAAACAGCTTCCGGCCTTGCTGGCGTAAATACCGGTCGTTCTGTCGGAATCACCCCGCTTTTGCCCCCACAAAGGTCGCGGGGAGACTGGCGCCGCCCTTAACCGCGTGCCATCCTCACTCCCGTCTGCCGCAGAGTAGAGCCTGCGGCGCCTTGGGCGCTGTTCCAACGAGAACAGCACGGACATAACAACAAAAAACCGTCAAAGGGGCTTCACTAATGCGTAAACCAGAACTCGCCGCTGCAATCGCTGAAAAAGCAGATCTGACCAAAGAACAGGCCAACCGCGTTCTCAACGCCGTTCTCGAAGAAATCACCGGCGCCCTGCACCGCAAGGACAGCGTCACGCTGGTGGGCTTCGGCACCTTCCTGCAACGCCACCGCGGCGCCCGCACCGGCAAAAACCCGCAAACCGGTGAACCGGTGAAGATCAAGGCCAGCAACACCGTTGCGTTCAAGCCAGGCAAATCGTTGAAAGACAGCGTCAATCCGTAATGGCGGCGAGCGCCCGGTCAGCCGGGCGCGCTGCATGAAAAATGGGCATACCGATTGCGGTCGGATGCCCATTTTTTGTGGCTGATGATTGCGTCCGGATCAGGCCGAAAAGAAGTACCGGGTCAGGTGGAAGAAGATCGGCGCGGCGAAACAGATCGAGTCCATCCGGTCGAGCATCCCGCCGTGGCCCTTGATCATCGTGCCCCAGTCCTTGGCGCTCAGGCTGCGTTTGATCGCCGACATGACCAGACCGCCGAGGAAGCCCATGACCACGATGACCAGCGACATCAGCAACGACTGCCAGAAGCTGAACGGTGTCATCCAGAACATGCAGCCACCGATCAGCGTGGCGGACAATCCGCCGCCGACCAGTCCTTCCACGGTTTTCGACGGGCTCACCAGCGGCGCAACCTTGCGTTTGCCGAAGAGCTTGCCGAACACGTACTGCAACACGTCGCTCATCTGCACCACGAACACCAGGTAGAACAGCAGCAGGGCGTTCTGACCCTGGAAACCCTGCAGATCCAGCAACAGCAGCGCCGGCGCATGGCTGATGCAGTAGATGCAGATCATCACGCCCCACTGAATCTTTGCCGTGCGCTCGAGGAAGCCCTCGGTGTCCTGGCTCAGCACGGCAATCGCCGGCAGCAGCAGGAACGCGTACACCGGCACCAGCAGCGTGAACATCGAATACCAATGGGTGCCGATCAGCAGGTATTGCAGCGGGATCAGAATGAAAAACGCCGAAAAAAGCGCGTTATGGTCACCGCGCGCGGTCGGTGTCAGGGTGATGAACTCGCGCAGCGCAAACAGCGAAATGAAGCCGAACAGCACCACCGTCGCATTGGGGCCCAGCAGCCAGGAGACGAAGAAAATAATGACCATCCCCCACCAGGCATTCACGCGCTGGTTGAGGTTTTCGATGGTCGCGATCGAGCTTTCGCTCTTCGCCCGGCGTGCCAGTACGCCGCCAATCAGCGAAGCCACCGCGAGCAACCCGGCGATTGCCGCGAAGAACCACAGGAACTTGGTTTCCAGACTCATTTCGACAACCTCACGATGGCGTCACGCGCCCGTTCCAGAAACGCCTTTTTTTCCTCGCCGGTAATTCTTTGCAGCGGGTCGCCGATGCGGATCGTACAGATGATCGGCAGCGGCACATGTTTGCCCTTGGGCATCGAGCGATGCAGGTTTTCCAGGTAGATCGGCACCAGATCGACGTCGGGAAAAGTCTCGGCCAGGCGGAAGATTCCGGATTTGAATTCCCCCGGCAGTGGCTGAGTGGAGCGCGTCCCTTCAGGAAAAATGATGATCGAATGACCGGCCCGCACCACATCGAAGATCGGCTCGAGCACGTTGGTACCCGGCGCCGGATTGCGCTCGATCAGCACCGCATTCAGTCCTTTCAGCGAGATATATGACAGAAAACGGTTCTTGCCCCAGTAGTCGGCAGCCGCCACCGGTTTCACGTTCAATCGGGCTTCCGGTGGCAGTGCGGCGATGATTGCCAAGGTGTCCATATGGCTGGTGTGGTTGGCGTAGTAGATGCGCTGGCGCGTGAGATCCGGCGGGCTTTCCCAGCGGGCGGTCACGCCGATCAAGAAGCGCAGCACCGAAATCAGCGCATTACTGATCCACATGGGCATTCCCCTTCAGTTGTCTGGCGATGGCCAGGGTGCGTGTCACGCAGGTCGCGACGGAGCCAAGGGCGATGATCACCAGCGCGATCAGCAAAGCGTAGTGGGTCGCGTAGTAGATGGTTTCGAACACGTTCAATAGCAACGCCACGGTCATCACCGCCATCCGGTGCTGCTTGGCCATCGGCCCCATGAAGCTCTGGGTGAGCCCGAGTGAACCACCGAACACCCGGACATACGCCGTGAGCGCGGCAGCCAGTGCGGCAAACCAGCCAAGATCGGACTGGCCGATGGCAAAACCCAGCCCGACGATCAGCAGGCTGTCCGCGACCCGATCCGGAAACTCGTTGTACAGGCTGCCGATGGCCGACTGCTTGCCGCCTTCGATCGCCACCATCCCGTCGAACAGATTGCAAAGCAGCCGCAGTTGAATGCCGGCGATGCACAGGATCGAACCGGCCACGCCGTTATCGATGTACAGCGTCACCGCGCCGAACAGCGCGAAGAGCATGCTGATGACGGAGATCTGGTTGGGGGAGATGTCCCGCTTGACCAGTTCATCCGTGAAGCGTTTCGCCCAGCCCGCCGAGCGGGTCTTGATGGGCCGTCTGTTTTCATCCATTTGCCAATGTCCGTATCAGTGGTAAGCCGTCAATTGATGACTGAGGCTGGCAATATAAAGGCACGTTCGCAGCATGAAATATATTGATGTAAGAACAGGTCCGCGACATTTGTCAGAACAATCCACATCAAAAGTGTGTGCTTACGCAGGGTGGATCGATTGACGAAAAGACGGCGACTTGCATGAAGTCCTGCAATTGTGCGGAAAAAGAAGTCTTGTGAAGTATGCAAAGTGTGAGCTGCCATCAAATTGATGGCACTTTTATTGTTGCCTGTTGTCGTCCGGGATTTGTTTAAAGATGCCTGTCCGTTTTCGGAAGATTCCTACTTTATTTTCTTTCCAGTGTTGTCATGCTTTCGTTCGTGTTTTGGAACGTGCGTTCAAGGAGGCTTCGGCGGGTTTCGGGCAGCCGCTCTGGGACGCCGGTTACGCCGTGGTTTGAACGGCTCGTTTGATATAAGCGGAAATCAGGGAAACCCCTGACACATATAGGGCGATCTCCTACAGCGCCCAATGAACAGTTCGTCTTGTTGTTTAATCAGATGCTTGCTAGTGGCCATCATAGTGATTACGATGCGCCCACTTGAAAGAGCACACACTCAATTGGATGAGTCTTCCGACTGCTCTTCGATACTGTCCCGCGCTGCTGCAACTCCAATAGGCGCACGACCGTAATCCAAATAAAGGCCATGGATGTCCTACTCAAGCAAACTTTCCGCCCATTACCTCGAACTCGCTAAAGTCTCTGTTTCCAAAGAGAATTTTGCGGGTGAAGACGTTCGTTTCTCGAGCGAATTCGAGGCCCTGGAAAGCGAGCTGGCCAAAGCCTCGTCGATGCACGAAAGCGGGCAGATCGACTGGCTGAAAATTCGCGAAAACAGCGAAAACCTCCTGCGTACCCAATCCAAGGATTTGCGTGTCGGCGCCTGGCTGACCTGGTCGCTGTACCAGCGCGAATCCTTCCCCGGCCTGCTGGCCGGCCTCGGTTTTCTGCACCATCTGTCGGAAAACAACTGGGCCGAGATTCACCCGCTCAAACCCCGCACCCGGGCCGCCGCCATCGGCTGGCTGGTGCCGCGTCTTGAGCAGGTGATCACCGAGAACATCGCGATCAAGGAACAGCTGCCGATGTTCCGGCAGTTGTCCGAACACCTGTCCGGTCTCGACGCGGCCTGCACCGAGCATCTGGGCGATGATGCACCGTTGTTGCTGCCGCTTTCCCGCCGTCTGAAAACCATGATCCAGCGCGCCGCCGACAACCAGCCGGCGCCCGGCGTGGTGGGGGCTGCGGTGGCCCAGGTCAAGCAGGCGGCAACTCAGTTGCTGGCCCCCGGCGCGCCGATCGACAACGAGAAAGAAGCCCACAAGGCCCTGCGCGCCCAGCAGGAAAGCGCCCGTCCGTTGTGCGCCTGGTGGCTCAAGCAGAAAGCCACAGACCTGCGCGCCCTGCGCCTCAACCGCACCTTGCTGTGGATGACGATCGACGCGGTGCCCGAGCGCAACGCCGAGCAGATCACTGTGTTGCGTGGGTTGCCGGTCGACAAGCTCAAGCAGTATCAGGACCGTTTCGATCAGGGCAAATACGCCGACCTACTGGTGGAACTGGAGGCGAGCCTGGCGAAGGCGCCATTCTGGTTCGATGGCCAGAGGATGGTCTGGGAATGTCTCCAGAACCTCAACGCCGAGCTGGCCATGCGCGAAGTGGAAATCCACTTCGCGCTTTTGATTCAGCGCCTGCCCGGCATCATTGAGCTGCGTTTCCATGACGGCGCGCCGTTCGCCGATCCGTCCACCCGGGCGTGGATCGCCGCCAACGTCATGCCGCACCTGCAAAGCGCCAGCGCGCCGCGCAAGGTCGAAACCGAAAACGCCGAAACCCAGCCAGCCTGGGAAAAGGCCCTCGAAGAAGTCCAGCCGATCCTGCGCAAGGAAGGCCTCAAGCCCGCGGTGCAGATCCTCAAGCAGGGTCTGCAATCGGCGCACGGCGGCCGCGAACGCTTCTTCTGGCAGTTCGCCCTCGCGCGGCTGTGCTTCCTGGCCAAGAAATACGAACTGGCCAAGAACCAGCTCGAAACCCTCGATCAGACATTACAGGACTCAGGCCTGCACGCCTGGGAGCCCGATCTTGCATTGGAAGTGCTGCACCTGCTGCACAGTTGCTGCGAGTTGTTGCCGCAGAACCATGCCGTACGTGAACGCAAGGAAGAGATTTATCGCAGGCTGTGCCACCTCGACCTCGAAGTGGTACTCGAATAGGCCCCAGGGCCACAACCGCAAGGAGAAAAGCCATGGCCAAAGAAGGCTCGGTAGCCCCCAAGGAACGCATCAACGTCACCTTCAAACCCGCCACCGGCGGTGCTCAGGAAGAGATTGAACTGCCGCTGAAGCTGCTGGCAATCGGTGACTACACCCACCGCAAGGACGATCGCAAGATCGAGGATCGCAAGCCGATCAGCATCGACAAGATGACCTTCGACGAAGTGCTGGCCAAGCAAGAGCTGGGTCTGACGCTGAGCGTGCCGAACCGTCTGCAGGAAGATGGCGAGGCCGACGAGCTGGCCGTGCAACTGCGCGTCAACTCCATGAAGGACTTCAACCCGGCCAGCCTGGTCGAGCAAGTGCCTGAGCTGAAAAAACTGATGGAACTGCGCGACGCGCTGGTGGCCCTCAAAGGCCCGCTGGGTAACGCACCTGCGTTCCGTAAAGCCATCGAAGGCGTGCTCGCCGACGATGAATCCCGCGGTCGCGTACTCGGTGAGCTGGGCCTGAACGCCGCAGCCCCGGACGCTTGAGACTCCAGCAGCCAAGGAAGCCAACACAATGAGCACTAGCGCAGCACAACAGAACGCCGCCGAAAACGGCGAATACAGCATCCTCGACAGCATCATCGCCGAAACCCGCCTGACGCCGGACGACGAAGCCTACGACATCGCCAAGCGCGGTGTGTCGGCGTTCATCGAAGAGCTGCTCAAGCCGCAGAACAACGGTGAGCCGGTCAAGAAAGCCATGGTTGACCGCATGATCGCCGAGATCGATGCCAAGCTCAGCCGCCAGATGGACGAAATCCTGCACCACCCGGACTTCCAGGCCCTGGAATCGTCGTGGCGTGGCCTGCAACTGCTGGTCGACCGCACCAACTTCCGCGAAAACATCAAGATCGAAATCCTCAACGTCTCCAAGGACGACCTGCTGGACGACTTCGAAGATTCGCCGGAAGTGATGCAGTCGGGCCTGTACAAGCACATCTACACCGCTGAATACGGCCAGTTCGGTGGTCAGCCGGTTGGCGCGATCATTGCCAACTACTACATGTCCCCAAGCTCGCCGGACGTGAAACTGATGCAGTACGTGTCCAGCGTAGCCTGCATGTCCCACGCGCCGTTCATCGCCGCCGCCGGCCCGAAATTCTTCGGTCTGGAAAGCTTCACCGGTCTGCCGGACCTGAAGGATCTGAAAGATCACTTCGAAGGCCCGCAATTCGCCAAATGGCAGAGCTTCCGTACCTCCGAAGACTCCCGCTATGTCGGCCTGACCGTTCCGCGTTTCCTGCTGCGTAACCCGTACGACCCGGAAGAAAACCCGGTCAAATCGTTCGTGTACAAGGAAAACGTTGCCAACAGCCACGAGCACTACCTGTGGGGCAACACCGCTTACGCGTTCGGCACCAAGCTGACCGACAGCTTCGCCAAATTCCGCTGGTGCCCGAACATCATCGGCCCACAGAGCGGCGGCGCGGTTGAAGACCTGCCTCTGCACCACTTCGAAAGCATGGGCGAAATCGAAACCAAGATTCCTACGGAAGTTCTGGTTTCCGACCGTCGTGAATACGAACTGGCCGAGGAAGGCTTCATCTCCCTCACCATGCGCAAAGGCTCCGACAACGCGGCGTTCTTCTCCGCAAGCTCGGTGCAGAAGCCGAAGTTCTTCGGCATCAGCGCAGAAGGCAAGGCGGCAGAGCTGAACTACAAGCTCGGCACCCAACTGCCGTACATGATGATCGTCAACCGCCTGGCTCACTACCTGAAAGTGCTGCAGCGCGAGCAACTCGGTTCGTGGAAAGAGCGCACCGACCTCGAGCTGGAACTGAACAAGTGGATCCGCCAGTACGTGGCCGACCAGGAAAACCCGAGCGCCGAAGTGCGTGGCCGTCGTCCGCTGCGCGCTGCGCAAGTGATCGTCAGCGACGTTGAAGGCGAGCCGGGCTGGTACCGCGTCAGCCTGAACGTGCGTCCGCACTTCAAGTACATGGGTGCCGATTTCACCCTGTCGCTGGTTGGCAAGCTGGACAAAGAGTAAGAGCGACTCATGGACGGATACGGCAGCCTTTTCGAACGCCTCAACGGCGACGCGGAACTACGCAAGGGCAGGAGCCTCGAGGCTTCGGCCATGGCGTCGGTGGCTGCCCATCTGGCCAAAATGCTCAGCACCCGGGCCGGCAGCGTGCAAACGCTGTCCGACTACGGGTTGCCCGATCTCAATGACATGCGCCTGAGCCTGCACGACTCCCTGAGTCAGGCCCGCCTGGCCATCGAAAGCTTCATCGAAGCCTACGAACCGCGCCTGAGCAACGTGCGTGTCATTTCCCTGCCGCGTGACCACGACCAGCTTCGCCTGGCCTTCAGCATCGAAGGCCTGCTGGAAGTCGAGGGTTTCAAGCGTCAGGTCAGTTTTGCCGCGCGCCTGGATGGCAGCGGTCAAGTGAAGGTCACCTAAGGAGAACCCCGATGTCTGGCAAACCTGCAGCACGCGTATCCGACCCCACCGCTTGCCCGCTCCCCGGCCACGGCACCAACCCGATCGCCGCCGGTTCCGGCGACGTGTTCTTCGACGGCCTGCCGGCGGCCCGCGAAGGCGATGCCTCCGCGTGTGGTGGTGCGATGGTCGGCGATCTGGCGACGACGGTTCTGATCAACGGCAAACCGGCCGCCACGGTCGGTTCGGTTGGATCTCATGGCAATAAAGTAACGGCTGGATCCGGGACGGTGATTATCGGCAATTCGCATTCGCCCGCGCCGTTTGTGCCGCCGTTGCCGGTGGAGATTCAGTGGCCGTTTAGTCAGCATTTTGTGGTTCGTAATCCTAGAACCGGAACACCGGTCGCTGACCGGCCGTACACCTTGCGTACAGCCTCCGGTAAAGAGGTCAAGGGCGTTACTGATGCAAAAGGCCGAACGAGGCCTATTGCTTCCCACCTCGCTGAAAGTGTCACGCTTATCGTCGAAGAACAGACTTCGCTCGTGATTGCTTAAGGAACTATCACATGCCGGCACCCACTCCTGTAACAGCTCAACTCACCCCTTCCTCTGACAAGAAGCCAGCGGAAGCGGCCGTCGATCATTTCCAGATCACAGATATTCCAGGTGTGATGAGAAAAATGGGCTGGAAGGAAAGCGCTCGAATCATGCAGCGTTGGTTCGACGGTGCGCCTTTTGTGATGTCCTCAAGTGAGAAGCGGGGACGTCTTGCCGTTGACAAGATCACCCAAGAAAAACTGTTTGATGATTTGGATTTTGAATGGCTTACCTCTTCCTCACCCCACACAGGTGAAACCATCAAAGAGCTTATTGCGAAGGCCGCAAGCCCCAGTCAATACAATGAGCTTATTGGCCGTCAAAAGGGACTGACGCAGTTAGCACCGGGGCTTTTGCAATTTATGACTTGCATGAGAACGCTTGGAGTTCTTGATGAGGCTAACCAGGACCTTGCTAGGGGTGCTCATGACTACAGTGCCCTGAGTGCACGAATGCTGGAGTCTGCAACGCAATATAATTTTCGATCTATCGGGATTACCACTTCGGAAAAGAAGAATAATCCATTGGATGATGTGTACGGCACATTGGGTGGATTTGTTATTAAATTTGCAGTCACAAAATTCAGCACTACACCCAAGACGAAAAAAATGGCTGCTACATTAACGATTGAAGAAATTGGTTGTTATGTACGTGATACATATGAGTTTCTGAATGAAGATGGCAGCGACCAACTGCTTGGGTATTGGAATCACGACGGCGTTGTCAGGCCGAGCATTTTTGCATATTTAACTTCGCCGGAAACATATGAGTCTGAGGGGAAGGTTTACTTCAAAGTGACCAATGATAGTTACAATAATTACCGCAGCAAACTTGGCAAGGGTGGTGATTTGTTTGTGTACTCTACGGTCAAGAAAATTCCTGTATCCATTCATCATCGTTTTACCTCTGCAGATTTTGCAGAGTTTTCGCAACGATCAGCCAAGCCTAAGGCAATGCCATGAAAGCGTCCCTTAGAAAGAGCTTTTTACTTTTTTCGTTGTGCGTGCTTGTGCCAGTTTTGGTTCTTTTGGGCTTGAAGGTGCTTAGCTCAAAGGCCGCGGAGCCTCTTTTCATTGACTGGAATGACTCAGGAAGCTGCTATATCGCAACGTATTCACCGAATTACAATTTTTTGGGTGTAGTGGCTGGTCGTGCGTTTAAGTACTTTAGCAGTCCGTATTTTTATCGCGTTTATACAAAAAATAACGATCTACTAAAAACATCAGAATGGTATCTCTGGCGGGATGAGGGGAGTCCCGGCGTTGCACCCGAGTTTCGCGGAGAGATGATTGTTTATCCAGGCTCTGAAGGCTGGGAAAGTTGGATAGTTTCAGAGTGTCGTTGATGCCTGATTTAAAGGCGGCCTCGCTACCTGAGAAAGTTGGAGAGCGGTATTCATGGACGCAATGAGTTTGCAGGGGTATCTGGCCGGTGTTGCTGACAGTGATCTGTTTGGCTGCCTGGCCTTGTTGAGCTTGTTATTGCTCCTGACTGCCTCACATCGGGCGGCTCGAAATTCACGTCTTCACCGCGCACTGACGCTCTCGGTTTTGGCTGCTGTTGTAGCTATCCATGGCCTTGGATCGTGGTACGGAAATCTGAGACCAGCATGAGCAACTACTACCGTATCGCCATGTGCCTGTTTGTCCATGCCTTCGGATGTGTGGCCTACGTGTTTTTGAATAATGCAGTAGTACATGCCTACAAGCATCTGAACGGTGGGTTCACCACCCGTGGGGTCGCCATCGGTATTGCCAGCTACGCGATGTTTTACATTTTTCTCGGTGTCAATTTTATTGCTGCGCTCATTCCAAGCCTCGTTGCCAAGCTGGTGATTCTGAGCCTTATGGTGGGCTTCATCCTGCTTTGGATGCTCCCCGACAACCCATTGAGAGCCTTGTTTTATGGCGTGGCTCAAGGTTGCGTCACCTTGCTGGCAATCCTCGCTTCTCAAGTCATTGAGTTGCGCTGGGTATCAAGAAACATCGCTGGACGCATCCAGCCGAACCAGCCTGAGAGTGCCATCCAATGATCAGGTCAGGTATCGAGCGTAATCCGCAGGACAGTTATTCCATGAGTTCCACTACCAGGCAGGTAACCCGTGTCCTTTAACCACTACTACCAAAGCGAACTCACCGCACTGCGCCAACTGGGCCGCCGTTTCGCCGAGCGTAGTCCGGCGTTGGCGCCGTTCCTGGGGCAGGCCGGGCGGGATCCGGATGTGGAGCGGTTGCTGGAAGGCTTTGCGTTTCTGACCGGGCGGCTGCGCCAGAAGCTCGATGACGAGTTGCCGGAGCTCAGCCATTCCCTGATGCAGCTGCTGTGGCCGAACTACATGCGCCCGCTGCCGGCGTTCAGCATTCTGCAGTTCGATCCGCTCAAGCGTTCCGGGCCGGCGCTGAAGGTCGAGCGTGACACGCCGATCGAGAGCGTGCCGATCGAAGACGTGCGTTGCCGCTTCCGCACCTGCTACCCGACCGAAGTCATGGCCCTGGATCTGGCTGCGCTGAACTACTCGGTGAAGGGCGACGGCTCGTTGCTCAGCCTGCGCCTGGAGATGAGTGCCGACGGCCACCTCGGCGAGCTGGAGCTGAGCAAACTGCGCCTGCACTTTGCCGGCGAGCGCTACATCAGCCAGATGCTCTACCTGAGCCTGCTGCGCAACCTCGACGGCATCGAACTGATCCCGCTCGACGGCGCCGGCAAGCCCATCGATGGCGTGAGCGGCAAGCCGATGGCGTTCAAGATTCCGGGCGACCGGGTCAAGCCGGTGGGCTTTGCCGAAGAAGAAGCGTTGATCCCGTATCCGCTGAACACCTTCCGCGGCTATCGCTACCTGCAGGAATACTTCGCCTTCCAGGACAAGTTCCTGTTCGTCGATGTCCACGGCCTGGACATTCTCAAGGCGCTGCCGGAAGACACCCTCAAGCAGATGCGTGGCCTGGAATTGCGCTTCGACATCCGCAAGAGCGGCATCATGCGCATGCGTCCGACCCTGGATAACGTGAAGCTGTTCTGCACGCCGATCGTCAACCTGTTCAAGCACGACGCGCTGCCGATCCGCCTCGACGGCAAACAGGACGAATACCTGCTGCTGCCGGCTGAATACGATCTGGAAAACTGCGGCGTGTTCTCTGTGGAAACCGTGACCGGCTGGAAGCCTGGCGGCCTCGGCTATCAGGAGTACGTGCCGTTCGAATCCTTCGAGCACGACCCGAGTTTCGACGTGCCCAACAGCCGTCCGCATTACAGTATCCGCCAGCGCTCGTCGCTGCTGCACGACGGCCTCGACACTTATTTGAGCTTCGGCATCCGCCACACCGAAGCCCACGAAACCCTGTCGATCGAGCTGGTCTGCACCAACCAGAACCTGCCGCGCAAACTCAAGCTCGGGCAGATCTGCATGGCCTGCGAAGAGACCCCGGAGTTCCTGAGTTTCCGCAACATCACCCCGGCCACTTCCAGTTTCGCGCCGCCGCTGAACCGTGACTTCCTGTGGAAGCTGATCAGCAACATGTCGCTTAACTATCTGTCGCTGGCCGACGTCAATGCACTGAAGGTGATTCTCGAAACCTACGACCTGCCGCGCTACTACGACCAGCACGCGGAGAAGGTCAGCAAACGCCTGCTCGGCGGTCTGAAACTGATCAAGCATCACCACGTGGACCGGTTGCACCGTGGTCTGCCGGTGCGCGGTCTGCGTACCGAACTGACCATCGACCCGGAAGGGTATATCGGTGAGGGCGACCTGTTCGTCTTCGCCTCGGTTCTCAACGAGTTTTTCGCGCTTTACGCCAGTCTCAATTCATTCCATGAGCTGCGGGTAAAAAGCACACAGGGAGAGGTGTACCAATGGACACCACGTATGGGCCTGCAGCCCCTGCTTTAAGCGGGCTGACGAAGGTAATACGCGAGTACTCGCTGTTTCAGGCCGTGCTGCTGGTGATCGACCGGCTGCGCGATGCGCACCCGTACCTGAGCGAAGACGACCTGTACGACCAGCTGGAATTCCAGGCCAACCCGAGCCTTGGATTTCCGCGCAGCGATGTCGATCGCGTGGAGTTTTTCGAAGAGCACGGACAGATGCGCGCGCGGCTGCGGTTCAACCTGATCGGCCTGGTCGGTTCCGGTTCACCGCTGCCGGCGTTCTACGGCGAGCAAGCCCTGGGCGACAGCGAAGACGGCAACCCGACGCGCAATTTCCTCGACCTGTTCCACCATCGCCTGCAACGGCTGATGCTGCCGATCTGGCGCAAGTACCGCTATCGCGCGAGCTTCCAGAGCGGCGCGGTCGACCCGTTTTCGTCGCAGCTGTTCGCTCTGATCGGCCTCGGCGGCGACGAGATCCGCAAGGCCAAGGAACTGAACTGGAAACGCCTGCTGCCGTACCTCGGCCTGCTGAGCCTGCGCGCGCACTCGGCGGCGTTGATCGAAGCGGTGCTGCGTTACTACTTCAAGCACGAAGACCTGGTCATCGAGCAGTGCATCGAGCGCCGCGTGGAAATCCTCGAAGAACAGCGCAACCGCCTCGGCTTCGCCAACAGCTTGCTGGGTGAAGACCTGGTGCTGGGCGAACGCGTGCGCGACCGCAGCGGCAAATTCCGCATTCACATCACCGAACTCGACTGGGAGCGATTCCACGAATTCCTGCCCATCGGTTTCGGTTACCAGCCGCTCTGCGCGCTGGTGCGGTTCACCTTGCGTGACCCGCTCGATTACGACATTCGCCTGGTGCTGCGCCCGGAAGAAATCCGCGAACTGCGCATTGGCGAGAAGAACGACTGTCGCCTGGGGTGGACCAGTTGGCTGGGCTGCGAAAAAGCAGACGGCGTGGTGACTCTGGGCAGCAAAATTCATTAAGGACGTGAGCCATGATCAACGTAGACCTGCAACAACTCATCCAGGCGCTGGACGCCGAAACCCGTCGCGATCTGGAGCGTTCGGCCGAGCGCTGCGTGGCCCGTGGCGGCAGCAAGATTCTGGTCGAAGACTTGCTGCTCGGCCTGCTGGAGCGCCCGAACGGTCTGCTCTCCCGCGCACTGCAGGATGCCGACGTTGACGCTGGCGAACTGAGCGCCGCGCTGCAATCTCGCGTTGAACACAGTGCCTCGCGCAACCCGGTGTTTGCCCCGGAACTGGTGCAGTGGCTGCAAGACGCGCTGTTGGTCGCCAACCTCGAACTGGGCCAGACCTCGGTTGAAGACGCCGCCCTGATCCTCGCGCTGCTGCGCAACCCGATGCGCTACGCCGGCAGCCGTTATCAGCCGCTGCTCGCCAAACTGAACATTGATCGCCTGAAAGAATTCGCTCTGTCGCAACAGGAGCAACCAGCCGCCAACGGTAAGCCGGCCGCTCAGGGCGAATCGCTGCTGCAGCGCTTCACCCACAACCTGACGCAACAGGCCCGCGACGGCAAACTCGACCCGGTGCTGTGCCGCGATGGCGCGATCCGCCAGATGGTCGACATCCTCGCCCGTCGCCGCAAGAACAACCCGATCGTGGTCGGTGAAGCCGGTGTCGGTAAAACCGCCATCGTCGAAGGACTGGCCTCGCGCATCGCTGCCGGTGAAGTGCCGCAGGTGCTCAAGGGCGTCGAGCTGCTGTCGCTGGACATGGGCCTGCTGCAAGCGGGCGCCAGCGTCAAAGGTGAATTCGAACGTCGTCTCAAAGGCGTGATCGACGAGGTCAAAGCCTCGCCGAAGCCGATCATCCTGTTCATCGACGAAGCCCACACCCTGATCGGCGCGGGCGGCAATGCCGGCGGTTCCGACGCCGCCAACCTGCTGAAACCGGCGCTGGCCCGTGGCGAACTGCGCACCATCGCCGCGACCACCTGGGCCGAGTACAAGAAATACTTCGAGAAAGACCCGGCGCTGGCTCGTCGTTTCCAACCGGTTCAACTGCACGAGCCGACCGTGAACGAAGCGGTGACCATCCTGCGTGGCCTGGCTCAGGTCTACGAGAAGAGCCACGGCATCTACCTGCGTGACGACGCCGTGGTGTCGGCAGCGGAACTGTCCGCCCGTTACCTGGCCGGTCGGCAACTGCCGGACAAGGCGGTCGATGTGCTCGACACCGCGTGCGCCCGCGTTCGCATCAGCCTCGCCGCTGCCCCTGAAAGCCTGGAGCGCCTGCGTGGCGAACTGGCTGAAGGTGGCCGTCAGCGTCAGGCCCTGCGTCGCGATGCCGAAGCCGGTCTGCTGATCGACCACGAAGCGCTGGAGGCACTGGAAGCGCGCCTGGACGAAGCCGAAGGCGAAATGGTCGCACTGGAAACCCTGTGGACCGAGCAGAAGCAACTGGCCGAGCGCCTGCTGGAACTGCGTCAGCAACTGGCCAAGGCCCGTGAAGCTGCCGCCATCGAGCCAACCGTCAGCGTTGAGGAAGACGCCGAAGGCACGGTGATCGAAACCGTGGTCGCTGAAGTTGAAGAAGGCCAAAGCGTCGAAGCACTGGAAGCACAACTCAACGAAACCCACAGCGCCCTGACCGCCGCTCAGGTCAAGGAGCGTCTGGTCAGCTTCGAAGTCTGCCCGCGTCTGGTGGCCGAAGTGATCAGCGCCTGGACCGGCGTGCCGCTGGCGCAACTGGCCCGCGAACACAACGCCAAGGTCGCGAGTTTCGCCACTGACCTGCGCACCCGCATCCGTGGTCAGGAACAGGCCGTGCACGCACTGGATCGCTCGATGCGCGCCACCGCTGCCGGCCTGAACAAACCTGACGCACCGGTCGGCGTGTTCCTGCTGGTGGGCCCGAGCGGCGTCGGCAAGACCGAAACCGCCCTGGCACTCGCCGACCTGCTGTACGGCGGCGACCGCTTCATCACCACGATCAACATGTCCGAGTTCCAGGAGAAGCACACCGTTTCCCGCCTGATCGGTGCACCGCCAGGCTACGTCGGTTACGGCGAGGGCGGCATGCTCACTGAAGCCGTGCGCCAGAAGCCGTACTCGGTGGTGCTGCTCGATGAAGTCGAGAAGGCCGATCCGGACGTGCTCAACCTGTTCTACCAAATCTTCGACAAAGGCGTGGCCAACGACGGCGAGGGGCGCGAGATCGACTTCCGCAACACGCTGATCCTGATGACCTCGAACCTGGGCAGCGACAAGATCAGCGACCTCTGCGAAGACGGCGCGCGTCCGACCGCCGAAGTGCTGGAAGAAACCATTCGCCCGGTGCTCAGCAAGCACTTCAAACCAGCGCTGCTGGCGCGGATGAAAGTGGTGCCGTACTACCCGGTCGGCGGCCCGGTACTGCGCGAGCTGATCGAAATCAAACTCGGTCGTCTGGGCGAGCGCCTGAACCGTCGTCAGCTGGATTTCACCTGGTGCCAGAACCTTGTCGATCACCTGTCCGAGCGTTGCACCCAGAGCGAAAGCGGTGCGCGCCTGATCGATCATTTGCTCGACCAGCACGTGCTGCCGCTGGTGGCTGACCGCCTGCTCGACGCCATGGCCACCGGTGAAAGCCTCAAGCGCGTGCATGCGACGCTCGACGGCGAAGCCAGCGTGACCTGCGAGTTCGCCTGAGGTGAGTGTGATGTTCACTCAAGTGCCGCAGCCACTGCTCTATGCCGAAGCCTTGCTGGCGCAGTTCGCCAGTCTGTCGCGGGCGGCGGACGGTGCTGCGCTGCTGGGTGACTTCGTGCGCGGCGTGGCCGGGTTGAGCGGTTGCGAATTGGCGCAGCTGTATCTGCTCGATGCCACCCACACGTGCCTGGGAATGAACGCCGAGTGCCTCGACGGCTTGTTGCAGCCGCGTGGGGCGGCGAGCCTGCCGGCGGACTACAACGGCGAGCAGTTGCTGCAATTTGCCCTGTGCCAGAACCGCGTGGTGAGCTTCGACGACCTGGGCGGCAGCCTGCAGGAAACCAGCTTTCTGCCGGCATCGTCCACGCCGTGGCAGTCGCTGTTGTGCGTGCCGCTGGTCAATCAGCAGAAGGCTGTCGAGGGATTGTTGCTGTGCGCCAGCCGTCGTCACATCAACCTGCAAGGGTTTGCCGATTCTCTCGGTCAGCTCGGCTCGTTCGTGCTCGGACAGTTGCACTTGCTGCAACGTCTGCGCCAGCCGGTGGATGCGGCCGCGCCGGTCGTGCGCAGTCTGCCGAGTGCCAGCGGCTACGGCCTGATCGGCAAGAGCGCGGCCATGCGCCAGACCTACTCGTTGATCAGCAAAGTCCTGCACAGCCCGTACACCGTGCTGTTGCGTGGCGAGACCGGCACCGGCAAGGAAGTGGTCGCGCGGGCGATCCACGATTGCGGGCCCCGCCGGTCCCAGGCGTTCATCGTGCAGAACTGCGCGGCGTTCCCGGAGAACCTGCTGGAAAGCGAGCTGTTCGGCTACCGCAAAGGCGCGTTCACCGGCGCCGACCGCGACCGCGCCGGGCTGTTCGACGCGGCCAACGGCGGCACGCTGTTGCTCGACGAAATCGGCGACATGCCGCTGTCGCTGCAAGCCAAGTTGCTGCGCGTGTTGCAGGAAGGCGAGATCCGTCCGCTGGGTTCCAACGACACCCACAAGATCGACGTGCGCATCATCGCCGCGACGCACCGCGATCTGTCGGTGCTGGTCAGCGAAGGAAAATTCCGCGAGGACCTGTACTACCGCCTCGCGCAATTTCCGATCGAATTGCCAGCCCTGCGCCAGCGCGAAGGCGACATCCTCGACCTGGCCAAACACTTCGCCGACAAGGCCTGCACCTTCCTGCAACGCGATCCGGTGCGCTGGTCGGACGCGGCGCTGGAACACCTGTCCGGTTACACCTTCCCCGGCAACGTGCGTGAACTCAAAGGCCTGGTCGAGCGGGCGGTGCTGTTGTGCGAGGGCGGCGAGTTGCTGGCCGAGCATTTCTCACTTCGCCTGGAACCGATGCCGGAAGACAACTGCGGCCTCAATTTGCGCGAACGACTGGAGCAGGTCGAACGCCATCTACTGCTCGATTGCCTGCGCAAGAACGATGGCAACCAGACGCTCGCCGCCCGGGAACTGGGCCTGCCGCGCCGCACGCTGCTGTACCGGCTCGGCCGCTTGAACATCAATCTGGGTGATTTCGATGGGTAGGCGAAAGTCCGTCGGATTCACCTCGTCCGCTTATATCAGCGCCGCCCGAAAGGGTCGGCGCTTTGTGCTTTGTCTACACCTGGAGACCCTCTGATGTCTGTTCGTCACTGGCACGCTGTCCTGCTGACCCTCGTCGTTCTATGCGGCCTCGGCGGCTGCAGCGGCAATTACAAATTCAACGATAACGATTACCGCCCATTGGGTGATCCGCAGGCGGCCAATCGCGGCAAGTGACCGCAAGGAGCATCAAACATGGAATTGGTTTTCGAAATGCTGAACACCAAGCAGTTCGTGCCCACCGAGCTGTGCCAGCGGACCTTCAAACAGGCCGGTGGCGTGATCGGGCGGGGTGAGGACTGCGACTGGATCATCCCTGACCGCAAGCGTCACTTGTCCAATCACCACGCGATCGTCAGCTATCGCGAGGGCACGTTTTTCCTGACCGACACCAGCAGCAACGGTGTTCAGGACGGCGACAGCGGCGCGCGCCTGCACAAGGGCGAGCCGGTGCGCATCGAGCACGGCAGCACCTACGTGCTGGGCGACTTCGAGATTCGCGCACGACTGGTGCGCGACCCGGCGACGTTCGACGGTGAAGTCGGCCTGCCACGCGCCGCCGGCAGCATCATTCCGGACGATGCGTTCCTCGATCTCGATCCGCTGAAGTCGCTGGAGCAGCAAGAGCGCGTGTACTCGGAATTCGAGGAAATGCTCGCACCGGTGACCGACCCTGAAGACTCCCGTCAGCGCGCCGACTATGCGCGCATCGACATGGAAAGCCTGATGGTGCCGGAGCTGATCGTCGAGCCCAAACCTGAGCCTGCGCCTGCACCGAAAGCCGTCGAGCGTCAGAGCGAAACGTTCTGGGACAAATTCGGCGCAGCCCTCGGCGTGGACGTGAAGCACCTCGGCCACGACGAACGTGAAGCCCTCGCGCTGAATGCGGCACGTCTGCTGCGCCAGAGCATCGGTGGTCTGCAACAGAGCCTGCGCACCCGCTCGGAGCTGAAGAACGAGCTGCGTCTGGCCCAGACTACCGTGCAAGGCACCAACAAGAACCCGCTGAAATTTGCCGTCGATCCGAGCGAAGCGCTGGACATCCTGTTGCAGCCGCACAAGCCGGGACACTTGCCGGCCGAGCAGGCGATCTCCCGTGCGTTCCGCGACTTGCAGGCGCATCAGGTGGCGCTGTTGACCGCCAGCCGCGCGGCGGTGCGCGGCACCCTGGAGCACTTCTCGCCGGAACAGCTGACCCTGCGATTCGAGCGCGACAACAAGCCACTGCTCGCCACCTCCGGCGGGCGCTGGAGAGCGTTCAACCGTTACCACCAGGCGTTGCGTCAGGACGATGACTGGAGCGAGCGCCTGCTGGCCCGCGACTTCGCCCAGGCCTACGAAGAACAGATCCGCCTGATTTCCACCCTCCACACCGACCACCAAGGATGATGCGCATGTCTCGCCGCTCGACCGCTTTTTTCAAGACGCTGACGGCGCTCACCGTACTGGTGCTGCTCGCCGGTTGTTCGTCGATGTCGCCGTATTCGAAAGTGACCAAGGTCAACCTGAAGATCACCGGCAGCGATCAGTTGAACCCGGACCTCAACGGGCGTCCGTCGCCGATCGTGGTGCGCCTGTTTGAACTCAAGCACCCGGTGACCTTCGAGAACGCCGATTTCTTCAGTCTGTACGAACGCGCCAAGGAATCCCTCAACCCGGATCTGGTGGCCAGCGAAGAACTCGAACTGCGCCCGGGTGAAACCGTGGAAATGAAGCTCAGCGTGGAGGAGGGCAGCCGTTACGTCGGCATCCTCGCCGCGTACCGCGACCTGCCGGAAACCAAATGGCGCTACACATTCCAGGTCACGCCGCTTGAGGTCACCGAAGCCGATCTGACCCTCGATCGGACCGGTATCCGCAACACCCACGAAGCGCTCGCCAAGGCAGATGACTGATCATGAATACCCATAAAGTCATCTGGCAGGAAGGCATGCTGCTGCGTCCGCAGCACTTCCAGCACAACGACCGCTACTACGATCACCAGATGAAGACCCGTACCCAGTTGCTGGGCGGCTACACCTGGGGTTTCCTGAACCTTCAGATCGACTTGCAATTCCTCAACATGGGTAAGCTGGTGATCAGTGAAGCCTCGGGGATCCTGCCGGACGGCAGCCTGTTCGAACTCGGTGGCAACACCGAACCGCTGGCGCTGGACGTGCCGCCGAACACCGGCAACATGCCGATCTATCTGGCGCTGCCACTGGTTACCGGTAACCACATCGAGGCCCGTCGCCCGGAGCAGTCGGACGTTCTTGCGCGTTACACCGCGTATGACGCCGAAGTCGCTGACTCCAACGCGGGAGACGATTCCGCCAGTCAGGTCAGTTGCGGTCGTCCGGACTTCAAGCTGTTGCTCGGCGAGCAGCAGAGCGACCAGGCCTACGTGAAGCTGAAGATCTGCGACGTGCTCGACACCACGCCCGACGGCGTGATCAGCCTCGACCCGGATTTCGTGCCGACCTACATTCAGGCCCACGCGTCCAGTTACCTGCTGTCGTGCCTGAAGGAAGTGATCAGCATGCTCGGTCACCGGGGCGACACCATTGCCGAGCGGATTCGTTCGAACGGCAAGGTCGGCGGCGCGGAGATCGGCGACTTCATGATGCTGCAACTGATCAACCGCACCGAACTGTTACTGCGTCACTACCTGGGCCTGGAGCAGGTTCACCCCGAAGAGTTGTACCGCACGCTGCTGACCATGCTCGGCGATCTGGCGACCTTCTCCAGCGACAGCAAACGCCCGCGTCTGGACAGCCGTTACTCCCACGCCGACCAGGGCGCGAGCTTCCGCAAACTGATGGAGTCGATCCGTCAGGTGCTGTCGATGGTGCTGGAACAGCACGCCATCGAGCTGATCCTGCAAGCGCGTCAGTACGGGATCATCGTGTCGCCGCTGCACGACCACAAACTGCTGGGCTCGGCGTCGTTCGTGCTGGCGGCCAGTGCCAACTGCGACTCCGAAGAACTGCGCAATCGCTTGCCTGCGCACCTCAAGGTCGGCCCGGTGGAGCGTATCCGCCAACTGGTCAACCTGCACCTGCCGGGGATCAAGGTCAAACCGTTGCCGGTGGCCCCGCGGCAGATCGCGTTCCACTCCAACAAAACCTATTTCATCCTCGAACTCAGTTCCGAAGACCTGGCACAACTCGAGCGCTCCGGCGGCTTCGCGTTCCACGTGTCCGGCGAATTCGCCGAGCTTGAACTGAAATTCTGGGCCATCAGGAACTGACCGACATGATCAAGGACATGGAACACAACCAGGACGACAAAACCGTCCTGCTCGACCGTCAGGGCCATGGCCCGGCGGCGAGTCCGCTGACCGACTTCGCCGCGCCGCCGCGCTTCGAACAACTGGAAGAACGGATGATCTACGCCGCGCGCCTGCGCCCGGCGGAAGCCTTCAACATCAGCCTCAATTCGCTGGTGGCGGCCTCGTCCGAACTGCTGTCGGAAGTGGTGCGCCTCAAACACAGCGAAACCCGCGAAGACCTCTACGCGCTCAACGAGCGCCTGACCGCCGGGCTCAAGCTGTTTGAAGTGCGCGCCCTGCACAACGGCGCCGAAAGCAGCCAGGTGATGGCCGCCCGATACGTGCTCTGCACCGTGGTCGACGAAGCTGTCGTGACCACGCCGTGGGGCAACGAGAGCGAGTGGTCGCAAATGAGCCTGCTCAGCAGCTTCCACAACGAAACCTTCGGTGGCGAGAAGTTCTTCCAGCTGCTCGATCGGCTGTCGAAAAACCCGGTCAAGCACCTGCCGATGCTGGAGCTGATGTACCTGTGCCTGTCCCTCGGTTTCGAGGGCAAGTACCGCGTGCAGGCGCGCGGCATGCTGGAGCTCGAAGGCATCCGCGACGCCCTGTACCGGCAGATCCGTCAGTTGCGCGGCGACGTGCCGCGTGAATTGTCGCCGCAGTGGGAAGGCCTCAACGATCAGCGCCGCAACCTGGTGCGCATCGTGCCGGCGTGGATGGTGGTGCTGTTCACCTTCGTCTGCCTGGTGATGATGTATTCGGGCTTCGCCTGGGTCTTGGGCGAGCAGCGCGACACCGTTCTGCAACCTTATCAGCCGCTTGATCCGGCCGCGGCCCAGCCGCAGTCGCAGCCGTAAACAGGGACGTGTGATGAAAAAGTTTTTCAAGAAAGTCGGCGCCTTCCTGCGCCAGACCTGGGTCTGGACCCTGCTGCTGGTGCTGTTCGTGGCGCTGCTGGTGTGGTTCGTCGGCCCGTTGTTGGCGGTAGATGACTACAAGTTCTGGGAGAGCGCGACGTCGCGTCTGCTGACCATCAGCGTGCTGTTCCTGATCTGGGGCCTGACCATGGTCTTCGTCAGCTGGCGCGCCGGTATCCGCAAGAAAGCCGTCGAAGAAACCGAAGACGGGCAGGACCGTATCCGCCGCGAAGAGTTGATCGACGAAGAGCAGAAAGAGTTGAAGGAGCGTTTCAAGGACGCCCTGAAAACCCTCAAGACTTCGAGCCTGTATCGCGGCCGCAGCGAGCGCTGGCGCAATGACTTGCCGTGGTACTTGCTGATCGGCCCGCAGGCCAGCGGCAAGACCAGCCTGCTGGACTTCTCCGGGCTGGAATTTCCGATCAACAAGATCGATCGCAAGCTGACCCGTGATACCCACGGTACCCGCCACTGCGACTGGTACTTCGCCGACCACGGTGTGCTGATCGACACCGCCGGCCGCTACCTGACCCAGCCGGATGCGGAAGTCGACGGCAGCGCCTGGACCACCTTGCTGGAGCTGCTGCGCAAGCGTCGTCGTGGTCGTCCGTTGAACGGCGTGCTGGTGACCATTCCGGTGGAAACCCTGACCAGTGGCAGCGAACAGGACATCGAAACCCTGGCCCGTCAGGTGCGTGCGCGTCTGCAAGACGTCTATCAGAAGCTGCACGTCGATGTGCCGGTGTATCTGGTGCTGAGCAAGGCTGACAAGCTGCTGGGCTTCGACGAGTTCTTCGACCAACTGACCCGCGAAGAAAGCGATCAGGTGCTGGGCACCAGTTTCCGCAAGGATCAGGTCGGCACCGACGTGGCGGTGCTGCGCAACGAGTTCGAAGAGCTGCTGCGTCGCCTCAACAGCCAGGTGATCATGCGCATGCACTCCGAGCGCGATACCCAGCGCCGGGGCCGCATCCTCGACTTCCCGCATCAGATGGGCCAGATCGGCGAGCGTCTGTGCCTGCTCGTCGACATGGCGTTCACCGGCAACCGCTACCAGCGTGCGACGCAATTGCGTGGTTTCTACCTGACCAGCGCACCGCACCTGACCCACGAAATGGATTCGACCACCGCCGGCATCGGCGCGAGTCTGGGCATGAGCGCCGGCGTGTTGCCGACGCTGCGCAGCGGTCGTTCGCGTTTCATCCACCACTTGCTCAGCCGGGTGATTTTCCCCGAGGCCGATCTGGCCGGTCTGGACAAGCGCGAGCGCAGCCGCATCCACTGGGGCCAGCGTGCGCTGTACGTCGGCGCACTGGGCGCGCTGGTCCTGTTCGGCATGCTCTGGGCCGGTGGTTTTTCGGCCAACTACGAGCGTCTGGAAGACCTGCGCAACCTGGCGCAGAACTGGACCCAGCAACGCACGGCACTGTCGCCGCGCGATGACGCCATGGGCGCACTGAAAACCCTCGACTCCAGCTACGCCGCCACCCAGGTGTTCCCGAACAAGAGCGACGTGTCTTACCACGAGCGTGTCGGTCTGTATCAAGGCCAGGACGTCAGTCCGGTGGTCAAGGAAGCCTACGAACGCGAGCTCGAAAAGCAACTGCTGCCGCGTGTCGCAACGATGCTCGAAGGCCAGATCCGCGCCAACATGAAGGACCGCGAAAAGCTGATCAACAGCCTGCGCGCGTACCTGATGTTGAACATGAAGGATCGTCGCGACGCGGCATGGCTCAAGGACTGGATCGCGGCTGACTGGTCGCAGCGCTACACCGGCAACACCGCGGTGCAGAACGGTCTGAACGCGCACCTTGAGCGTCTGCTCAAGCAGCCGTTCATCTACCCGCTCAACGAGCAACTGGTGACTCAGGCGCGTCAGGTCCTGCGTAGCGAATCTTTGGCCGCCGTGGTTTATCGCATGCTCCGCGAGCAGGCGCGCAACCTGCCGGACTATCGCTTCAGCCAGCACCTCGGCCCGCAGGGCTCGCTGTTCATCGGCACCGAATACGTCATCCCGGGCTTCTACACCCAGACCGGCTATCAGCAGTATTTCTCGGTACAAGGCGCGTCGCTGGTGACCGACATCCTGCGTGACAACTGGGTGCTGGGCGAAGGCGCCGGCATCAGCGACATGGACTTGCGTCGCCTGATGGTCGAGCTGGAGCAACTGTACTTCCGTGACTACGCCAACTACTGGAGCGAGGCCGTTGGCCAGGTGGCGCTGCCGCCGATCAGCGATGCCGGTGAAGGCGCCGAACAACTGGCGGGCCTGACCTCGGCCAACTCGCCGGTGCTGGCTCTGCTGACCGAAGTGCGTGAAAACACTCGTTTCCAGGCAGCCCCTGAGCCGGTGGACGAAGCCGGTGACGCCGCCGATGCGCTGGCGGGGCAGAAGGGCAAACTGGGCAAGGTCGGCAAACTGGCCTCCGCTGTCGCGGACAAGGCTTCGGCCATGAACGTGGCGAAAAACCTGCCGGACACCGCCAAGAAGGCTCTGCAACGTCGCTTCGAGCCGTTGCACAAGCTGCTCGATGACAACAACGGCCCGGCCGCTGACCTGACCCCGGCCTTCACCGCGCTCAACGACCTGCAACTGCAACTGGCGGGCCTCGCCCGTTCCAGTACGCCGGAGCAAGCCGCGTTCGAACTGGCCAAGACCCGCATGAGCGGTCAGCGTGATGCGCTGACCAACCTGCGCAATGCGTCCGGTCGTCTGCCGCGTCCGCTGAGCGTGTGGTTCAACGTGCTGGCCGAAGACTCGTGGCGCCTGGTGCTCAACGATGCCTATCAATACCTGAACGGCCGTTATCAGAGCGAGCTGTACAGCGTGTATGGCAAGACTATCAGCCAGCGTTACCCGTTCAGCGCATCGAGCACCAGCGATGTGGCGATCAGCGATTTCCGCGAGTTCTTCCGGGCTCAAGGCACCATCGACCGCTTCTTCGACAGCTACATGCGTCCGTTCGTCAGCGGTGATCCGGGCAACTACCGGATGCGCAGCATCGACGGTCGCAGCCTGCCGGTGTCCAAGGTCTTCCTCGACCAGATGGCGGCGGCCCTGAACATCCGTCAGAGCTTCTTCTCGATCAACCCGGCCGAGCCGACCGTGCAGTTCAAGCTGGAGCCGTACACACTCGATCCGGCGGTCAGCCGTTCCGAGTTCAAGTTCGGCGACAAGACCATGGAATACCGCCACGGTCCGATCCTGCCCATGAGCTTCAAGTGGCCGACCGATGCTGAAGACGGTCGCACCAGCCTGGTCATGGACAAGATGGCCGGACGCCCGATCGGCATCGAGAAGAACTCCGGCCCGTGGTCGCTGTTCCGTCTGTTCGACCTGATGCAGACCGAGTACCTGACCGGTCGTGATGTGCTGGTGCTGAAAGCCGACGTAGGTGGCCTGCGCGCCAACTACCTGCTGACCAGTCAGCGCACGCCGAACCCGTTCGACATGGGCGTGATGCGCACCTTCCGTATGCCGGTGCAGCTCTGATGCTGGTGGCCAGTCCCTGGCGCAGCGCGGCGCGAACCGACCCGGGCAAGGTGCGGTCGCGCAACGAAGATGCCTTCCTCGACACCCCGCAGCATGGGCTGTGGGTGGTCGCGGACGGCATGGGCGGTCATCAGGGTGGCGACATCGCCAGCCAGTTGATCGTCGCCAGCCTGGCTGAACTGCCGCAGCACGAAGACTTCGACGAACGCCTCAAAGCCATCCGCCAGTGCCTGCACTGGCTGAACCGGCGCCTGGGGCAGGAGTTGACCGTCACCGCCGGGCGCCACGACAGCATCATGGGCAGCACCGTCGTGGCGCTGCTGGTGGAAGGCAATCGCGCGGCCTGCATCTGGGCCGGCGATAGTCGTTGCTATATGTGGCGCGGACAGCGGTTGTATCAGCTGTCGAAGGACCATTCGCTGCAACAACAATTGATCGACGAGCAACAGATGAGTGTCGAGCAAGCGGCCGCTCATCCGGCCGCCCAGGCATTGACCCGGGCGGTCGGCGCGGCGGAACAACTGACCCTGGATGTGCTGGAGCTCGAGGTCTATCCGGGCGATGTGTTCCTGCTGTGCAGCGATGGTTTGTATCAAGGCCTGAGCAGCGATGCCCTCGGCAATGCCCTCAGCCTGGCGGCGCCACACGTGGCGCTGGAACGTCTGTTCGACGGCGCCCTGCGGGGTGCCGCTCGCGACAACCTGACGGCCGTGGTGATCCGCCAATGACTGAAATCGAATCCTCAGTCGACGACTTGCTGATGAGCGAAGAGCAGGCCAGCAACCTGACTTACTTCGCCTTCGCCAGCGAAAACAAGGCAGAGCCTTTGCTGGCGCCAACCAAGGCCAGCATCGGCGCACTGCCGGACGTACTCGCCGGCCGCTATCACCTCGAGCGCCTGCTCGGGGCCGGCGGCATGGGTGCGGTTTACCGGGCCCGGGATCTGCTGCACGAACAGTTCGGCGATCCCGATCCCTACATTGCGCTGAAAATCCTCAGCGAAGAATTTGCCGAGTCGCCGGACGCCAGTGCCTTGCTCTACAGCGAGTTCGCCCTGACCCGACGCCTGCGCCACGACAACGTGCTGCGACCGCACACGTTCGAAGTGGACACCGATTGCCAGCGGGCCTTCATCACCATGGAACTCATGCGTGGCCTGACCCTGGACAAACTGCTCTGCGAGCGGCCACTGGGCCTGCCGTGGAAAGAACTGCGCGACATCGCGCTGCCGCTGCTCGACGCGCTGGCCTACGCCCACCGTCGCGGCGTGCTGCACGGTGACATGAAACCGAGCAACGTCATGCTCAGCGAAGACGGCGTGCGCCTGTTTGACTTCGGTCTAGGACAAGCCGAGGAGGGCATCCTGCCCGGCCTGCCGCACCTGAGCCGCGAGCGCTTCAACGCCTGGACCCCGGGCTACGCCGCCCCCGAACTGCTCGAGGGCCAACCGCTGTCGGCCAGCGCGGACGTGTACGGCGTGGCCTGCGTGATCTATGAACTGGCGGGCGGCAAACACCCGTTCCGCCGCTTGCCCTCGACCCAGGCACGTGACGAACACCTGGAGCGCGAGCTGCAAGCACCGTCGAATCTACCGAAACACTGCTGGCCCGCGCTGCGTACCGCGCTGGCCTTTGACCCGGCAGAGCGCAACATCACTGCCGACCAATTGCGTGACGCCTTGGGCGCCACTTCGTCCTGGCTGCAGCGTTTGCGACTGCGGGCGTAACGGATGACATTCGAACAGGGAGCACTTTATGTTCAACCCAGCTAACGAAACGCACTTCAGCCTCACCGTTGAAGACTACGTAGGCGACCTGCAAGTGCTGTCGTTCACCGGCACCGAAGGCATCAGCCAGCCATTCCGTTTCGACCTGGAACTGGTCAGCGAAAACCCCGATCTGGACCTGGAAAAACTCCTGCACAAACAGGCGTTCCTCGCCCTCGATCCGCAAGGCTCGGGCATCCACGGCCAGATCTACCGCGTCGCCCAGGGCGATGCCGGCAAGCGCCTGACCCGCTACAAGGTTTCGCTGGTGCCGCAGCTGCAATACCTGCATCACCGCACCAACCAGCGCATCTACCAGCAGATGTCGGCGCCGAAAATCATCGCGCTGATCCTCGACGAGCACGGCATCAAGGGCAACGCCTACAGCTTTCAGCTCAGCCAGCCGTGCCCGGATCGCGACTACTGCGTGCAGTACGACGAAACCGACCTGCATTTCGTCCAGCGTCTTTGCGAGGAGGAAGGCATTCACTACCACTTCCAGCACAGCAAGAAAGGTCACCTGCTGGTGTTCGGTGACGACCAGACCGTGTTCCCCAACCTCGGCCAGCCGACCGCGTATGTGCAGGGCAGCGGCATGGTCGCCGAAGAACCGGTGATCAAAGGCTTCAAGCTGCGCCTGGAAACCCGCACCAGCCGCACCACGCGCCGCGACTACGACTTCGAAAAACCACGCCTGCAAATGGAGGCGGCCTACAAACCGGATGGCGATAGCACTGAACCGGATCTGGAAGACTACGACTACCCCGGCCGCTTCATCGACCGCGCGCGCGGCAAGTTCCTCAGCCAGCGCGCCCTCGAACGCCACCGCGCCGACTACCGCCAGGCCGAAGGTCGCGGCGATCAGACCAAACTGGTCAGCGGCCACTTCATGGAAATGTCCGACCACCCGCGCAGCGAGTGGAACGACCTGTGGCTGCTCACCGAAATCTTCCACGAAGGCAAACAACCGCAAGTCCTCGAAGAGTCGGTCACCAGCGACACCACCGACAACAAGGATGACTTCCACCAGGGCTACCGCAACACCTTCCTCGCCACCCCGTGGGACGTGTTCTACCGCCCGGCCCTCGAACACCCGAAACCCCGCGTGCTCGGCAGCCAGACCGCCATGGTCACCGGCCCCAAAGGCGAAGAAATCCACTGCGACCAATACGGCCGCATCAAGGTGCAATTCCACTGGGACCGCGAAGGCCTGGCCGACGACAAGACCAGTTGCTGGCTACGCGTCTCCAGCTCCTGGGCCGGCGACCGCTACGGCGCCATCTCCATCCCGCGCATCGGCATGGAAGTCCTCGTCACCTTCCTCGAAGGCGACCCCGACCAACCCCTGGTGACCGGCTGCCTGTACCACAAGGAAAACCCGGTGCCGTACGCCCTGCCGGCGAACAAAACCCGCAGCGTCTTCAAAACCCTCAGCTCCCCGGGCGGCGGTGGCTACAACGAACTGCGCATCGAAGACAAAAAAGGCGCCGAACAAATCTTCATCCACGCCCAGCGCGACTGGGATGAAAACGTTGAGCACGACCAGAAGATTCGGGTCGGGAATGAACGCCACGATACGGTGGTGAAGAACACCTACACCGAGCTAAAGGCTGAAGAGCACCGCACCACCATCAGCGACCGCAAGATCGAAGCGAAAGCTGACGATCACCTGACGGTAGGAGAGAGCCAGCACGTCAAACTTGGTACCGCCCAGTTGACCAGTGTGGGGAAAGAGATCCACCTGAAGTCTGGCGACAAGATGGTGATTGAGGCCGGCACCGAACTGACCATTCTGGGCGGTGGGAGCTTTATCAAGCTCGATGGCGGTGGTGTGAC
Source organism: Pseudomonas fluorescens (assembly GCF_012974785.1). Lineage (GTDB taxonomy): Bacteria > Pseudomonadota > Gammaproteobacteria > Pseudomonadales > Pseudomonadaceae > Aquipseudomonas > Aquipseudomonas fluorescens_BT. Next base: position 6,176,957 of record NZ_CP027561.1, on the reverse strand, counting down.
GGTGGTTGGGCCGGTGGTGAAGATTAATGCTGGCGGGTCGGCGGGGAGTGGCACCGGGATCGGGATCAAACCGCCGGTGCTCCCGGGGGCGGCGGATAAGGATAAGGCGGGGAGTTTGATGGATCAGGCGTTGTTGAATGCGCCTGAAGAACAGGTCAAACGCAAGCCAAAACGCATGCTCAATTTTTCTGGGTAATACATCGACGGCAATCCAAGCCACCAGGGATCAGAATTCAGGTAATTGGTAATGACAGAGACAACGAACAAAATTCAAAAATGGTCGTATCCCCTGAAGGTAGGGACAGCCGAAGCGACCGATCCACAGCAGTTCTACAAAGCGTTAGCTAAAGCAAAGGACGGTTACTACCCATTGGGGGCCAATGGTCTTTGGCATGGTGGCGTTCATTTCGATGAAGCTTCAGGGTTGGTGAAGGATCTGACGGAGGTCAGGTGCATCGCTGATGGAGAAGTCGTCGCCTACCGTATTGACGAGAAGTATCCGACTTCGGATTTTGGCTCGACGCACTCGGTTTATTCGACGGGGTTTGTGCTGGTTAAGCATCGACTTGAGTTACCGGCACCTCCGGCGCCTGTAGCCGGGGCGGCTCCCGCAAGCTCGCCGGTGGCAGGGCCAAGCCTGACGTTTTTCAGCCTCTATATGCACTTGCTGGATTGGGAGGGTTACAAAGCGAACCCTACGCTTAAAGACCGGCCGGGTTTTTGGGGAAAGGGGCTTTATGAAGTTAAGGCCAATGCTCCAGACAAGCCTTTGGGCATCCGGATGCGAAGTGGTAACGCCGGGCACTTTCCCGTCTTGGCAGTTTTGCCCCGGGGGACGACCGTGGTTACACAACCTGCCCCAGCGAATCAAATGTGGGTTGCGGTTATCAGCGTTAGTCCTGAAATCGCAGGCTTGCCTGCGGGCGGATGGGTATATAAGGGTCAATTGAAAGACTTGGGGGGTGGCAAGTATTTCGTGGGTAACGAAGCTCAAGATCCTATCCCTGGAGGCGCTCAGCACGGAGCGAATATCAGGGGCGCCCATACCAGCGGCCTCCCGCTTAGCCACTTACCAGCAGGCGCACAAGTACGGCTTGGTGACGAAGCGACACCTAACAACTTTCGTAAGCTCGCCGAAATCGTCAGTGGCCAGGCGACTCCAGCCCTAGCCGCCGGCGCGGATGGCAAGTTTCCTGGGTTTATTTGGCTGCAGTCACTTACGCCGAAGAGTGAGCCGCATAGCCCGATGGGAGATGTTGTTGTCCTCTCTCCGACATACAAGATCAAAGCTGGTGAAGTTCTCGGGCATGTTGGCAAGTATCAAAACCATTCAGATGCAGCTCCGAAGAACCTCCTGCACCTAGAGGTTTTCAGCTGTGAGGATGTGAAGGCGTTCACTGAGCAGAGTAAAGCTAAAGCCGCAGGGGCACCCGTCGCTGAGAAATCAATAGTCAAAATACCTGTAGGCACCAAGCTTATTACGCACGTGCAAGGTATGAACGCTACAAATCCTCCTAAGGCATCAGACGCTGGGAATGATGTGGGGTACGATTTTTATGTCCCTGTAGGATTGCTGGAGACGCTACCTGCGGACAAAAAAATAAAACAAACAGTCACAATGGGGCAGTCAACGACAACCACGTATTGGTGGCGTCTAGATGGTCTTTTGGGGGACAAGGACGGTAACGGGATTGATGGGTGGTTTGCGGAGCAAGACATAGTTATTTCGCGACATTCACCATTTGAGTGGAATGGCTTCGATTTTATCGAAGAGACCACCAGCAACGCCGATCACTTTGCAGCGTTTTTACATGCCCAAGAGAATCTCAGTGAGCAGGAGCGTGAGGGCTATTTGCCAAACGTGGAGGCGGCTATTGCGGGTTCCGTTAACGAGAAGCTGTATAAAATACTTGATAGGGACGGGGATAAAAAAATCGCCCCGACTGAGATTGCAGAAGCATTGAACAAGCCTTGGTTCTCTCAACCAATATCGCAAATGGTCACCCGTTATGAAAATGAGTGGGACTTTAAAAAAGATAAGTGGGATGCCCTAGACGAAATAATTGGGCATAGCGATTCTGAACCTCATAAAGAATGGGTAGAAGAAAAGGCGCGAATTGAGAAGCTCAGTTGGTGGAGCAAGCTGTTGGGGCAGCACGGAATCTCCAATGATGCGAGAGTGCAACATATTCATCCTGTCGGACTAATTTCTTCGTTTGCACATAGCGGTGGCTGTAGTTGTTCGGATGTTATTACTAAAGAGCAAATTAAATTAATTGCCCCAGCGGCTACGCAGGCTAATATTGACAAGTACACAGATCTGCTAACTGAAATGTACGCTACGGCTGGAATTGTTACCTGTATAAGTAAGGCGCATGTTTTGGCGCAGATGTTACATGAGAGTGGCAGTCTTGGAGTTACGATTGAGGGTTATAATAGTCTTCCTTCGTATGCGCCATATATTGGTCGGGGCTTGATCCAAATTACTTACGAAGAAAACTATAAGGCTTATGGTATTTTTATAGGCGAAAATTTCTTGGGCGCGCCCGACTATAATAAAATGGCACAGCTGCCTCATAGTGTGGTTTCCGTGGGGTGGTTCTGGGCGAATTTTAAAAAGTTAACTGCGAGTTCGGATTTGGATGATTTTATCTATTGTACTGCCGTGGTGAATGGTGGCTTCAATGGTTACGATGATAGATTGCAGTTTTTGAATCGAGCAATTGAAGCGCTTGATATAAAAGGGTGCGCCAAGCTGAATAAATTTGGCGTCTATGAGTTGGCTGACAGTAAAGCATATAAAAATGCCAAGTTTTCGTTTGCTTGGGGGCTATGGAGTGATCCGGCGGGAGGAACTAGCGGGAAGGCCGCAGACCGAAATCAAGCGATTATAGGGTATAAGCGTTTTATTGAGCTATATAACTCGGACTCGTCCGTAAGTGGCAATGCTACCCGCAAATACTACGCATCTTCCCGCACCGCGTCTGTCGCGAAACAGTATGCTGAAGCTCGAATAGTTGCTCTTGGAGGAACTCTATGATGAAGTTTTTATTTGGTTTCATGCTTTTTTCCGTGTTCGGCGTTGTGCAGGCAGCTACTCAATGTCAGATCGATCTGAATTCCGATGGAGTATGTGATCATTATGCTGTGTCCTCTTCTGCGGAAGATGAGACTTTTTCAAATATAACCATCGATATTGGTGGTAGTGATAAAAAAATAACAGGTGGTTTTGAGCTCGGTAGCGGCGGGCTTTCAGAGGGATATATACCAGGTGATTTTTCACTTCTGATTGACTACTACCCGCATAACACACTGATAACGAAGTATGACTTCAGATGGGATCGAAGTCTTAACGATTTCTTGCTATACAAAATGTCCGGCTGGGAGGAGCCTGATCGTGATGAAAAATATTCTATTGGCGACGAGAACGTGCCAGGCGAGGATAGAATTCCTCGTGGATTTGATGTGCGGCGCATTGAGTGTTGCGTAAAGTTTTCCCAATTTTCTGGTAATGGTCCTGCTGTCAAGAACATGAGTGAAAGTGCAAAGGTTGCCGAAATTAATAAAGACTTTAAGTATGTATTGAAGAAGCTTCCTGAAGGTGAAAAAGGGGGGCTTTTTCTTCAGCCCGGCACAAGTGGGGAACGAATTAGCATTCCAAAAGATTTGGTATATGAAATATCATTGATTGTTGGGGATAATAATGTTGGAGCGATCAATGATTATGCTTATTATTTATACCGTAATAAAGAGAGTGCTTTGGCAGTATTGCTTCTGAAGAAAATTCACCAAAAGTATCCTGAAAGGTTAGTTGCCATACTGAATTTGGCAGATGCTTATTGGGATCTGGGTATGAAAGAAGATGCTTGCCCTCTTTATGCGAGTTATATCGATAAGATGAATGTGCTTGGCAAGTCTTCACGTATACCTGCATCCGTTAAAGATAAGGATTTTTGTATAAGGAGGGGCTGATATATTTGTCATGATAATAAAAAAAGGTGACAGATTTATTTGTGGAGCCAAAATCGTCTAAATCGGTTTTCGGGGAGTGGTCGAATGCCTGCTTGATCCGCGCGACGATAGAGCGAGCCCGTCAATTGGCTATGGCTCCGGGCAAGAGCAAACAGTGAACTAAAGCATTTGATCAGCAGGTTTATGGAGTGGGTGAGTCTTGAAAGGATTGTCGCTGTTTTCAGTTTTGTGTTTTTCATGTTGTGCATTTGCAGGCAACGCACGAGGGCCGGTCGTCGATATATTCAAAGCCGATGTCGCTTACGTTTCCGGAAAACTGGTCCGTTACTACCAAACGTTCGATAGTCCCTGCGTCAATATTCAGATTCTCAAGCCTGGGGGACAAGGGGCTGCGAGCGACTCGATAGCATTCTGCGAAATTGCAGGGAAGAGTTTTAACAACGGCTTCACCGATGTCTCATTGGATAGGGCCACGTTTTCCGACACCGAATTGCAGTTGGCCTTCAAGCTGATGTCGTTGGTTGGAGTGAATGAAACTACCGAATTATGCAAATTCCGCGTTGATGGTGAACATCTCGCAGAACCTGAATGTACGGCGCAGTAAGGGTCGTGCATTGCACATCGGTCAGCCACGCCATCGGAGAGTCAAAGTGAATTTCGTTCCCCTGTTGTTCCTGGCGTTGACGTGGGCGTTGTCCGCAAGCGCAGCGCCAGCCGGTGTCAGTACAAGCCATACAATGCCCACCGCGATGGTCGCTGCACTCACGAAGGAAAACCAAATGCCTGCCGAGAGTTTTCGCGCCATTGCAGATGGCGTGGTGAACTGGAGCGGTGGAACGATGGCTGCCGTGGTGATTGAGGATCCGCATGGCATTTGCGCGATTTACAGGTATCAAGACGGCCGGTTGGATCTGCCTTTTGACGGCGTGCCCTGTAAGTTTCTGGGGCCACCCACGCTGATGTCGGACAGAAAAACTGCTTTGCCCGATGTCGTGTTCGCCGTCGAGTTGTTTGTCCCCAACCGGGGCGGGATGGCCAATCACAAGGTCGCGTTTTATTACGATGCCGAGAAGAACGCTTATTGCGAGAGTCAGTCGCTTGCGAGTTGGTATCTGTCGGGAAATCGGGCGCTGGCTCCTGATCTTCAGGATGGACAGTGTGTAGCGGGATCGGAATAGGCAGTGCCCCCGATCTCTCATAAGGAAATGAACGTGAAAAAAGCCCTTCTTCTGCTGGTCAGCCTCTTCCCCCTGATGGCTTATGCGGAGGTCACCACCGAATCACTTTGCTTCGAACTTTCACAGGACAGCCCGGTGAAGTTCGAACTGCGTACCTACTACGACTCATCCAGCAAGTGGTCAGGTGGATTCGTCAAGTACGCCAAGTCCAGCGAGCCCATCTCCATTGTGTTGACGGATTCCGAGGAGGAGATGCTCGGTCCCGACGCCCCTTGGCAGAGAGCCACAACGTGGTCTGAAGTCGTCAATGGCAAAGTTGCGGGAACCTACGATTTCGTGACTCAAGGGGCGCAGATCGTCTCGATGAAGTACACGAAAAAGTCCAACGGAAAGGTTTACCACTTCTTGAATAACCCCAACATCGACTCCTCCCTAGAGTCCGGATGCGAGTGGGAGTAGAACGAGTAAATGCAATTCAAAACTCTAGTGGTTTCATTGCTTGCCCTGCTGTGGACGATCTCGGTGTGGGCCGAACCAACCACGTTCAGTCCAGCCAAAGGCGTCGAAGCGACATTGATACTCGAAGGTTCCACTCTGAATGTCGCTCTTAAAAACGCAGCGCACAGCGAGTCGCAGACAATCAATTTTCAAGCGGAAAAACCGCTGCATATGCAGATCGGTGATTTCAATTTCGACGGTATGAAGGACTTTTCTGTCTGGCAGATTGATGACGGTATGGGTACTTACTCCTACTTCAGAGTGTTCATCTACCAACCTGAGACAAACCGCTTCGAAGAGGCTAAGCCCGATTGCGGCGATGGCTTCGTCAACCTGCGCGTAGACAAAAAGCGTAAGGCGTTGCTCAGCACTTATTGGGGCATGAACGGGCCAGAGCAATGCATTACCCGATTCACCAAACGCAAGACCTGAATGGCTCAAGGAAGAACACTGTTGAAACATTTTTTTGCGGTACCGAGTTGCGGTATGACAACACGCAGGCTGAACCACTGGCTTTCCATCGCATTGTTGAGCACCGTCCTGTGCACAAGCGCCTTCGCCTCTTCTGAACAGCAATGCCCGGCTAACAACTTCGCTGACTTCGTCAAAATCTTTTCATCGGACTCGGCGGTACAGAAAGCGTTTACCGCGTTGCTGATTCAGGCAACTCATGTCGTGGCTGAAGGCAACATACCCAAGGTTGTCGTGCGCAGCGTCAAGCATTTGCCCGCCGATGAATTGAGCGTGCTGGGTACGGAAAATGCTGCCGCGTTGAGCCTGTCTACCGAGATCGCGTTTCCGAACAAGGTGGTCGTGCGTGATCAGCAGGGTACCTTCTTGAAGATTTTCGTCTTCAAACACAGCGACTGCTGGGTGCTGAACAGTGTTGAAGACTGGACGCTCGAAGCGGTGATGGATGACGTGGCTCGAACAGATCGCCCTTCACCCGGTGAGCGCGAGTTGAAAAAAGCGTGATGTTCGATCGGCTGGTCAACAAGGCATCTGGCGAATCCGGTGTCTCTTTGTACGCAGCAGCGCTGGACAGCTATGTGGACGGTGCCCGCAAAGGTTCGGCCCAGGCGGCAGTGGCGGCCGCGGGAATCAGTCTTTCCGGGCAGGCACCGCGATTGCCGAATGAACAGATTCTGGCGCTCATGAATCAGGCATTTCAGAGTAATCCCGACGATGGCGTGTTCCTCTCCTTGTTTTACTGCGATGAGGGTGAGTACGACGATCACAAGGCCTGCATTGATCCGCAAAAATCGATGGCCACATTGGAAAGCGCCGCGCTACGAGGCTCTAGCCACGCACTCCTGCGATTGGGTGACGTCTACGAAACCGGCACTGTCGTCGCTGCTGATCTGCCCCGTGCAATGGCCTGTTATCGCGAGGCCAGCAAGACCGAGCTTAAGTCGGGCCCTGCTGCGGTCGAGCGTTTGTTGGCCCGAGGCGTCATCGCGGACAGCTCCATTCAATGCATTGGTGCGGGTCATACACAGTGAATGGAAATGTGTACAAGGACATTCAATTGAGCGTGCCCCAATCTTGTTTCACCTGGGTGTTCGCGTTCTGCACGGCACTTCTATCACCGACAGTGTTTGCTCAAGAATCCACCTGCGAGTTTCATGACGTCCAATCAACCCTTGAGGTGGTCAGTTGCCTCAACGAGGGCGCCGTGGAAGTCTTGAAGCTGTCGCCGCGCAATCATCCAGCTTATGAAAGTGATATAGACCGCCTCTCTACGTTTATCGTGCGGGGTAATGACCTCAACGAGGTCAAGAAGATGGTGGGGGTGAGTGCTTTGTCGTCGCCTTACAACTTGCTCGTCAAGTTGCCGAATGCTGAGGGAATCATGCATTTCGATCAGTTGCCCGAATCAGCCACTAAAAAACTGGCGATGCCAGGCTGGGTACTGATGGATGCGCGGGATGTCGTGTACGAACGACAGGGTGGCGGGGAAGGTTTTGGACTTGTATGCAGTACCCATGAAAAAGCGACCGGCTCTGAATATGTAGTCGTCACCCAATGTAATGGTTTTTACGAAGAGGATATTGCCAGGTTGAAGGATTTACTCGGCGTGATCGACGCTCACTCCGCGCAATAGCGATCACTGAACGGGACCAAACGTTTTGTCTTCGCGCGACTGACAACCCCCATTTTCCTTTAAACTCCCCGCCCTCAAGGAACACGCTCAGGACACGGAATGCCAGCCCCCTCTTTCTCTCTTCGCCCCGCGATGGTGCTTTGGCTGTATGCCACGGCAATCGTGCATGTGCTCGCCGGTCTCACGCTGACCTGGGCCGGTCATTCCGGATTACTCGACGGCTATCTTCACACCCTCGAACTCGCATTCTGGGGCGCCGATGCGGTCCCTGCCGCCGGTCACGAGCAGCAGGTCTGGTGGCTCGCGCTTTTCGGCGCGACGCTGCAAAGTTATTCGCTGTACATGCTCGCGTTGGTGCACCTCGGCAACCGTCTTAAAGCTCCCGCAATTTGGGGCTGGTTGATGGCGGGCATCCTGTTATGGGCGCCTCAGGACATGTGGCTTTCAGCTCAACAACAGGTCTGGTCGCATCTGTGGCTCGACGGTTTTGCGCTGCTGGTGCTGTTGCCGCCGCTGATCTGGTTGCTGCGCCATGATCGTCGGAGATCCCCACCAGAAAGAACCGTGAGCAAGTCCAACCCCTTTGCCGGCGGCGCCTACAAGCGGGTACTGATCACCGGTGGCACCGGGTTTATCGGTGAAGCCGTAGTCAATCAATTACTCGATGCCGGCCACACGGTCGGCGTGTTGGCGCGTGATCCGTTGAAAGCGGCGAACCTGTTCGACGGTCGCGTTCGCTGTGTACGGTCGTTGAGCGAACTCGGCCGCGACGAACCTTTCGACGTGGTGATCAACCTCGCCGGCGCACCGGTCGCCGGTCCACGCTGGAGCCCCGAGCGGCAGGCTCAACTGCTCGCCAGTCGGGTCGATACCACCGAAGCCTTGATGACCTGGCTGAAGCACACGAGCCATAAACCCGCGCTGTGGATTCAGGCCTCGGCCATCGGTTTCTACGGCGTGCGCGATGCCAACGAAAGCCTCGATGAGCAGGCCTGCAAGGGCGACGGTTTCATGGCCGAACTCTGTGCGCGTTGGGAGGCTTCCGCGCAACCCGCGACGCAGTTTGGTGTTCGTCAGGTTGTGCTGCGCCTCGGCGTGGTGTTTGGGCCGGGTGGTGCGTTGTTGCCATTGCTGATCCCCTTCCGCCTGGGCTTCGGCGGGCGCATGGGTGATGGTCGGCAGATCATGAGCTGGGTGCACCGCGACGATGTGATTCAGGTAATCGCTCGATCCCTCCACGATGAAAATTTGCGCGGCACCTACAACATGGTCGCCCCCGAAACCGTCAGTCAGGCAGCCTTCGCCGAGAACGTCGGCAGGGTTCTTAAGCGTCCGGTATGGTTCCACATTCCTGCAGCGCCAGTGCGTGCGTTGGCCGGGGAAATGGCTCAGCTGTTCTTCGACGGTCAGCGCGTGGTGCCGCAGCGTTTGAGCGAGGCGGGCTACACGTTCCGCTATCCGACCCTCGACGCCGCACTGCGCGATCTGGCCTGAGGATCGCCCATGAGCAAGCCCTTGATGTACCTGCTCGCCGGCAACGGCAGCGCCGCCGATTGGTGGGATGACTCGCTGCCGCATTTTCAGCGTTACGACGTGGTGCCGCTAGAGCTGCCGGGCTTCGGCGCCAACCCGCAGCCGCCCTGCGAGGATCTGGCGGCTTATGCGCAGACCTTGTTGGCGATGACGCAAAAGGGCAGCGCGATCATGGCTGTCGGGGTCAACGCGTTGCTGGTGCTGCATGCGCTGCAACGCCGGCCCGGGCACTTTTCTCGCAGTGTCTTGCTGGCGCCGGTGGGCGCCTTTTTGTGGCAGCGCCGATTGCCGGCGCTGATGTCACCGCTGCCAATCCGCAAGTCCATTCATTGGCTGCTGTCGAACAGACCCACGCTGTTCGCGCGCAAGTTCTCCAACCAGACCTGGACGCCCGCGCAGTACCAGCGCATGGGCGCCGGTTATGCGCGTTGCCGTGCGTTTGTGCCGCACTGGGATCTGATCCGTGCCGACACCGCGCTGCCATTGCTCGAGTGGATCACCGGCCCGGTCGAGCTGGTCTGGGGCGATCAGGACAAGGTGCTCGGCATCGAACAAGCGGCGGCATGGTCGGCGATTCTTGCGCGCGCGGACCTGACCATCAGCCTGAAACCCGATTGGGGCCATTACCCGTGGATCGACGCGCCCGCGCAGTTTGCGCAGTGGCTGGAGTCGGGCGAACGCGGGTTTGTCGCGCACACCAAGGGCGGGCGTTTGCGTCTGGCGGAACTGGCCCGTCAACCGGTGCCGGCGGCGCTGACCCTCAACGATTGCAACGATCCGCGACTACCGACCTTCCTCGCCCGCCAACCGCAGGCGATCTGGGCGGTACGTTCCTCCAGTTATGGCGAAGACCAGGCCGACTCGGCGAATGCCGGTTTGAGCACGACCTACCTGCGCGAGCCGGCCGCCAACGTGCCGGCGCGCATTGCCGCGCTGACTGCCGAAGGCGTCGAGGAAGTGGTGGTGCAGCGCTTCATCACGCCGCAGGTGTCGGGCATCGCGTTTGTGCGTCATCTGTCGGTGGAACTCGAGTGGGTTGAAGGTCATCTTGAGTCCCTTGCCGACGGTCAGATCAGCCCGGAACGGGCGACGCTTTCGCGGCTCGGCGATGCCTGGCGCAGCGGCACGTTCACAGCCGCCCACGGTTTGACCGAAGACGTGCTGTGGCGCTTTCTCCAGGATGTCTTGCGGGTGTTTCACTATGTGCCGGGCGATGTCGAATGGGCCTGGGACGGTACGCAACTGTGGCTGCTGCAATACCGGCCGATCAGCGACTACGGCTGGCGCCGGCACCTGACGGCCGCCAACATCGCCGAGATCCTGCCGCCGCAACCCAGCATGCTGGTGGAGTACGCCCAGCGCCGGGCCGCCGCGAGCATTCCGGCGATCATGGCCCGTTGGGATACGCGGGTGTTGCAGGACAACGAGCCGTTCACGGCTGTATTTGGCGGTGCGTCCTACATCAACAACGACCTGTTTCTCGCACGGTTGGCCGACTGGGGCATCAGCGCCAGCAACTATGCCGGTGAAGTCGGCGGCGCGACCCCGCATCTGCCGTGGCGACCGCTGCGGATGTTGCGTTCGCTGCCGTTGTTCCTGCGCATGCAGCGTATCGCTCGGGGGCATTTGCTGAGCCTTGAACACGGCTTGCGGCGCTTCGACCAAGAACTGACCGACCTCGTCGCCCAGGGTGCTGACGGTCAGCAACTGGCCGACTGGTTCACCCGGTTCTATGTGTTCGTGGTGCAGGGCAATCTGTGCATCGCCACGGCGCTGGCCAGCAGCGGCGGGAACTGGCTTGGCCGACCACCCACCGCTTACGACAACCTGGAAAACAGCCCTCATCGGCTGCCGTGGGAGACCGATCCGGCCACACCTCGACCCGTATCGAGCGCGTTGCCATTACAGGCCTTCCCGCAATGGTCAGGGCTGATTCGCCTCGCGCATTCGACCGGCCTGCCGGGCCTGCGTGGTTACTACCTGCAAGTGCGCGAGTGGTATCGCGACAACCTGATGCGCATCTTCTTCCGCCTGCATCACGCCATGCCTCTGGCGGATCGCGAACACTGGTTTGCGCCGCACCCGGACATCCGCACGCGCGACGGCAGCTTCTGGCAGGACGGCCGCGAAGGGGCCGAACAGGCCACCGGATTCATGATCTACCCGGGGCAGGTGAGGGGCATTCTTGGCGAAGACATCTTGCTGGAAGACACCCTCGATCCGGGGCGTCACGCACACTATCAGGCAGCGCGGGCGGTTATTGCGCGGATGGGCGGGCGGTTGTCGCATGGTTCGACGTTGTTGCGGGAACTGCGCAAGCCTTCGGCGGTGATGCCGCAGGTGGATCTGGCGTGGATCGGGTGCGAAGTGTTGTATCGGGATGGGGAATTGGAATTGATGAATTCGAAGGATGTGAAGTGAAACGACTGTTGTTGATGTGTATGGCCTGGTTGCCGATGGCGAGCATGGCGATGGATGTGTGCAATTCCGAGTCTGATACCAAGCACTTTCTCTCTCAGTGGTCAGAGAGTCGAGATAACAAGCCTGACGACATACTTTCCGGCCTCCACAAGGACCAATTTTCTGTGGAGTACGGCAAGGTTGTGTACCGCGGTGATCTCAATGACGACGGTCAGGAAGACTTCATTTTCACCTCCTACTCAAGTCGCGGATCAGCGGGTGACTCAACCTTCGCCTTCCTGATCCAGTGCCATGGTTACTTGAAGCATGTCGGTGGAGATTATTTCGCCAGAGTGAAGGTCTTGGATGGTCCGCCCAAGAACGGCGGAGACTTCAAAGACATCGCAATCTATTCCTACGTCAGGGATAAGCGCGACCAGATCAGTTACATGGGAAAAGACGCGTTAACTCGGCGTCATCTATGGCAATTCAACCCGCAGACACAGCGTTATGAAGGTCAGTCTGAGTAAGCCAGCGGTTTCCCACTGCAGTTATGGAGTTAGTACTTGAAAGGATTTTCGATTGTTCTCGGCAGCTTGCTGTCAGCTGCCACTTCCATCGCATTCGCCGCTGATCCCGACTTCAAGGATTACACCGTCACCCCCGTTTTCAGCGGCCCCAACCATGAACCGGTGCAACAGGAACAAAGCAACCCGGGCGAAGGCCCTGCAAGGCAAGGTCAACTTCGCCGGCCATTACATCCTGTACAGGTTCGGCTGTGGCGGCGGCGCCATTTGCGGCGAAGTGCTGGACACCCAGCCGGTGATGTCGTTGGCGGTCTTCCGAATGCCTATGACGGCAGCACTTTCGACACGACGTATTTGCCCGATAGTCGCTTGATCATCATTTCAGGCGTCACGCTCGATGGCGAAGAAGACGCCCAGGGAAATCACTTGGAAAACCGTAACCGGGATCGGTACTACGAATTCGTGAACAACGAGTTCCGGCTGCTTGGCATGACCGACTTGGAATCGCCGTCAATCGATGAGGAATGAGTGGATGAACCGTCTTCTAGCAGGCAGCCTTTCGCTGCTGCTCTCATTTCCAGCTTTCGCCGCTCCCCAGGACGCCTACACCCAGCGCGATGTCATGCAATGTGGCGGTGTTGAAGTGGTGATGGTGTCGTCGTGCCGATCCGTGACGGTGGATGACGCGGAAACCCACCTCATCCCGGTCTGCTCCGATCAGACGATCAACATTGGCGGCAAAGTGTTGCGCCGCAACATCGACAAGGTTTCACAGCTCACGTCTGACGGTAAGAAGACGAAGATGCTGAGTAACGTGGCAGTGGAGATGGATTGTGTAAAAGGAAGCAAGGGCAGCCTGGTGTTCATCGGCGGTTATGGCGGGTGTGGGTCCTGCCCGGAGTGGCGCGGGTATTACTCCACCGCTGGAAGGTTGGAGCATTACAGCTACAGCAATAGTTATCGGTCGTTTGGTTCGAAGGGTTCCTGGGAAGGGCTCATAGAGGCTTATGGCATCACTGAAAGATAGTTACAGCAAACAAGCCCTGCGGTTAAAAGGATCGACTATGGGCAGCCTTAGATCCGCACTATTGCTCGCGAGTCTGTTGCTGGCGAATGGGGCTACGGCAGAAGAAGTGCGAGTCACTGGAGTCGACGGGCACACACTGACATTGCATTTGAAAGCAAAGGTATGGCCCGAACACTCAGTGGAAGCGGCGAGTGCGACCTTTACCGCGAATGGAAAAACATTCCCGCTTTACGGAACCGATATCGGGGTCGAAGTCCTTCCTCGATGGCTTAGCCCTGACAAGAAGACCTTACTCGTGAACCAAACGATGTATGGAATGTTGTCAGACGGGAGTGGTGAAGACAGCTTCCAGTCACGAAGCCACTGCGATGTGATTTCGATGGAGACCGGTTGTGTCCTGCTTCAGCGTGATGATCAGTTCTGCGCTGGTAAATGGGTGGGCAATAGCTGGACTACCGACGAGGGTGAAGTACTCAAAGCTGAAATGGAGACACCTTCCCCACAGGCACTACTGAAAACCCTCTCGAACATTGAATCTGCGCAATATCGAGCCAGCGAGATCGAATGGAGCTTGGTCATGGGGGCGGATTCGTACATGGCTTGCCATCCACCGGCTCGCAATGTTCAGGGTATCAATGATCTTGGTTTCTATTTGGCTGAGGGCGGCAACGATGCACTGGCGCTGAAGTTGTATCGCGGCGTCGAGGCAGTCGGTAAACGCACAGTGCTAATGTTGAACATCGCCGATTCACTCTGGCGCCTTGATCGCAAAGACGAAGCGCAGCGCTATTACAGCCAGTACCGCGACGCGATGAGCGCCGACGGCAAGGCGCAGAAAATACCTCAACGTGCAGTTGAGCGATCCGTCATTCAGGGAATGAAAAATTGAACATGTTTGTGCGCTTTATCGCGTTGTCCTTTGGATGCCTGTTTGCCTCTTTCGCAATGGCCGATGACGACTGCAAAGAGATTTCCGTGAGCTCACAGGTCGATCGCTGCGTGGAGGCGGCCCGCAAGGAAGCCGATGCACAGCTCAATATCAGCTACAAAAAACTACTGGCGCGCTTCGAGTCTCAGCAGCGGAGCGACCCGGAGCAGGGCAAGACGCTGGTCGCCATGGCCAGAGAATCCCAGCGCGCCTGGATCAAGCTGCGCGACACCACGTGCCCGCTCGAAGCCACGGAAATCGAGCCTGGGATGGCCGCGCATGTCACGACCATCAACAACTGCATGGCCAGAATGAGCCTAGAGCGTGCAGCCTTCCTGGATGCGGTCGTCCCGGATGATCCGAGTGAAGTGATCGATGTCGCCAAGGTTTCCAGTTCTGCTTCGCAACGATACGGCGATGTGGTGGCTCGTTATGTCACTACGTTTGGCAGCCCCTGCCTCAATGTTCAGATCCTCGCGCCCAAGGGCAATTGGCGGGTGCTCTCCTCAAAACGGTTTTGCAGTTTTAATGGCAAATCGTTTTGGGATGGTTACGCCAGTGCGTTGTTTGAGGATCATGCATTCACTGCGGATGGTTTACAGCTGACGCTCAGCTTGTTCGAGCTTCGTGAGGAGGCAGAGAAGCGCCTCGCCTGTGTAATTCCGATTCAAAACGAGCAAATCAAAGAGCTGAGATGCGGCGCACCTGAGTCATCGTGAAACCATCAGCGTAAATATTTAGAAGATTGATCAGCAGGGAAGTGATCGGAATTGAACAGGCTCTTAAGTTGTTTTGGTGTGCTCGGGCTCATCGTCGGCTTGTCGACTCAGCCGGCATCGGCAAGTGACCCTCAAACCATCGGTGAACTGCATCCCCCGGTGGTTGCTTCGTTGGGTGATCAAAAGATCACGGTGTTCTTTTTGAAGAACAACCTCAAGGGTCAGGTCAGGGGCGTGCATGTGCCAGGTGCCGAGATTTTCTACGCGCCCATGAATGCGGTGAATCCTTCGCTGAATTATGTGTGGAAGGTTGAAGACGAACAGATTGCCTCGGTGTTCTTCTTCGAGCGCAAATTCCCTGAGCGAGCGGGGAAGTCCATGTTTGTCCTGACAAAACACAAAGTTCTGGACGAACATTTCGAAGGAGATTCCTATTCGGTGCTGGAACTGCCGCTCTTCAAGGACGGCGACCACTTGGCTTTGCAGTTCTTTCGAGGTGACCCGCCAGACCCTGAGTTGCAGAACTGCCTTGACGGTATAAATCGGGAAAACGGCGTAGAAGTCGTGTGTGCCTACAAGGATGCAGCGAGTATCAAAAAGCGTCTGGCAGACCTTGATGCAAAGACCATTGCCAATTCAAAGCTTCAACAAGATCGCCAGAGGTCGCCTAAAACTAAGGATGACGTGACCAGTGTCGCTTGCCCCTCACCCAACTTTTCAACCTTCCTCTCAGCCTTCTCTGAGCGCGCAGAGGTGCAGAAAGCCTTCGTCCAGCAGCCGCTGAAAATGGTCACGACCGTGGCCGGTGATCCCGAACCCGAGATGCAAAAAAGCAGCCTCAGCGGCGATCAGCTCAAATTCCCGATCATCCCGGATGTAGCGAAGCGAGAGGCTCAGGGCCTGACGTTGACCGTCAAGGACGAGCAGGGTGATCACGCCGTTGCGATCCTGCAGAAACCGGATACCGATTATGTCTTCGAGTATCGGTTTGTCCGTGGGCAATGCTGGCGGCTGGAAGAAGTGATGGATTACTCGCTTTGAAGCAGGTGGCAAGTTGAAAAGATTAGGTTTGATCGCGTTATTGCTGTGTTCTTTCACTGCTGTGGCGGGGCCGATGTTCCCGTCACTCACGTCGTGCAGGGACGTTGGCAGCGACTGTGCGCTGGCGCTGAAGGACAATTTTCTGGTGGACGCACACTCCGGGCAGCGTCTCTCCGAGACGGAGGAACCGGCTGGAGCGATGAGTGGCTTTTGGCTGTATCGAGATGGCGAGCGCTACATCCTTCAGGAAGAAAATTACTCCCAGGCGAAGTCGCGCCGTTGGCTGGTTTTTACTTACGACAGCGGCAAAGTTGTGCTCGACGGCGCTTATGTTTTCTCGATCGACATTGATATGAACACCGGGCCCTACTGGCATGGCTACGACTGCCGAGGTGATGCCAAGCCGTTCGCCGTGCCAACGAAAGACTCGTTCAGTGAAGTCGCTTTGGAGGCGTTATGCGGGGAGGCCGAAGGCTGGGTCGTCTCGGGCGGGGATACCAAGGTGCCGGTGTCGGCCAAAGGGCTGGCCGTCAGTGTTCCCGTTTATCACGACCGCAATCGTGAGGGTTCAGCGACGTACCTGTTTACTGAAAGCGATGTTCCGGATCTTTCGAAACTGGTTTGCCTGTCCAACTGTGCTGATGTCGCGCAAACGCCGGAGCGCGTTTCGCAGGAGACGGCGCCGTTGAAGCGCGGGCAGGATGGAACGTTGTGCTCGGATGATGAAGACATCTACTTCAGTTGCCCGTTGCGGGGCGGTAAGACGGTTTCTGTTTGTGCGACGGGAAACAGCAAGCCCACGGTCGGCTCTGTTCAATATCGCTACGGTGTGCCGGGGAACATCGAGATGGTCTACCCGAAGAACGCGATGCCACCCAAGGGCAAATTCTTTGTTGTAGATGCGTCGGAAGGCAGCGTGAACCTGAACATCATCAAGTTCAAAAGCGGTGCGTATACCTACCTCGTTAGTCAGGCCTTCGTGAGTTTTCTGACAGTGCTCAAGGAGGACAAAGTTGTATTCAGGCAGCGATGCGACTCAGGAAGTTATTCCTTCATAAACCGGGCTGCGCTTCTTGGGTTGGAGACGCGACCCAAAAGCGCAGAGGACTTTCGCTAATCGCTGCTGCCGAAGATCAGGAAAGGGGACTCAACGTCCCCTTTTTCCCGCCCGCAATTCAGCTACGGCTTGCCCTGATACTCCCGAAACTCGATGTGATCGAGCGTGCCTTCCACCATCAACCGCACGCCGTCTGCCATTCTGCTCAGGCCCAGTGCCATCGAGCGGCGGGGCCGTCGAGGTCGTCGGCCAGGTTGGCGGCTATGGCGCTGATGGACAGGAGGTCTTCGGAGGCGTTGGCCATGAGGGCTTCGGCGTCGGTGTCGGGCAGAGGGCGAACAGGCCGCCCAGGCGTTTGGGGCGTGAGGCTCTGGGTTTGAAGTGGTGGTCGAGGGCGCGTTCGGCGGCTTCGTGGAGTTTCTTTGAATCGAGGGATTCGTAGGGGAGGTTTCGGGTGTTTCTGGGGATTGGGTGTTGGTTTGATCATTGCGCAGCTTCCTGGAATTGTGAGGCCGACACCCATTCGCTTGCACTTCGAAAGAGGTGGCAGCTATGCGTTGGTGTGCAAGACCGGTCCAGGTGGCCGGCAGACTCGAGAGTCTCCGACGCACAGCCGCCATAACGATCCGCGAGCATAGGAAAACGCTCAGCGAATTGCCATCAACGATTGTGCACCTGAACCGGACTTGCACGTCCGAGTCACCGATTTTGCGGTGACACACAGAGGCTATCGGTGATGTCCAAGTTCGCCTAGTTCATGGGTATCCCGGCGTATTGCGGGAAATTTCCCATAGGTTTGCGGGGGAGAAGATCAAAAGATCGCAGCCTTCAGCAGCTCCTACAGGAATGTGTTTCTTCAGGTGTAGGACGGGGATCAAGTCCAGAGGGTGAAATCGTGACTTGGTAGTCATCATGCGAGAAAATCGCTGCATCGTCTTCTATCCGTGCAAGAGAGTGGCGAATCCATCCGAATCCCTTACACTCCCCCAGCCGTTCATTTTCCTTTTGAGGCTGTGCGCATGAAATTTCGTTTTCTTCTGTGGATGCTGGGTCTGTTGATGGGTAAGGCCAGTCGGACAAATCCTGCGTTCCAGCAGCAGTTGGGTGACAAGGATCTGGTGTTTCAGCTACAGACTCTGGACGGGAAAGTGGCGCGGCATTTCGTGGTGAAGGACCAGCGCATTACCAGCAAGTCTGGCGTGGTGGCGGAGCCGGCGTTTGCGATTGCGTTCAAGGACGCGGCGTTCGGGTTTGCCACGATGCAGGCCAAGAACAAGCAGCTGGCGTTCATGCAGGGGATTCAGGACAAGTCGATCCAGCTCAAGGGCAATCCGGCGCTGGTGATGTGGTTTCAGGGGTTGATGAAGTATTTGAAGCCGCGGAAGGTCAAACCCAAGATTTGAGGCCGTTCAGTTCGGCCATTTGGCTGTTGTAGGTATTCGCACTGTCATTTCTGACAGGTGAAATCTCGTCATTTTCAGAGCATTTTAAGGTTGCGTTCGAAGTTGAAGAATTTCTATGCAACCTTGAGGATTTATGAAAATGAATCGAAATCTGAAAAATACTCAACCTGGTCAGCCGGATCCGGATTTTGCTACTGGCGGTAAGCTGACGATGCCTACAAGAGAACTTCCTGGAAATGATTGCAGTGGTCTCATGGCGCTGGCAGACAACAAGTTTCTAGTTGTGAACAATCAGGAAGGAGGTGAGTTCATTTATGTCGCACGGATGACCAGCCAAGGGCAGATTGATGATGGATCCGGGTACGGTGATGGGAACCGGGGCGTTGCTAAAATATTTTTTCCTAATGAGTACGTCGGTGTTATTGGTCTTGGACCTCTGAGGGATGGGGGTTGTTTGATATCGGCGTACACACTCACTCGTGGTCAAATACTCATTAGATTATCGAGGAGTGGTGCCTTGGTAGATGGTTTCGGTAAGGGCGGTGTACTTGCTATTTCTGATCTTGGGATCGCAACAGTAGGTCAGAAATGGGAACCCAAGAAAGATTCGGCACCTCGACACGATCTCTTGCCCGATGAGGCAAGTAACCGGACTAGCCCCGCAACGCGGCTTTCTTTTGCTGAGCAGCCAGATGGAAAAATCGTATTCGCCAGCACTGTAGAAAGCCCGGCGTCTAGCGCGGGAGTTGTCGTGCGTGTTACTCCTCTTGGTGGGTTAGATAAAACTTTCAATAAGGTAGGCTATGCGATTGCTGACCTTGGAAGCGGCTTGGAAAGCATAGGTCGAGGCGTGGGGTCTCAGCGGGGCGGAGGTTTGGTGCTGTTTGGCACATTCTATTCTGATACTGGAAGGGGGGCTTATGCGGTACGTTTTCACGCGGATGGAACGCCTGATAAGCAATTTCGAACGCTAAAGCTACCTGGCCCGACCATCGCCGACATGAGTATAAGGGAGCGCGACGATTTGATTGCTCTTGTCGGAGGCAGTACTGAAGGGTTTGAAGAAGGGCAGGGCGTGATTATTGTCTTGAATCGCGATGGGAAGCCCAATCTGGTTTTTAATGAAGGGAAACCGTTGTATACGAAGTTACAGCCTATGGGCGAGAAGTGGGAGCGGTGCGCGTTTAGTGGAGTGGGAGATAGTGCACTAACTGTCTCGGGTACAACTGCAGGTAGTTTTTTAACTGATAAAACGCATTCCGTCATTGCGCGTTTAAAATTAACGGCTGCGCTGGATCCGGAGTTCAACGGCAAAGGCTGGTATGGATTCAACGAGCCTCGTCATTTGGAAGTTACACGTGATATGGCAATCTTGCCGAATGGCGACATTCTTGTAAGCGGTGCATTTCATGCAGGCCGTGATCATCTCTTGCCTTATGGCAGCTTTGTCATCAAGTTGAAAGGATAGTTAAAGAGGCTCGCTCCCACAGAAGCTGTGAAACCCTGTGGGAGTGGGCCTGCTGAGTTTTAGGCCTGGCTGAACTGCGAAGCCAGTTCGCGCAGCAGCACTTCCGCCTCAAGCACTTTGCTGACCACATCATTGGCCTTGTCGCGGCTCAGGCCAACGCGTTCCAGCAGCGCATCCGGAATGTCTTCATCCGGGCCGGAGCCGATCCCGCGGCTGCGCAGCAGGCGCACGGCCAGGCAGACGAGGTTCGGGTATTCGGCGTAGGCGCCGTCGTAGTTCGGGTCGTGCTGGAAGCGCAGGGCGGTCGCCAGTTCCTCCGGCATGTCCCAGTAGCGCATCAGCCAGGAGCCGATCTGTTCGCGGCTGATGCCCAGCAGGTGTTGCTCGACATAGCTGTGGCACAGGTGCGGGTTGACCTCCAGGTGGCGGCAGATCAGCGAGAAGTGCGGCGGGAACACGTGGGCCAGCAGCAGGTAGCCGAAGTTGTGCAGCAGGCCGGCGAGGTAGGTCAGGCCGGATTCCGGGCGCTGGGCACGCGGCATGGCGCGGGTCAGGCCTTCGATGACGGCGGCGGTGTAGATCGACTGCTGCCAGTACGGCGTGGTGTGCTGCGGGTGATCCTTGGGCAGGCTCAGGGTCTTGCCGAGGGCCAGGCCCAGCGCCAGGTTGATCACCAGATCGAAGCCCAGCACGCGCACGATTGCGTCTTCCACCGAACGGATCTTGCCCGGCGACGCGTAGTACGGCGATGCCGCCCAGCTCACCACTTGCGCAGCCAGCGCCGGGTCGGTTTCGACCACGCCGGTGATGTCGTCGATGGTGGCGTTCGGGTCAACGCGCAGCTTGATGATTTTTTGCGCGGTTTCGGCCAGCGGCGGAATCTCGATGGTCGCTTCCAGACGCTGCTGGATGCGCCGCGCGGTGAACGCCTGCACGGCCTGGGTGATTTCCTCGCGGTCATCGTCCGGGCGGTCGAGGTTCGGGCGGATGCTGCTCAGGGCTTCGCCGAAGTTGGCGGCGCTGGCCTTGGTCAGCATGGTCTTGAAGTCTTCGCTGGCGATTTCCAGCAGCAGGCCCGGCTCGCCGGAGTTGATCAGCAACTTCGGCTCGCGCAGCAGGCTTTCTTCGTAGAGGCACGGCGAACTGGTCAGCGCCGGCAGGCCCGGCAGCAAGCTCAGGCTGTGTTTGCCGAGCATCTTTTCCAGGCGCTCGGTGGACACGGCGGTCAGGCGACGGCCCGTCAGCTCGGCGAGGCGGTTGAGATCCAGCAACTGGCTCTGTGGAAACAGCACCATCAGTGCACCGACCGCGTCGTCCAGCAACACGGCCTGCACTTTGCGCGAAGCATTGAGGCCGTGGTGGTCGAGTACCTCTTCGTAGGCGACGCCCAGCTTGTTGAGCAGCAGCCGAATAACAGACGGAGCGTGCGGGGATTCGGGGGCGAGAGCAGCTTCGGTCATGGTCTGTATCCGTTTTTGAAACAATTGCTGGAGTATAACCAGCTTGGTTGGAACGAGCTGTCAGAAACTGCGACGGTGCTCACACTTGGCCGTATTGCTGCCCGTGTCGCAGCCAGCGGTCGAGCAACGGGCTGACGTGGGTAGGCCAGCGCTCAAGCAAGGCCTGGGCGGCATCGCGCACGGCGGGCAGCAGATCGGCGTCGCGCATCAGGTCGGCGACCTTGAATTGCAGCAGACCGGTCTGGCGGGTGCCGAGCATCTCGCCGGGGCCGCGCAGTTCGAGGTCTTTTTCGGCGATGACGAAACCGTCGTTGGTCTCGCGCATGATGCCCAGGCGCTGGCGGCCGATCTGTGACAGCGGCGGATGGTAGAGCAGCACGCAATGGCTGACCGCGCTGCCTCGGCCGACGCGGCCACGCAACTGGTGCAGTTGCGCAAGGCCCAGGCGCTCGGGGTTTTCGATGATCATCAGGCTGGCGTTGGGTACGTCAACGCCGACTTCGATCACGGTGGTGGCAACCAGCAGTTGCAGGTTGCCGGCCTTGAACTCGGCCATGACGGCGGCTTTCTCGGCGGGTTTCATGCGGCCGTGGATCAGCCCGACCTTCAGCTCGCCGAGGGCGGCGGTCAGGTCTTCGAAAGTGGTTTCGGCGGCCTGGCAGGTCAGCTCTTCGGACTCTTCAATCAGCGTGCACACCCAATAGGCCTGACGGCCCTCGGCGCAGGCACTGCGCACCCGCTCGATGACTTCGACGCGGCGGGTGTCGGTGACCAGCACGGTGTTGACCGGGGTTCGGCCGGGTGGCAGCTCGTCGAGAATTGAGGTGTCGAGGTCGGCGTAGGCGCTCATCGCCAGCGTCCGCGGAATCGGCGTGGCGGTCATGATCAATTGATGCGGGCACATGCGCCCGCCGACGCCTTTCTGCCGCAACGCCAGACGCTGCTGCACGCCGAAGCGGTGTTGTTCGTCGATGATCACCAGCGCGAGGTTCTTGAACTGCACTTCGTCCTGGAACAGCGCGTGGGTGCCGACCACCATCGGCGTGCCGCTGGCGATCTGCTCCAGCGCGGCGACGCGGTTCTTGCCCTTGAGCTTGCCGGCCAGCCACGCCACGTCAATGCCCAGCGGTTCGAGCCAGCGCTTGAAGGTGATGAAGTGCTGTTCGGCGAGGATCTCGGTCGGCGCCATCAGGGCGACCTGATAACCCGCCTCCAGCGCCTGCAGCGCAGCGAGGGCGGCGACCACGGTTTTGCCCGCGCCGACGTCGCCCTGAATCAGCCGCAGCATCGGTTCGTGCTGGCTGAGGTCGTAGGCGATTTCGTTGCCGACTCGTTGCTGAGCGCCGGTCGGATTGAAGCCGAGGTTGGCCAGGTATTTCGCCGGCAGCTTCGTGGCTTTCGGCATCGCCGGTGCGCGCAGGGAGCGCATGCTCTCGCGCAGGCGCTGCTGGGACAGTTGATGGGTCAGCAGTTCTTCGAAGGCCAGACGATGCTGGGCCCAGTGATGACCGAGGGCGAGTTCGTCGACGTCGGCATCGGCGGGCGGGTTGTGCAGGTAGCGGATCGCGTCGGCCAGCGGCGCCAGTTGATAGTCGCGAGCCAGTTCGGTCGGCAGCCAGTCGGGCAGGGTGGCCGGCTTGAGCAGGGTCAGGGTCTGCATGCACAACTGACGCAGGCGGGCCTGGGTCAAGCCTTCGGTCAGCGGATAGACCGGGGTCAGGGTTTCATCCACCGGCGGCGGTTCGTCACCGTTGATGGCGCGGTATTCCGGGTGATAGATCTCCAGCCCCGAGGCGCCGGGCCGCGCTTCGCCGTAGCAGCGAATCCGCGTGCCGCGCTTGAGGCCTTCTTTCTGCGCGTTGCTGAAATGGTAGAAACGCAGGCTCAGTCCGCCGGTGCCGTCCTGCAAGCGCACGACGAGGCTGCGGCGCCGGCCCATGACCACGTCGGCGCCGCTGACGGTACCTTCGACCACGGCGTCCTGTCCCGGCCGCAACGCGCCGATCGGCACCACGCGGGTGCGATCCTGATAACGCAGCGGCAGGTGGAACAGCACGTCCTGAAGGTTTTCCAGGCCGACCTTGGCCAGTTTCTCGGCCATGGCTTCACCGACACCCTTGAGTGCGGTGACCGAGACCTGCGACAGCTCCGTCATGACGCTGGCTTAACCGGCCGTGACCGGTGCGGCTGGCTTGGCGACCGAGCACAGGCGAATGGAGTCGGCGAGGATCTCGATGGCTTTCGGCCGCGGGAAGCTGGCGCGCCAGGCGATGGCCACGGTGCGGAATGGCACCGGTGCCGACAACGGACGCACTTCGATCACGCCCGGAGCGTAGTGATGGCTGTCCACCGCCGACAGCGGCAGGATCGAGATGCCCAGGCCGGACGCGACCATGTGGCGAATGGTTTCCAGCGAGCTGGATTCCACCGTGGTGTGCTTGGCGCCGTCGTTGCCCTTGGTCAGGGTCGGGCAGGCTTCCAGCACCTGATCGCGGAAGCAGTGGCCTTCACCAAGCAGCAGCAGGCTCTTGTCGTTGAGCAGGGCGGCGTCGATGGACTCTTTCTGGGTCCACGGGTGCTGGGCCGGCATCAGGACGTAGAACGGCTCGTCGTAGAGTTGCAGGGTCAGCACGTCGGCTTCGTTGAACGGCAGGGCGATGATGATCGCGTCCAGTTCGCCGTTGCGCAGTTTGTCGCGCAGCACGTGGGTGAAGTTTTCTTCGATGTACAACGGCATCTGCGGGGCGACCCGGTGCAGTTGTGGAATCAGATGTGGGAACAGGTACGGGCCGACGGTGTAGATCGCGCCGACTTTCAGCGGGGCGGTCAGCTGGTTCTTGCCGGCCTGGGCCAGTTCGCGGATGCCCTGGGCCTGCTCCAGTACTTTCTGCGCCTGGGCGACGATGCCTTCACCGACCGGGGTCAGGCGCACGGCGCTTTTGCTGCGCTCGAAAATCAGCACACCGAGTTCGTCTTCAAGCTTTTTCACACCCACCGACAGGGTCGGCTGGCTGACGTGGCAACGCTCGGCCGCGTGGCCGAAATGCTGCTCTTGGGCGAGGGTAACGATGTAGCGTAATTCTGTGAGGGTCATAGCAAGCGTCCATGAAGATGCGGGCCAAGCATACCGGCTGCAATCGATAGACGCACGTTATCAGACTGAGTGATGAATGCCACACCGGACAATGCCTGTTTGCCGTTTGCAGATATGACAAAGGCACCGAAAGGTGCCTTTGTCTGTCCGGTGCAACTCCAACGGGGGGGCGTTGTGCGTCAGCGGCGCTTCTCGATCGAGTACACAAACGGCGCAACAATTTCGATGGAGCCGTTGTTCAGCATGTCCGCCGGCGGTTTGGGCAGCGGCTGGGCACGGCGGATCATTTCCAGGGTGGCCCGGTCCAGATCAGCGTTGCCGGAGCGGTCCACCAGCTCGAACGACAGCACATTGCCTTCGCCATCGACCACGAAACGCAGGCGGTTGGTTCCGGTCTTGTTCCGTGACCTGGCGCTGTCCGGGTACTTTTTGTACTTCTGCAGATGCGCGAGCAGCGCACCCTGCCAGCTGGCCTTGGCCGCCAGTTGTGCTGGCGACGGGCCTGGTGCCGGCTGGGCGGATTTCTCCGTTGGTGCCTGGGTCTGCTGAGGCTCTGCCGGTTTTTCCTCGGAAGGTTTTTCCTTCACGGGTTCCGGTTTCTTCTCGATCGGCTTCGGCGGTTGCGGTTTTGGCTTGGGTTTTGGTTTGGGCTTGGGCACGGCAATTTCTGCCTTGGGTGCTTCGGCCAGTTTCGGGATTGGCAGTTCTTCAACCGGAGCCGGTGGCTGCGGTGGCGTGACGACTTTTGGCGGTGCAGGCGGTGGCGGGGCCGGAACCGGTGCCAGCTCGACCATCATCGCCTGCGGCGGCAATTCGATGGGAGGGCGGGCGGTCCAGTTAAGCGCCAGCGCGATGGCCAGCGCATGCACACCCAGCACCACGGCCAGGCTACCGCTGTAACGCGTCAGCTTATGGCGCGTCGTGATCATTTCTTGACTGCGCTCTCGAGGCCGACCAGACCGACTTTCAGATAACCGGCGCTGCGCAGCTTGTCCATCACGCTCATCAGGTCGCCGTAGTCCACGCCTTTGTCGGCCTGGAAGAAGATGGTGGTGTCTTTTTTGCCCTGAGTCCTGGCGTCGAGCATGGCGCCGAGGGTTTCGGCTTTGACTTCGTCGTCACCGATGTACAGGCGCTGATCAGCCTTTACGCTGAGGAACACCGGTTTCTCCGGCCGCGGCGCCGGTTTGGCGGTCGAGGCGGGCAGGTCGACTTTGATGTCTACGGTGGCCAGTGGCGCGGCCACCATGAAAATGATCAGCAGCACCAGCATCACGTCGATGAACGGCGTGACGTTGATTTCGTGGTTCTCGGCCAGATCGTCGTCTGCGCCTTCTTTCAAATGCAGGCCCATGGCCGATTACCCCACTTTGACCATGTGCGGCTGCGAGCTGCTGCGCTCAGGCTGGTGGTCGAGGTCGCGGCTGACCAGCAGCAGGACTTCTGCCGATGCATCGGACACCTGAGCCTTGTAACCGGCGATGGAGCGGGCGAACACGTTGTAGATGACCACGGCAGGAATCGCGGCCACCAGACCCAGTGCGGTAGCCAGCAGCGCCTCAGCGATACCCGGTGCTACGACAGCAAGGTTGGTGGTCTGGGTTTTGGCGATGCCGATGAAGCTGTTCATGATGCCCCACACGGTGCCGAACAGGCCGACGAACGGTGCGGTGGAGCCGATGGTGGCGAGCACGCCGGTGCCGCTGCTCATGTTGCGGCCACAGGCGGCCACCAGACGCTCGAGGCGGAAGCTGACGCGTTCCTTGATGCCTTCTTTCTCGCGGGAATTGGCCGACAGGCGCATTTCTTCGAGGGCGTCATGCACCAGCAGGTTGGCGAGGGTGCCTTCTTTTGCTGCGGTGGTGCTGGCTTCCTTGAGGGTGGTGGCTTTCTTCAGGGCGGCGATTTCGCCACGCAGGCGACGTTTGGCGCCCATCAGCTCGAACCCTTTGGCAATCCAGATGGTCCAGGTAATGATTGAAGCGATGGCCAGACCGATCATCACGATTTTCACGATGATGTCGGCATTCTTGTACATGCCCCATGGCGACAGGTCGTGGGCCATGCCCAGGGAGTTGTCGGCTTCGAGGACTTCCGGTGCGTCGGCGGCGCTGGCGTCTACGGCCTGCACCGGAACGGTCGCGGCAGGTGCGGCGGCTGGAGCGCTCTGCTCGGTGGCGGCTGGTGCGGCCGGGGCTTGTGCGTCAGCGAAGGCGGCGGCCGGCGCCAGCATCAGGCTGAGGAGCAGGGCAGCCACTGCGCTCCAGGCGCGAGGTCGGTTGGTTGGCGAAGCGGGGTTTTGAATGCGTGTCATGCTGGCCGGACCTGAGATAGAAAAACGGTGATGCTCTTCCAGGCCTCGTGAGGCCGAGAACAAAAGTGACGTGCATTATTGCAAGTAATTCTTGTTAACAGAAGTAATAGAGTTGCTTTTTTTCCTTCATTGCTAGCCGCTCGTCCCCTGTCGAGGCTAGTCTGTCGCTTTCCGATGGGAGATTTTTGATGTCCGCGCCCTCTGTTTTGATCGCCGGTTGCGGTGATGTCGGCAGCCGTCTGGCCACGCAATTGCTGGCTGCCGGCTTTCAGGTGTATGGCCTGCGCCGGAATATTTCACGTTTACCGGACGGCGTTATCGGTGTCGCCGGTGACTTGTTCAATGAGGATTGCCCCGAGACCTGGCCGGTGGGTGCTATCGATTACCTGGTGTATAGCGCGGCGGCCACCGATCACGATGAGGCCGGTTATCGCGCGGCGTATGTGCAGGGGTTGCAGCATGTGCTGGGTTGGCTGAACGATTACGGTCAGGAGCCTGAGCGGTTGCTGTTCGTTTCCAGCAGCAGTGTTTACGGGCAGCAGAACGGCGAATGGGTCGATGAAAAATCCGAGACCGTTGCCGCGGGTTATTCCGGTCGGGTGATGCTGGAGGCCGAGCAGGTTGCGCTCAACAGCGGTATTCCTGCGAGCATCGTGCGCCTGACCGGCATTTACGGCCCCGGCCGTGAATGGCTGCTGACCCAGGTACGTCGGGGTTATCGGGTGGCGGTCGACCCGCCGCTGTATGGCAATCGCATCCATGCCGAGGATGCGGCGGGGTTGATGGCGTTTCTGCTGGACGCGGATCGCAAGGGCGTGGCGCTGGATGACATCTATATCGGCGTGGACGACGCGCCGGAGCCGTTGGCCGAGGTGGTGGCGTGGCTGCGCGAGTATCTGGGTGTCACCGAATGGTCGGAAGACGAGAGCGTGCGTCGCACCGGCAGCAAACGTTGCAGCAATGCCCGTGCGAAGGCGCTGGGCTGGGTGCCGAAGTATCCGAGTTATCGTGAGGGGTATGCCGCGATTCTAGAGGGCAAGTGCTGATTCTCAAGCGCAACAAATAATCGTGGGAGCGAGCTTGCTCGCGATGGCGGCATAACAGTCAGCATAAATGTTGAATGCTATGGCCTCATCGCGGGCAAGCCCGCTCCCACAGGGTTATATGCTGTTCTCAGGTGCAGTTACTGTTTTTCGAGCAACCACTTGCGCTCACCCGGGGTGAACTGCGGTTGTTCGTCCGCCAGTGCCGTGTTCACGGCCTGCAAAATTTCAAGCTCCTTGCCTTTGCGCACGAAGATCCAGTTGTTGCCCTGACCGTTCTGTTGCAGCCACATGCTGTCGTTGCCGCTGCTCATCGATGCGCAGTCGCCCGCCAGGCACAGGGCATAGCGGTCGGCGCCCGGCAGGCCGGAGACTTGTCCGTCGGCCTGGAATTGCACCGTGGCACCTTCGCCCTGGCCGCTGGCGATTGTCCAGTTTCCGCCCAGGTAGGCCGAATACAGCGCCCGTTCGAAGCTGGCGCCGATCGGTGCGCCCTCCGGCACCGGAATCTGCGCGCGGTCGAAGAGCTGCTGTGGTTCATTTTCGCTGGCGGCCTGGTGCAACTGGCTGCCGTCACGTTTCAGCTCGCTGGCCGAGCTGCCATAGAAATCGACTTTCCAGGCGCCGGACTGTTCGCCGAGCAAACGACCTTCCACGTTTTCGAAACCGTTGGTGTAGCGGGCCTGACTGGCCTTGGTGTTGATGTCCCATTCCAGGTTCGGGCCGTAGGCCTGAAGCGCTTCACGCAGGGGGCCGCCCTTGGCGGCGGCATCGATGGCGATCTGGTTGATCCAGGTGCCGCTGATGTCACGGTCGGCAGGGTTGCTGGCGCAACCGCCGAGGAAAATGGCGAGCAGCGAGAGAGCAAGCGCTTTGCGCATGGTGGAATCCTTTCAAAACCTTTTCTTTACCGCAGAGCAGTCGGCGCGACCTTGAAGGGCCGCGCCGTGCGCATTACTCGATGACCAGAATGGCATCCATTTCAACCTGCGCACCCTTTGGCAGGGCAGCAACGCCGATGGCGGCGCGCGCCGGGTACGGCTGGTCGAAGTACTTGCCCATGATCTCGTTGACCTTGGCGAAGTGGCTCAGGTCGGTGAGGAAGATGTTCAGCTTGACGATATCCTTGAACGAACCGCCGGCGGCTTCGGCCACGGCTTTCAGGTTCTCGAAGACCTGGACGGTCTGGGCTTCGAAACCTTCGACCAGCTCCATGGTTTTCGGGTCCAACGGGATCTGGCCCGACATGTAGACAGTGTTGCCAGCCTTGATCGCCTGGGAATAAGTACCGATGGCGGCCGGGGCCTTGTCGCTGGTGATAACGGTCTTGGTCATGTATGACTCCTTGTAATGTTTAAGTTATGCACGCATGCGGGTGATGCGGATCACGCCGGTCAGTGCGCGCAGTTTCTTGATCACGCGGGCCAGGTGCACACGGTCGTGGACGCTGACCACCAGTTGGACGACGCTGATGCGGCCATCGCGTTCGTCCATGCTGATTTTCTCGATATTGCCGTCGGCTGCGTTGACGCTGCTGGCCAGCAGGGCAATCAGGCCGCGCTGGTGTTCCAGCTCGACGCGCAGTTCGACGTTGAATTCACCGGTGACATCCTTGGCCCACGAGAGCTGGATGCATTTTTCCGGGTTGTGGCGGATTTCGCTGATGTTGCGACAGTTGTCCAGGTGCACGACCATGCCTTTGCCCGCCGACAGGTGCCCGACAATCGGGTCGCCCGGGATCGGCGTGCAGCATTTGGCGTAGCTGAGCACCAGACCTTCGGTGCCGCGAATCGCCAGCGGGCCTTCAGGGCTTGGCAGTTGTTCGCCTTCGCCGAGCAGGCGGCGGGCCACGACGTAGGCCATGCGGTTGCCCAGGCCGATGTCTTCCAGCAAGTCTTCGATCAGTTCGAGGCGGTACTCGGTGAGCATCGCCTTCACGCGTTCGGCCGGAATCTGTTCCAGCGCGCTGTCGAAGCCGTTGAGCACCTTGTTCAGCAGGCGTTCGCCGAGGCTGATGGATTCGGAGCGGCGTTGCAGTTTCAGCGCATGACGGATGTGGGTCCGCGCCTTGCCGGTGACCACGAAGTTGAGCCACGCCGGGTTCGGCCGCGCGCCGGGGGCGCTGACGATCTCGACCGTGGAGCCGCTTTGCAACGGTTCGGAGAGCGGTGCGAGGCGACGGTTGATCCGGCAGGCGATGCAGCTGTTGCCGACGTCGGTGTGCACCGCGTAGGCAAAGTCGACCGCCGTGGAGCCTTTGGGCAGCTCCATGATCCGGCCTTTGGGCGTGAACACGTAGACCTCGTCCGGGAACAGGTCGATCTTCACGCTCTCGATGAATTCCAGCGAGTTGCCGGCACGTTGCTGCATTTCCAGCACGCCCTTGACCCACTGACGGGCCCGGGCATGGGTGCCTTTGGGCTGCTCGTCGCCGCTGGATTTGTACAGCCAATGGGCGGCGATGCCGTTGTTGGCCATCTCTTCCATTTCACGGGTGCGGATCTGGATTTCGATCGGCACGCCGTGCATGCCGAACAGTGTGGTGTGCAGCGACTGATAGCCGTTGGCCTTGGGGATCGCGATGTAATCCTTGAAGCGCCCCGGCAACGGTTTGTACAAATTATGTACAGCACCCAGCACGCGGTAGCAGGTATCGACCTTGTCGACGATGATCCGGAACGCGTAGACGTCCATGATCTCGTTAAAGGCCCGACGCTTGCCGCGCATTTTCTTGTAGATGCCGTAGAGGTGTTTCTGGCGACCGCTGACTTCACCCTGGATGCCGTCGATGGCGAGGCAGTGGCCAAGGGATTCCTCGATCTTGTTGACGATTTCCTTGCGGTTGCCCCGGGCGCGTTTGACGGCCTGGTAGATCCGCGCGGAACGCATCGGGTGCATGGCCTTGAAGCCGAGGTCTTCGAACTCGATACGGATCGCGTGCATGCCCAGCCGATTGGCGATGGGTGCATAGATCTCCAGGGTTTCCTTGGCGATGCGCCGGCGTTTTTCGCCGGACAGCACTTCCAGCGTGCGCATGTTGTGCAGGCGGTCGGCGAGCTTGACCAGGATCACGCGGATGTCGCGTGCCATGGCCATGGCCATTTTCTGGAAGTTTTCAGCCTGGGCTTCGGCCTTGGTCTCGAAATTCATCTGGGTCAGTTTGCTGACCCCGTCGACCAGTTCGGCCACGGTTTCACCGAACTGCGCTTGCAGCGCTTCCTTGGCGATACCGGTGTCTTCGATCACGTCATGCAGCATCGCGGCCATCAGGCTCTGATGGTCCATGTGCATGTCGGCAAGAATATTCGCCACGGCAAGAGGATGCGTGACGTACGCCTCGCCGCTACGGCGGCGTTGGCCGTCGTGGGCTTGTTCGGCGTAGAAATACGCTCGGCGGACCAGGTTGACCTGGTCGTTGCCGAGGTAGGTCGATAAGCGATCGGCGAGGGCGTCTATGCTCGGCATGATGTCTCCTGCCGCAAGCTGTGATCCCGCGCCGTGCTACGTCGACCAGGCATAGGCTTAGACGGCCTCGTTGGACTCGTCCTCGAACGCAGCGAAGACCGGGTCTTCGTGGACGATTTCCTGCTCGGCGATGAACTCGTAGCTCATCAGGCCTTCAGCGATTTCACGCAGCGCAACTACGGTCGGTTTGTCGTTTTCCCACTGAACCAGGGGCTCTTTGCCGCCGGTGGCCAGTTGACGGGCACGCTTGGTAGAGAGCATGACCAGCTCAAAGCGGTTTTCCACGTGTTCTAGGCAGTCTTCAACGGTTACGCGGGCCATGGTATTCCTCGGAGCGAATGCAATATGCGCGCTGCCCGGTTGGGCGAGCGGACTCAACAGTTTAAAAAATCACCAGCGATTAGGGAAGCGCTGATTTTTTGACCAGGCTCTTCAACGCGCCGCAAGCACCAATGTAAAGCCCTTGCAGCGGTTTTGGGAAGTGCTGTTTCAGCCCAGCAATTCAGCCAGCAATCTGCCGAAACGCACTTGTTGGCGTTTCTGTTGCAGCTGATTGGCGCGAAAAATCGCTTTCAGATCATCCAGCGCGTGGGCGAAATCGTCGTTGATGATCAGGTAATCGTACTCAACGTAGTGGCTCATCTCGCTGACGGCTTCGCGCATCCGGCCGTCGATGATTTCGTCGCTGTCCTGGCCACGGTTGGTCAGGCGCTGGTGCAGGGCCTGAAGCGATGGCGGCAGAATGAAGATCGAGCGTGCCTGGGGCATCAGCTTGCGCACTTGCTCGGCGCCTTGCCAGTCGATTTCCAGAATCAGGTCGTGACCTTCGTCCAGGGTCTGCTGCAGACGACTTTGCGAGGTGCCGTAAAAGTTGCCGAAGACTTCCGCGCGTTCAAGGAAATCGCCGTGCTCGCCCATCTTCACGAACTCTTCGCGGCTTACGAAGTGGTAGTTCACTCCGTCCACCTCGCCCGGGCGCATGGCACGGGTAGTGTGGGAAATCGAGACGCGAATGTCCGGGTTGGTGTCTGTCAGGGCCTTGACCAGACTGCTCTTGCCCGCGCCCGAAGGGGCGGAAATGATGTACAGGGTGCCGGTGCTGTGGGTCATGTCTGTTGCCTTACTCAATATTCTGCACTTGTTCGCGCATCTGCTCGATCAACACCTTGAGGTTGACCGCCGCCTGGGTGCTGCGCGGGTCGAAGGCCTTGGAGCCCAGTGTGTTGGCTTCGCGGTTGAGTTCCTGCATCAGGAAGTCCAGGCGCCGACCGGCGGCACC
Source organism: Pseudomonas fluorescens (assembly GCF_012974785.1). Lineage (GTDB taxonomy): Bacteria > Pseudomonadota > Gammaproteobacteria > Pseudomonadales > Pseudomonadaceae > Aquipseudomonas > Aquipseudomonas fluorescens_BT. Next base: position 6,144,447 of record NZ_CP027561.1, on the reverse strand, counting down.
GCCGGACTTCAGGACCCGGCGAACTTCGATGATGTGAGTGCTCAGGCGATCCAGTTCTTCGGCCACGTCGCTCTTTTGCGCGAGCATCACCATTTCCTGTTCCAGGCGCTGCGGGTCCATCTCGGCCTTCATGTCGGCGAAGCGGTCGAGGACCTTCTGGCGCTGGGTGGCGAGCATCTGCGGAACCAGTTCGCGCAGCGTCACCACGTCTTCCTCGATGGAGGTCAGGCGATCGTTGATCAGGCGTGCCAGCTCCGCGCCTTCGCGCTCGCGGCCGGACTTCAGCTCCTTCAGGCCTTGATTGAACAGCTCCAGCGCTTCGGCGTTAAGGGCTTGTGGATCGCTCGCATCGGCCACCAGCACGCCCGGCCAGGCCAGCACTTCCAGCGGGTTCAGCGCGGCCGGGTTCTTGATCAGGCCGGCGACGGTTTCGGCAGCGGCGACCAGCTGCGCGGCGCGTTCGCGATCCACTTGCAGTGGCTTGCCGGTACTTTCCTCGGTGAAGCGCAGGGTGCATTCCAGTTTGCCGCGCGACAGGCCCTGACGCAGGGCTTCGCGGACAGCGCCTTCGAGGTCGCGAAACGACTCCGGCAGGCGCAGGTGGGGTTCCAGGTAGCGGCTGTTGACCGAGCGCAGTTCCCAGCTCAGGGTGCCCTGAACGCCGGCTTTCTCGACGCGGGCGAAGGCGGTCATGCTGTGCACCATGGCGGTGACCTCGCGATACAGATCGGCGCGAATTGAAGCTCCGCAGCTCGATATCAATGAATTTAAGCCGACTGGCAGCAAAGGCGCAGGATTGTAGCGCAGTGCGGCGGATGCGCCCAAACACACGGTGTGACAAAGGGCTGCAGGCCGTCGGCAAAGCGCGTTTCAGGGCTTTCGGTCGTCGGCCGGATTTTTTAACGAGTGCCCAGGCGCGGTGCGCGGCTCTATAATGCTCCGCAGTTTTCCGTCCCCAGTACAGGTATCTCCTATGAAACGTCCAAGTGGTCGCGCTGCCGATCAGCTCCGCTCGATCCGCATTACCCGCAACTACACCAAGCACGCCGAGGGATCGGTACTGGTCGAATTCGGTGATACCAAAGTCATCTGCACCGTCAGCGTCGAAAACGGCGTACCGCGTTTCCTCAAAGGTCAGGGCCAGGGTTGGCTGACCGCCGAATACGGCATGCTGCCCCGTGCCACCGGCGAGCGTAACCAGCGTGAGGCGAGCCGTGGCAAGCAGGGTGGCCGTACCCTGGAGATCCAGCGCCTGATCGGCCGTTCCCTGCGCGCTGCGCTGGACATGTCCAAGCTGGGCGACGTCACCCTGTACGTCGACTGCGACGTGATCCAGGCCGACGGCGGTACCCGCACCGCGTCGATCACCGGCGCCATGGTTGCGCTGGTCGATGCCCTGAAAGTGATCAAGAAGCGCGGCGGCCTGAAGGGCGGCGACCCGCTCAAGCAAATGATCGGTGCCGTTTCCGTGGGCATGTACCAGGGCGAGCCGGTGCTGGATCTGGACTATCTTGAAGACTCCGCCGCAGAGACTGACCTGAACGTAGTGATGACCAGCACCGGCGGCTTCATCGAAGTGCAGGGCACCGCCGAAGGCGCGCCGTTCCAGCCTGAAGAGCTGACCGCGATGCTGGAACTGGCCAAGAAAGGCATGAATGAGATCTTCGAACTGCAACAGGCTGCACTGGCCGACTGAGCAGGTTCGCAACCCGCAAGGAGGACGCGATGAGTGATGAGCAAGAGCTGCTACCCAAGCCGAGCCAGGAGGTTCGCCAATGGGCGATGTTTTGTCACTTGTCCGCCTTGCTGGGGATCTGGATTCCGTTCGGTACGCTGATCGGGCCGTTGATCCTGTGGCAGATGAAGCGCGAGACTGATCCTTTCATCGACGCCCAGGGTAAAGAAGCACTGAATTTCCAGATCACCGTGGCGATCGCTTCGATGATCTGTTTCGTGCTGATGCTGTTGCTGATCGGGTTCGTGCTGTTCGGTCTGCTGGCCATTGCAGCGCTGGTGCTGACGATCATCGGTGGGGTGAAGGCCAACGAAGGTTTCCCGTATCGCTATCCGTTCACTTGGCGGTTGATCAAATAATGAACGATCGCCCACAAAAAAACCGACAGTGACGTCGGTTTTTTTGTGTCTGCGAAAGGCCGCTTAGATAGTCAGCGTCCAGTCGTAGTCCACGATCAGCGGCGCGTGCTGCGAGAACCGTGGCTGACGTGGCAGGCGTGCGCTGCGCACGACGCGTCGCAGGCCCGGGGTCAGGATCTGATAGTCGAAGCGCCAGCCCAGATTCAGCATCTCGGCCTGTTCGTTGTCCGGCCACCAGCTGTACTGGTCGCCTTCGCGGCTGACTTCGCGCAGGGCGTCTACGTAGCCCATGTTGCCGACAATCTCGTCCATCCAGGCGCGTTCCGGCGCCAGGAAGCCCGGGGATTGCTGGCTGTCGCGCCAGTTCTTGATGTCGAGCTTCTGCTGCGCGACGTACAGCGAGCCACAATAAATGTACTCGCGACGTTTGCGCCGCTGTTTGTCCAGGTACTTGCCGAAGTCGTCCATGAGCTTGAACTTCTGGTTCAAGTCCTCATCGCCGTTCATCCCCGAAGGAAGCAGCAAGGTGGCAATACTGACTTTGTCGAAATCTGCTTGCAGGTAGCGCCCGTAGCGGTCGGCCGTCTCGAAACCGAGACCGCTGATGACAGCCTTCGGTTGCAACCGCGAATACAAAGCCACGCCGCCTTGGGCAGGGACTTCAGCATCGCAGGCATAAAGGAAGTAGCCATCCAGTTGGAAGGCTGGGTCATCCAGTTCAAAGGCGGAGGCACGGGTGTCCTGCAGGCAGATGACGTCGGCATTCTGTGCCTGCAGCCAACTGAGCAAACCACGCTCGACTGCAGCCTGAATACCATTGACGTTCACACTGATGATCCGCATAAATGGCCCCAAAAATCGCGTGCGTGTATGATACACGGCGTCAAGCTAATTAGCTAAATCCGTGGTATTTGGGGTTTTTTTCATGCAAGCGTATCAGCGCGATTTCATTCGTTTTGCCATCGATCGCGGCGTTTTGCGCTTCGGTGAGTTCACCCTGAAGTCCGGGCGCACCAGTCCTTACTTCTTCAATGCCGGCCTGTTCAACACGGGCTCGGCCCTGGCGCAGCTGGGGCGTTTCTACGCGGCAGCCATCGCCGAAAGCGGCATTTCTTTCGACGTACTGTTCGGCCCGGCCTACAAAGGCATTCCGCTGGCAGCAACCACTGCCGTGGCGCTGGCCGAGCACCACAACCGTGACTTGCCATGGTGCTTCAACCGCAAGGAAGCCAAGGCCCACGGCGAAGGTGGCAGCCTGGTCGGCGCACCGCTGACCGGCGACGTGCTGATCATCGACGACGTGATCACCGCCGGCACCGCGATCCGTGAAGTGATGCAGATCATCGCTTCCCAGGACGGCGCCAAGGCTGCCGGGGTGCTGATCGCCCTGAACCGTCAGGAGCGCGGCAACGGCGAGTTGTCGGCAATCCAGGAAGTCGAGCGTGATTTCGGTATCCCGGTCATCAGCATCGTGTCGCTGAACCAGGTGCTGGAATTCCTGGCTGACGATCCGCAGCTCAAGCAGCACCTGCCAGCCGTTGAAGCCTATCGCGCCCAGTTCGGCGTCTGATCGCGTCTTCAGGGCAAAAAAAGACCCCGCTCAGCCAGGCTGAGCGGGGTCTTTTTGTTTGCGCGAGCGCTTATGGGCGCTTGCGATTACTGATCAGCGTACCCACACCGGTGTCGGTGAAGATTTCCAGCAGGATCGCGTTCGGTACACGGCCGTCGATGATCAGCGAGCTGCCGACACCACCCTGAACCGCTTCCAGTGCACAGCGGATCTTCGGCAGCATGCCGCCGTAGATGGTGCCGTCGGCGATCAGGTCATCGACCTGCTGGGTGCTCAGGCCGGTCAGCACGGTGCCCGACTTGTCCATCAGGCCGGCGATGTTGGTCAGCAGCATCAGCTTCTCGGCTTTCAGCGCTTCGGCGACTTTACCGGCCACCAGGTCAGCGTTGATGTTGTACGACTCGCCGTTCTCACCCACGCCGATCGGCGCGATCACCGGGATGAAGTTGCCTTTGACCAGCAGGTTCAGCAGTTCGGTGTTGATCCCGACCACTTCGCCCACCTGGCCGATGTCGATGATTTCCGGCTGGGTCATCTCCGGCGTTTGACGGGTGACAGTGAGCTTCTTCGCCCGAATCAGCCCGGCGTCTTTACCGGTCAGGCCGATGGCGCTGCCGCCGTGGCGGTTGATCAGATTGACGATGCTTTTGTTCACCTGACCACCGAGGACCATTTCCACCACGTCCATGGTCGCGGCGTCGGTGACGCGCATGCCGTCGACGAAGTGGCTTTCGATCGACAGGCGCTTGAGCAGATCACCGATCTGCGGGCCACCGCCGTGCACGACCACCGGGTTGATGCCAACGGCCTTCATCAGCACGATGTCGCGGGCGAAGCCGGTTTTCAGCTCCTCGCTTTCCATCGCGTTGCCGCCGTATTTGATCACCAGGGTCTTGCCGACATAACGTCGGATGTAAGGCAGCGCTTCGGACAGGACCTGGGCGGTGTGGGCGGCGGCTTCGCGTTCGAGGGTCATTCAGGGCTCCGGGTGAATCAGAAATCAGAACGGTAGTTGGAGATCAGGTGCAACGCGTTTCAGTTGGGCATGGAACACAGCCTTGATGCGCTGCAATTCAGCCTCGTCATCGGCCTCGAAGCGCAGCACCAGCACCGGTGTGGTGTTGGAGGCGCGCACCAGGCCCCAGCCTTTGGCGTAATCGACCCGCACGCCGTCAATGGTGGTCAGGTCGGCGCCTGGGCCCCACTGCGCATCGTGCAGTGCATCAATGATGCTGAATTTGCTCTCTTCGGTCACATGGATATTGATTTCCGGCGTGGAAATATCGTTCGGGAAGGTCGCGAACAGCTCCTCGGCCGAAGATTTTTCCTTGCTGAGAATTTCCAGCAGCCGTGCGGCGCTGTAAATACCGTCGTCGAAACCGAACCAGCGTTCCTTGAAGAAAATGTGCCCGCTCATTTCACCGGCCAACAATGCGCCGGACTGTTTCATTTTCTTTTTGATCAACGAGTGACCGGTCTTCCACATTAGCGACTGGCCACCATATTCCTTGATCAGCGGGATCAGGCGGCGGGTGCATTTGACGTCGAAGATGATTTCCGCGCCCGGGTTGCGGGCCAGTACGTCGCGGGCAAACAGCATCAGCAGGCGATCCGGGAAGACGATGGTACCGGTGTTGGTCACCACGCCGACGCGGTCGCCGTCACCGTCGAAGGCCAGGCCGATGTCAGCCTTGGTTTCCTTGACCTTGGCGATCAGGTCGACAAGGTTTTCAGGCTTGCCCGGGTCCGGGTGGTGGTTCGGGAAGTTGCCGTCGACTTCGCAGAACAGCGGGATGACTTCGCAGTTCAGCGCTTCGATCAGTTGCGGGGCGATCACGCCGGCCGCGCCGTTGCCGCAATCGACCACGACTTTCAGGCGCCGGGCCAGTTTGATGTCCTGGACGATTTCGGTGGTGTAGCGGTCGAGGATCTCGACCTGGGTTACGCTGCCCTGGCCGCTGGTCAGGTTGCCGGTCTTGATACGTTCATGCAGCACCTGGATCTGTTCGTTGGCGAGGGTGTCACCGGCGATCACGATCTTGAAGCCGTTGTAGTTCGACGGGTTGTGGCTGCCGGTGAGCATCACGCCGGATTTGCCGGCCAGCACGTTGGCGGCGTAGTACAGCGCCGGCGTCGGCACCAGGCCGACGTCGCTGACATGGCAGCCGCTTTCGGCGATGCCGCGGATCAGTTCGGCAACCAGTTCCGGGCCGGACAGACGGCCGTCACGACCGACGGACACGTTCGGTTCGCCCTGGGCCAGGCTCTGGGAGCCGATGGCGCGACCGATCCAGTAGGCGGTTTCGCCATTGAGGAATTCCGGCACGGTGCCGCGAATGTCATAGGCGCGGAAGATGCTGTCGGGAAGCTTCGGGGCGACTTGGGCGGGGGTGCTCATCTGCGAAAATGCTCCATCTCGAAAGTGGCTGGACACACCGACGACTCATTCGACGGCAAGCTCAAACTGAAGGGTATGACGGCGGTTTTCACAGAGAGTTCGTGGTGTGAAAGGGCCATGACGCCTTGTGCGGCGTGGCTTTGGCCTGCCAATGCCTTGATTTTCAGCGGTAAAGCTTGCAGATGAATCTACGTATTTTTATGGCGAAGGAGCAGGCTCCCACGCCACAAGACAAATCACTTGGTGCCGGAATGGCCGAAACCGCCAGCGCCGCGCTCGGTCTCGACGAACTCTTCGACCATTTCGAAATGCGCCTGCACTACGGGCACCAGCACCAGCTGCGCCAGACGCTCGCCCACCGGCATGGTGAACTCGGTCTGGCCACGGTTCCAGCAGGAGACCATCAGCGGGCCCTGGTAGTCGGAGTCGATCAGGCCGACCAGATTGCCCAGCACGATGCCGTGCTTATGGCCCATGCCCGAGCGCGGCAGGATCAGCGCGGCGAGGTTCGGGTCGCCGATGTAGACCGACAGACCGGTCGGGATCAGCACGGTTTCACCCGGCTTGATGACGATGTCCTCTTGCAGCATGGCGCGCAGGTCGAGGCCGGCGGAGCCTGGCGTGGCGTATTGCGGCAGCGGGAATTCAGTACCGATGCGTGGGTCGAGGATCTTGGCTTGCAAAGCGTGCATGTAAATTAAACCTGGTTCAGACGTTCGGCGATAAAAGTGACCAGTTGGCGAGCGATCTTGCTCTTGCTGGTCTGGGCGAAGACCGTGGCGTGCAGCGCACGGTCGATGACGCTGCAGGCGTTTTCTTCGCTGTTGAAACCGATGCTCGGGTTGGCGACGTCGTTGGCGACGATCAGATCGAGATTCTTGTCCTTCAGCTTGCGTGCTGCGTAGTCGAGCAGGTGTTCGGTCTCGGCGGCGAAACCGACACTGAACGGACGGTCGGGACGGGTCGCGATGGTGGCCAGGATGTCCGGGTTGCGCACCATTTGCAGGACGAAGCCGTCACCGCTCGTAGGGTCTTTCTTCAATTTTTGCGGGGCGACGACTTCCGGGCGGTAGTCCGCGACCGCTGCCGAGGCGATAAAGATGTCGCAAGGGATCGCGGCTTCACACGCGGCGAGCATGTCGCGGGCGCTGACCACGTCGATGCGGGTGACGCGATCCGGCGTCGGCAAATGCACCGGGCCGCTGATCAGGGTGACACGGGCGCCGGCCTCAACCGCCGCTTCCGCCAGGGCGAAGCCCATTTTGCCGGAGCTGTGGTTGGTGATGTAGCGCACCGGGTCGATGTTTTCCTGGGTCGGGCCGGCGGTGATTACTACGTGCTTGCCGGTCAGCGCCTGACGCTGGAAGCAGTCCGCCGCGAGCTGGGCCAGATCGGTGGCTTCCATCATGCGGCCCATGCCGACGTCGCCGCAGGCCTGGCTGCCGGAGGCCGGGCCGAAGGTCTTCAGGCCACGGCTTTCAAGGAGTTGCAGGTTGGCCTGGGTCGCCGGGTCGCGCCACATGGCCTGGTTCATGGCCGGGGCGACAGCGACAATGGCGTCGGTGGCCAGCACCAGCGTGGTCAGCAGATCGTTGGCAATGCCTTGGGCCAGACGGGCGAGCAGGTCGGCGGTGGCCGGGGCGATCAGCACCAGATCGGCCCATTTGGCCAGTTCGATGTGGCCCATCGCCGCTTCCGCGGCCGGGTCGAGCAAGTCCAGGTGAACCGGGTGGCCGGACAGCGCCTGCATGGTCAGCGGGGTGATGAATTCGCTGCCGCCACGGGTCATGACCACGCGCACTTCGGCGCCCTGATCGATCAGGCGGCGCACGAGATCGGCGCTCTTGTAGGCAGCAATGCCGCCGCCGACGCCCAGAACGATGCGTTTCCGATACAGCCGCTGCATAGGTCTGCCTTTCATTTCGTTGGTGACATACGTGGCGAAACCCCCTCCCCAGGGTGAATTCGCCCGCAAAAAAGATGGGCTACGATATCACAGCGACCGCTACGGAACAGCGGCGCCCACAGACAAGGAAGGTGTATGAGTATTCGCGATTGGCCGGCGGCGGAAAGGCCGCGGGAGAAGCTGCTTGAACAGGGCTCGGGAAGTCTTTCCGATGCCGAATTGCTGGCGATTTTTCTGCGGACCGGCGTATCCGGTAAAAGCGCGGTGGATCTGGCGCGACACTTGTTGAATCAGTTCGGCAGCCTGCGTGCGTTGCTGGAGGCTGATCTCGGGGCGTTCAGCGAGCAATTGGGTCTGGGGCCGGCGAAGTTCGCCCAGCTGCAGGCCGTGCTGGAGATGGGGCGGCGACATTTGGCCGAGCGCATGCGGCAGAAAACGGCGCTGGAGAATCCGCAGGTGGTCCGCGATTACCTCAAGGCCATGCTGCGCCATGAGCCGCACGAGGTGTTCGGCTGCCTGTTTCTCGACTCCAAACATCAGGTGCTGACCTTCGAGACCCTGTTTCGCGGCTCTATCGACAACACCGCGGTACATCCCCGAGAAGTGGTGAAGCGCTCGTTGGCCAATAACGCGGCCGCCGTGATCCTGTGCCACAACCATCCGTCGGGCAACAGCGATCCGAGTCAGGCTGATCGATTATTGACCAAGCGCTTGCAGAAGGCTTTGGAGTTGGTTGACGTGCGGGTGCTCGATCACTTCATCGTTGGCGATGGGGAGCCGTTGTCGATGGCGGAGTGTGGCTGGATGTAGCTTCCAAGTACAAACGCTAACCCCTGTGGGAGCAAGCCCGCTCCCACAGGTTTTGTGTTGTGGCGGGTTATTTGAGGGTGACCTTGGAATAGTCCTGCCGCCCGAACGGGGAGACCGAGTAACCCTGCACGTCTTTGCGCGTCAGTGCATACGCCGTCGGATGCGCCAGCGGCAGCCACAGCGCCTGCTGCTGGATCTGCGCCTGCGCCTGCTCATACAGCTTGGTGCGCACACCTTGTTCGCTGGTGGTCTTGCCGGCGCTGATCAGCTTGTCCAGGTCGGCATTGCAGTAGCGGGCGAAGTTGGTGCCGGATTTCACCGCTGCGCAGGAAAACTGCGGCGTGAGGAAGTTATCCGGGTCGCCGTTGTCGCCGGCCCAGCCCATGAACAGCAGGTCATGCTCGCCCGCCTTGGCACGACGGATCAGCTCGCCCCATTCGATCACGCGGATTTCCGCCTGAATGCCGATCTCCGCCAGATCCGACTGCAGCAATTGCGCACCGAGGCTCGGGTTGGGGTTGAGCAGGCTGCCGGACGGACGTGTCCAGATGGTGGTCTGGAAACCGTCCTTCAGGCCGGCCTTGGCCAGCAATGCCTTGGCTTTTGCCACGTCGTGCGGGTAACCCGGCAGATTCTTCGCGTAGCTCCAGGTGTTCGGCGGATACGGGCCGTTGGCGGCTTCGGCAGTGTCTTCGAACACAGCCTTCAGGTAGTTGGCCTTGTCGAAGGCGAGGTTGATTGCCTGACGCACTTCCGGTTTGTCCAGCGGCGGATGCTGGCTGTTGATGCCGACGAATGCGGTCATGAACGCGTCAGTCTTTTCGACTTTCAGCGTCGGTTCCTGCTTCGCGGCCTGTACGTCCAGCGGTTTTGGCGACAGGGCAATCTGGCACTCGTTGCGCCGCAGTTTTTGCAGGCGCACGTTGGCGTCCGGGGTGATGGCGAAGATCAGCGGGTCCACTGCCGGTTTGCCGCGGAAGTAGTCCGGGTTGGCCTTGTAGCGGATCGAGGCGTCTTTCTGGAATCGGGTGAAGACGAACGGGCCGGTGCCGACCGGCTGGCTGTTGAGCTTGTCGGTCGAGCCGGCCTTCAGCAGTTTGTCGGCGTATTCCGCGGAGTAGATCGAGGCGAAGCCCATGCTCAGGGTCGCCAGGAACGTCGAGTCCGGGTGATCGAGGGTGAAGCGCACGGTCAGCGGGTCCAGTGCGTCGATCTTCTTGATCAGGCTCGGCAGTTGCATCGACTGGGCATGCGGGAAGCCACTCTGGGCGACCTTGTGCCACGGGTTGGCCGGGTCGAGCATGCGGTCGAAGCTGAATTTGACGTCTTCGGCGGTCAACTCGCGGGTTGGCTTGAAGTAGTCGGTCGTATGAAATTTCACCTGCGGGTGCAATTTGAAGACATAGCTCAGGCCGTCGGTGCTGACTTCCCAGCTGTCGGCCAGGCTAGGGACCACCTTGCCGCTGGCGGTGTCGAAGTCCACCAGGCGATTCATCAGTACGTCGGCCGAGGCGTTGGTGGTGGTCAGCGAGTTGTATTGCACCACGTCGAACCCTTCAGGGCTGGCCTCGGTGCAGACGCTCAGGGCGGCGGCATGGGCCAGGGGGCTCAGCAATAGCGGGGCGAGCAGCAGGGGGAGGGCAGCGAGGCGCATGGTCGGCTTCCTTTACAGATCGAAGGCCCATCTGCAAGTGCAGTCTGGAAAAGGCCTACCCTAGTGGTCGCAATTGCAAATGACTATCCCCTTTTTGCATTTTCGAGTCCTGGCGGCCGGGGAATTGTCGGAAATGGCGGCAGGAAAAATCCCGAATGCGGGTATGATCGATTTTCTTCGACGAATGGTAAAAATTGCCGGCAGCCTTTACCCAAGGCGCTTGCAGGCGGAAAAAGCGGCTTTTTAGCTATTCATTGCACACGGAAAGTTGTTGCTCCGTGGTCTTTCTGGTATAAAGCAGCGCTCTTTTCTAGGGGCCCGGTTCCTTCGCTTGTAGGTGTAGCCGGTAAGACCTCTAAAGAATCGCGGCGCCTGGCGCCACAATGACTAGAGATTAAGCGGCCAACCCATGCCGGGTTGGGCATGTGGTTTTAGAGGGCTGAGGCATGTCTAGAGTATGTCAAGTTACCGGTAAGGGTCCGGTAACCGGGAATAACATTTCCCACGCAAACAACAAAACCCGTCGTCGTTTCCTGCCGAACCTGCAGCATCACCGCTTCTGGGTTGAAGAAGAGAAACGTTTCGTACGCCTGCGCGTTTCCGCCAAAGGCATGCGTATCATCGACAAGCGTGGCATCAGCGTTGTGCTGGCCGAGCTGCGTCGCGACGGCAAGGTTTAAGGGAGCTAATCATGCGTGAATTGATTCGTTTGATCTCGAGCGCCGGTACTGGTCACTTCTACACTACCGACAAGAACAAGCGTACTACCCCGGACAAAATCGAGATCAAGAAATATGATCCGGTTGTTCGCAAGCACGTGATCTACAAGGAAGGCAAAATCAAGTAATTGATTTTTCCCGACTTACGAAAAAGGCCCGTATCTCACGATACGGGCCTTTTTTGTTGTCTGGCGAAAAGCCTCAGGCCTTCTGTTCGAAGATCACATAGACCTTGCGGCACGCTTCCAGCACTTCCCAGGTGCCACGGAAACCGGCGGGAATCACGAAGCGGTCACCGACACGCAGGGTCTTGGCGTTGCCTTCGCTGTCTCGCAGCACTGAAACGCCCTGGAGGATTTCGCAGTATTCATGTTCGGTGTAATTCACCGTCCACTGCCCAACCGCACCTTCCCACACGCCGACGCCCATTTGCCCGCAAGGGCTGTCGTACTGATTGAACACCGCCTGCTCGGGATCGCCCTTCAATACTTTGGCCGGGTCCGGGCGGTAGCGCTCGGCCTGGTCCATGGTCAGGCTGATGTCGACGACGTTCTGGATGTTCATTGTTGTTTTCTCCCGTGATGACGGCGCGGTGGCTTGAAAGGGCCAAAGTCTATGTTGATTAAATTGAACGCCGCAAGGCCGTATAAGGAGCTTATGTCAAATATATTGAAACAACCCCGGCCGCTGGTTTAGGGTGGCGGATGCCTTGGGCCGAAAAGCAGGCTGGCCGGGCAGTATTCCTGAGGACGACCGCGACGATCGCGGCGCTCGTATTGAACAAGAGGAGGACACTCGAATGACCACCCTGACTCGTGCCGACTGGGAACAACGCGCCCGCGACCTGAAGATCGAAGGCCGCGCCTACCTCAACGGCGAGTACACCGATGCCGTCTCCGGCGAGACCTTCGAGTGCATCAGCCCGGTCGATGGCCGTCTGCTGGGCAAGATTGCCAGCTGTGACGCCGCCGATGCCCAGCGCGCCGTGGAAAACGCCCGCGCCACCTTCAATTCCGGCGTCTGGTCGCGCCTGGCGCCGACCAAACGCAAAGCCACCATGATCCGTTTCGCCGGCCTGCTGAAACAGCACGCCGAAGAACTGGCCCTGCTCGAAACCCTCGACATGGGGAAGCCGATCAGCGATTCGCTGTACATCGACGTGCCGGGCGCCGCGCAGGCGTTGAGCTGGAGCGGTGAAGCGATCGACAAGATCTACGACGAAGTCGCCGCTACGCCGCACGACCAGCTGGGTCTGGTAACCCGCGAGCCAGTGGGTGTGGTCGGCGCCATCGTGCCGTGGAACTTCCCGCTGATGATGGCCTGCTGGAAACTCGGTCCGGCGCTGTCGACCGGTAACTCGGTGATCCTCAAACCGTCGGAAAAATCCCCGCTGACCGCCATCCGCATCGCCGAACTGGCGGTCGAGGCCGGTATTCCGAAAGGCGTGCTGAACGTGCTGCCGGGCTACGGTCACACCGTCGGCAAGGCGCTCGCTCTGCATAATGATGTCGACACCCTGGTGTTCACCGGTTCGACCAAAATCGCCAAGCAACTGATGATCTATTCCGGCGAATCGAACATGAAACGCGTCTGGCTGGAAGCTGGCGGCAAGAGCCCGAACATCGTGTTTGCCGATGCGCCGGATCTGCAGGCCGCCGCCGAATCCGCCGCCAGCGCCATCGCCTTCAACCAGGGCGAAGTCTGCACTGCCGGTTCGCGTCTGCTGGTCGAGCGTTCGATCAAGGACAAATTCCTGCCGATGGTGATCGAGGCGCTGAAAGCCTGGAAACCGGGCAACCCGCTGGATCCGGCTACCAACGTTGGCGCGCTGGTCGATACCCAACAGATGAACACCGTGCTGTCCTACATCGAGTCGGGCCATACCGACGGCGCCAAACTGGTGGCTGGCGGCAAGCGCATTCTTCAGGAAACCGGTGGCACCTACGTCGAGCCGACGATTTTCGACGGCGTGAGCAACGCGATGAAGATCGCCCAGGAAGAGATCTTCGGCCCGGTGCTGTCGGTCATCGCTTTTGATACCGCCGAAGAGGCGATCAACATCGCCAACGACACGCCTTACGGCCTGGCGGCAGCGGTCTGGACTCAGGACATCTCCAAGGCACACCTGACCGCCAAGGCACTGCGTGCCGGCAGCGTGTGGGTCAACCAGTACGATGGCGGCGACATGACCGCGCCGTTCGGCGGCTTCAAGCAGTCGGGCAACGGCCGTGACAAGTCGCTGCATGCATTCGATAAATACACCGAGCTGAAGGCGACCTGGATCAAGCTGTAAGCCGTTGACGGGAGCCCGGTCACTCCAGGCTCCCTGACGAAACAGAGACCCTTGTGGGAGCGGGCTTGCTCGCGAAGGCGGTGTGTCAGTCAGCAATAATGTCGACTGTCAGACTGCATTCGCGAGCAAGCCCGCTCCCACATTGGTTTTGTGTGAATAAAAATTATCCACAGGAGCGTGGACCATGCGTTGGGCGACGTATTTCGCCGTGTTGGCGTCTGTCTTGAGTGTTGGCCTGACCCTCGGTGTCAGCATGCCGCTGGTGTCGTTGCGTCTGGAGGGCTGGGGTTACGGCTCGTTCGCCATTGGTGTGATGGCCGCGATGCCGGCCATTGGCGTGTTGCTCGGGGCGAAGATTTCCAGTCATCTGGCGGCGCGTTTCGGCACGGCGAACCTGATGCGCCTGTGCCTGTGGGGCGGCGCATTGTCCATCGGCCTGCTGGCACTGCTACCGAGCTACCCGATCTGGCTGGTGCTGCGGTTGATGATCGGGGTGATCCTGACCATCGTCTTCATCCTCGGCGAAAGCTGGATCAACCAACTGGTGGTCGAGCAGTGGCGCGGGCGGCTGGTGGCGCTGTATGGCAGCAGTTATGCGCTTAGCCAACTGTCCGGTCCGTTGCTGCTGGGCGCACTCGGCACCGCGCATGATTACGGCTTCTGGGTCGGCGTCGCTCTGCTGATTGTCTCGCCGCTGTTGCTGCTGGGTCGCAGCGGGGCGCCGAGCAGCGAGGCCAGTAGCGTGACGTTCGGTGATCTGTGGGGCTTCAGTCGCGAGCTGCCGGCAATTGCCTGGGCGGTGTCGCTGTTCGCCGCGTTCGAGGCGATGATTTTGACCCTGTTGCCGGTGTATTGCCTGCAACAAGGCTTTACGGCAGAAATGGCGCTGGCGATGGTCAGCACCGTGGTGGTGGGCGATGCGCTGCTGCAATTGCCCATCGGTGCATTGGCCGACTACCTGTCTCGGCGGACCTTGTTCGCCGGTTGCGCCGTGGTGCTGATGCTGTCGAGTCTGGCGATCCCGATGCTGATCGACACCTTGCTGATCTGGCCGCTGTGGGTGCTGTTCGGCGCCAGTGCCGGTGGCTTGTTCACCTTGTCGCTGATCCTGATCGGCGAGCGCTACCGTGACGATGCGCTGGTGCGCGCCAATGCACATGTCGCGCAACTTTGGGGTGTCGGTTGCCTGATCGGGCCGTTGGCGGCGGGGGCGGGCAGTCAATGGATCAGCGGGCACGCGCTGCCATGGTTTATGGCGGCCGGGGCGTTCGGGCTGGTGATACTGCTGTTGCGGCAAGGTGCGTTCGGCAAGGTGCCGGAGCCTGCCTGAGGATCCGACCGGGGCGGATCGCTACAGCATCCGCTCCAGCCCCACCGTGGTGCTGAACCACGCATTGACGCGCCGCCACCAGCTGCCGGGCTCCTTGGTCAAGGTGTGCATCTGGCCGTTGTCCTCGGTGACCCATACCACTTTCCCGTCTTGCAGTTTCGCCTCGTAGCTCAGCGCCGGGGCCATGCCTTGCAGGGCCAGTTCCCGCACATGGGCTGCCAGTTCGGGGCTGTCCACCAGCACCCCGACTTCGGTGTTCCACAGCACCGAGCGGGGGTCGAAGTTGAACGAGCCGATGAACGCTTTCTTTCCGTCGAAGATCATCGCCTTGCTGTGCAGGCTGGAATCCGAGCCGCGAAACGACTTGCTGTAAAACAGATGCGGGCCGCTGCCGAAGTTATCCCCAGGCTGGCGCCGCAGCTCGAACAGTTTCACGCCATGTTCCAGCAACGCCTTGCGATACGGCGCATAACCACCGTGTACTGCCGGCACATCGGTGGCTTCCAGCGAGTTGGTCAGCAGGCTCACCGATACGCCCGCATCGGCCCGGCCGGTGAGGTAAACCAGCCCCGGCTGGCCCGGTACGAAGTAGGCGGAAATCATCATCAGTTCCTTGCTGACACCCCGCAGTTCCGGTGCCAGTTGCGTGGTCAGCAGCAGTTGCGGATCGGGCTCGCCGTCCGCCAGCACCTTGCTCGGTGCATCCCACAACGCCTGGTTCCACGCCCAGATCAGCTCTCGGCGCCAGATGTCCATGCGCGGGTGGGTGGTGAAGGTCATCAACTGCTGATAGAGCGCGTGATTTTGTTTGCGGGTTTCCTCGAGGGATTCTTCCAGGCGCGTGCGGGTGTTCTGCAGGTCTTTGGCCGAGGGTTTGCTGGAGAGGAATTCGTCGATCGGTTTGCTCAGGGCGCTGTTCCAGTACTGGTCGAAACTGTGTCCGAGCTGCTCGGCGACCGGTCCGACGCTGAGCATGTCGATGTCGGTGAAGTTCAGATTGGGCTCGGCATCGAAGTACTCGTCACCCAGATTGCGTCCGCCGACGATCGCGGCGCTGTTGTCCGCCAGCCACAGTTTGTTGTGCATCCGCCGGTGTTGCTGCGACAGGTTGAACAGCCGGCCTGCGGCGCGGGTCACGCCGGTGCTGCGGCCCAGGTGCAATGGATTGAACAGGCGGATCTGGATATTCGGATGCGCCGCCAGCGTGGCGATGATCAGGTCGAGACCGTCGCTGGTGGTGTCGTCCAGCAGGATGCGCACCCGCACGCCACGGTCGGCGGCCTTCAGCACTTCTTCCACCAGCATTCGCGTGCTGATGCCGTCATGGACGATGTAGTACTGCAGGTCGAGGCTGCTCTGGGCGTTGCGGATCAGTTCGGCGCGGGCGGTGAAGGCTTCGGTGCTGTTGGACAGCAGGCGAAAGCCGGACTGGCCCTTGTAGGGAGCCGCCTGGGCCTGGATCGAGCGGCCGAACGCGGAGTCGGACGCCGGCAAGGCCTGGCTCGATTCGCGCGGTACGTCGATAGACGCACAACCGCCAAGGAACGAGGCGAGTACCAGCAGAGCGAGTAGGGGCTGTCTGAAGCTCACGTGGGATTGTTCCGGTTGGCGGCAGGGTTGGGCATATGGACGCTGTTTGCTCGTGAAAAGTCAGTCGGCTTCCGCCAGCAATCTGATTGCCGTTGCACCGACTTTGCGCACCGCCTCTTCGATCAGCGGTGTAGGTTTGGCACCGTAGTTCATGCGCAGGCAATTGCGGTACTTGCCCGAGGCGGAAAAGATGCTGCCGACGGCAATCTGTACGCCTTGGTCGTGCAGCGCTCGATTCAGTTTCAGGGTATCGAAACCTTCCGGCAGTTCGACCCAGAGCATGAAGCTGCCTTGCGGACGGCTGGCGCGGGTGCCTGCCGGGAAATAACGGGCCACCCAGTCGATCATCACGTCGCGATTGCGCTGGTATTGCGTGCGCACCCGCCGCAAATGCGGTTCGAAGTGCCCTGCCTTGAGAAATTCGGCGATGGCGATCTGCGGCTGTGGGGCGGTGGAGCCGGTGCTGATGTATTTCATGTGCAGTACCCGCTCAAGGTATCGACCCGGCGCGACCCAGCCGATGCGCAATCCCGGCGCGAGCGTCTTGGAGAACGAGCTGCACAGCAACACGCGGCCATCCTCGTCGAAGGATTTGATCGTGCGCGGACGCGGGTAGGTGTAGGCCAGCTCGCCATATACATCGTCCTCGATGATCGCGACGTCGAAGCGCTGGGCCAGATTGAGCAAGGCCCGCTTGCGCGACTCCGGCATGATGTAACCGAGCGGATTGTTGCAGTTGGGCGTGATCTGGATGACCTTGATCGGCCATTGCTCCAGCGCCAGTTCCAGCGCTTCGAGGCTGATGCCGGTGAGCGGGTCGGTGGGGATTTCCAGGGCTTTCATGCCCAGCCCTTTGAGGGTCTGCATGGCGCCGTGAAAGCTTGGCGATTCCACCGCGACGATGTCACCCGGCTCGCAGATCGCGTGGATGCTGGTGGACAGCGCTTCATGGCAACCGGTGGTGATGACGAGGTCGCTGGCGCTCAACTGGCAGCCGGAATCGAGCATCAGCCGGGCGATCTGTTCGCGCAGTTCGAGGGAGCCGTGGATGTTGTCGTAATACAGACCGGGCATGTCCTGGCGGCGGCTGATACGGGCCAGTCCGCGCAGCAGCGGTTTCATCGTCGGTGACGAGATGTCCGGCATGCCGCGACCGAGTTGCACCACGTCCTTGCGCGGCACCGTGCGAATCAGTTCCAGCACCTGATCCCACTGGGAAATTTCCACCGGGCGCTGGGCCGGGCGCCCGACCGCCGGCAGTTCCGGCAGCTCGCGGCCGACCGGCACGAAGTACCCGGATTTGGGCTTTGGCGTGGCCAGGCCGCTGTCTTCCAGCATTCGATAGGCCTGCTGCACCGTGCTCAGGCTGACCCCGTGTTCTACGCTCAAGGCGCGCACCGACGGCAGGCGATCACCAGGACGGTAGAAGCCTTGTTCGATGCGGGTGCCGAGCAGTTCGGCGAGGTTCACATACAGGGTCATGGCACTGCCTCGATGCAGGTGATTCGAAAAACCAGTACAGATGCGGCGTAAATCGACAATTCAGTCCCGGAGACAGCAAATCTGTATGGAAATAATACAGATGTGTTGAATCTGTAATGCTTTTGTCGGCCCGCGCATCATGGAATCTCTGGCTACCCAAGTAAACAGGAGCGACAAAAATGAACGGCTTGAGCGATGTGCGGCTGACGTTACACAGTCAGGAACTGGAGGCAGGGCAACAGGACAACGCGCGCAACGAGATGCTGCGCAACGCGCCGTCCGGCCTGAACCGCTGGGGCCTGTTCTGGCATCGTCTGCACACACGCAAAGCGCTGCTGGGCCTGACGGCGGAGCAGCTCAAGGATGTCGGGCTGACTCGCGAACAGGCGCTGGAGGAGGGGTTGAAGCCGTTCTGGCGGATCTGAATCTTCAGAACTCATGAGGTCCATTCGCGAGCAGGCTCGCTCCCACAGGGGTTTGCATTCCAAGGTGGGAGCGAGCCTGCTCGCGATGGCGGCCTCAGGATGCTACAAAACCATCAGACCAGTTCTTTAAGGCGATGCCACAACATCCCCAACGCCAGCAACGGCGAGCGCAGATGCTTGCCACCGGGGAAGGTGATGTGGGGCACTTTGGCGAACAGGTCGAAACCGCCGCTGTGCTGGCCGCTGATGGCCTCGGCCAGCAACTTGCCCGCCAGGTGCGTGGCATTCACCCCGTGACCGGAATAGGCCTGGGCGTAATACACGTTCGGCTGATCGCTTAGCCGGCCAATCTGCGGCAGACGGTTGGCTCCGATGCCGATCATCCCGCCCCACTGATACTCGATTTTCGCCGAAGCCAGTTGCGGGAACACTTCGAGCATCTTCGGCCGCATGTACGCGCCGATGTCCTTCGGATCACGACCCGAGTAATGGCAGGCGCCGCCGAACAGCAGACGACGGTCCGCCGAGAGGCGGTAGTAATCCAGCGCCACCCGTTGGTCGCAGACCGCCATGTTCTGTGGCAGCAGGGCGTGGGCCTGTTCTTCGCTCAGCGGTTCGGTGGCGATGATATAGCTGCCGGCGGGCAGCACCTTGCCGCTGAGTTGCGGATTCAGATTGTTGAGATAGGCGTTGCAGCCGAGCACCAGAGTCTTCGCCCGCACCGAGCCTTGCTTCGTGTACACCCGGACTTCAGGGCCGTAGTCGATGCGGGTGACCGCCGATTGTTCGAACAGCTTCACCCCCAGTTGCTGCGCCGCGGCGGCTTCGCCGAGTGCCAGGTTCAATGGATGCAGATGCCCGGAACCCATATCGATCAGGCCGCCGACGTAGCGTCTGGAACCGACCACGGTGTGCATCTCGCTCGCTTGCAACAGTCGGGTTTCATAGCGGTAACCGAGACCTCGGAGTTCTTCGGCATCCTCGGCAAAACCCTCGAGATCGCGGGGTTTGTTGGCGAGGTCGCAGTAGCCCCAGGTCAGGTCGCAGGGGATCTGAAAACGCTCGACGCGTTGTCGGACGATTTCCACCGCTTCCAGGCCCATGAGTTTCATCTGGCGCACGCCGTCGGTGCCGATCACGTTGGCGAACTGGTCAAGGCCGTGACCCACCCCGCGAATCAATTGCCCACCATTGCGGCCGCTGGCGCCCCAGCCAATCCGGTGCGCTTCCAGCAGCACGACGCTCAGGCCGCGATCTGCCAGCTCCAGCGCGGTGTTCAGCCCGGAGAAACCGCCGCCGACCACGCACACGTCCGCGATCAGCTCGCCTTGCAGCACCGGATGGTCGGGCTGCGGCAGGCTGCTGGCGGCGTAGTAAGAGGCAACGTGGGGTTGGCTCGCGAAGGCTTGGGCGCGGGCATTCATGGGCGTCATCCTGAACGGGTGTCGAGAAAATTTGACGGAGCATAAGCCGCAGGCCCGAGGCCGGGCAACATTGGTCGGCCCGTGGTGTCTGGATCACGGCTTTTGCGGCACAATTGCCGCCTATTTCGCTCCGGTTACCGCTGCAATGAGCTGCAACAGTCAGAAAATCCGCACCCTGCGTCAGCAGATTCCCACGTTCGAGTGCGTGCCGGGCTGTCATGACTGCTGTGGGCCGGTGACCACCTCGCCCGAGGAAATGTCCCGCCTGCCGCGCAAGACGCGTGCCGAGCAGGACGCGGCCATGGAAGAACTCAACTGTGTGCACCTGGGGCCGAACGGCTGCACGGTGTATGACGAACGGCCGCTGATCTGCCGCTTGTTCGGCACCACCCAGACCTTGCCGTGCCCCAACGGCCGTCGGCCGGTGGAGCTGATTCACCCACGGGTCGAGAAGCAGGTGTTCGAGTACATGGCCGAGAACCGACAGGTGCTGGTCTGAGCGTTCAGTCCGGAATCGGCAGGCTCAGGCTCTCTTTCACTTCTTCCATCACGATGTAGCTCTTGGATTCGCGTACGTGCGGCAGCTTGAGCAGGATGTCGCCCAGCAGCTTGCGGTACGAGGCCATCTCGGAAATCCGCGCCTTCACCAGATAGTCGAAATCCCCTGACACCAGGTGGCACTCCAGTACGTGGGGCAATTTCAGCACCGCGCGTCGGAACTCTTCGAAAGTATCGCCGGACTTGTAGTCGAGGCTGATCTCGACGAACACCAGCAGACTCCCCTTCAAGTGCTGCGGATTCAGGCGGGCGTTGTAGCCCATGATGATCCCCTCACGCTCCAGGCGTCGCACCCGCTCGGTGCAGGGCGTGGTGGAGAGCCCGACTTTCTCGCCCAGTTCAGTGAATGAAATCCGCCCGTCCGCCTGCAGGATCCGCAAGATGTTGCGGTCGATCTTGTCCAGCTCACGTTTGGTCTGAGTGTTGGTACGCATAGGGGATGCGCCTCCGTGAAAAGGGTTTTTGCCGAGAATTGTCGCCAAATATAGGCGCTTATACAGTGAAAAGCACTGGCGAATCTTTTTTACACTGCGCGCATCATTGCTCTGACAACAGACGTACGCGGCACGCCGCGAGAGGGATACAAAAATGCGCGTTATGGTCTTGGGTAGCGGCGTCATCGGTACCGCCAGTGCTTACTATCTGGCCCGTGCCGGGTTTGAAGTGGTGGTGGTCGACCGGCAGCCCGCCGCGGCCATGGAGACCAGTTTCGCCAACGCCGGCCAGGTCTCGCCGGGCTACGCCTCGCCGTGGGCCGCGCCGGGCGTTCCGCTCAAGGCCATCAAATGGCTGCTGCAACGCCACGCGCCGCTGGCGATCAAGGCCACCGCCGACATCGACCAGTACCTGTGGATGGCGCAGATGCTGCGCAACTGCACCGCCAACCGTTACGCGGTGAACAAGGAGCGCATGGTGCGTCTGTCCGAGTACAGCCGCGACTGCCTCGACGAATTGCGCGCCGAAACCGGCATCGCCTACGAAGGTCGCAGCCTGGGCACCACCCAGCTGTTCCGCACCCAGGCTCAGCTTGATGGCGCCGCCAAGGACATCGCCGTCCTGAAAGAGTCCGGCGTACCGTTCGAAGTCCTCGACCGCGCCGGCATTGCCCGCGTCGAGCCGGCGCTGGCCAGCGTCACCGACATCCTCGCCGGTGCCCTGCGCCTGCCGAACGACCAGACCGGCGACTGCCAGATTTTCACCACCCGCCTCGCCGAAATGGCCGTGAACCTGGGTGTGGAATTCCGTTTCAACCAGGACATCCAGCGCCTCGACTTCGCCGGTGACCGCATCAACGGCGTGTGGATCGACGGCAAGCTGGAAACCGCCGACCGCTACGTGCTGGCCCTCGGCAGCTACTCGCCGCAACTGCTCAAGCCGCTGGGCATCAAGGCCCCGGTCTATCCGTTGAAGGGCTACTCGCTGACCGTGCCGATCACCAACCCGGCCATGGCCCCGACTTCGACCATCCTCGACGAGACCTACAAGGTCGCGATCACTCGTTTCGACAACCGCATCCGCGTTGGCGGCATGGCGGAGATCGCCGGTTTTGACCTGTCGCTGAACCCGCGTCGGCGCGAAACCCTGGAGATGATCGTCAACGACCTTTATCCTCAGGGCGGCAATCTGGCCGAAGCGAGTTTCTGGACCGGTCTGCGTCCAACCACGCCGGATGGCACGCCGATCGTCGGCGCCACCCCGTTCAAGAACCTGTTCCTGAACACCGGTCACGGCACCCTCGGCTGGACCATGGCGTGTGGCTCCGGTCGCTTGCTGGCTGACCTGATGGCGAAGAAAAAGCCGCAGATCAGCGCCGAAGGCCTCGATATTTCCCGTTATGGCAACAAGACCCAGGAGTCCGCAAAGCATGGCAATCCAGCGCCAGCTCACCAATGAGCGCATGAGTCAGATCGTCAGCCACAACGGTACGGTGTATCTGTCCGGGCAGGTCGGCGATGACTTCAACGCCGGTGTCGAACAGCAGACCCGCGACGTACTCGCCAACATCGAGCGTCTGCTCGATCTGGCCGGCACCGACAAACAGCATCTGCTGTCGGCGACGATCTATCTGAACGACATCGAGGCGCACTTTGCCGGCATGAATTCGGTGTGGGATCAGTGGCTGCCCAAAGGCGCCGCGCCGGCCCGTGCCACGGTTGAAGCGAAGATGGCCAAGCCGAGCATCCTGGTCGAGATCTCCATCGTCGCCGCGTTGCCGTAACACGTTGTAAAGATCCCTCTCCCGGTGCTGTTGGCGGTTCACGCCGCCAGCCAGCGCCGGTTTTTATTCCATGACCGCCAAGAAGTCTGCTGCCATGCGTCCTGCCCGTGCCCTGATCGACCTTCAAGCCCTGCGTCACAACTACCGTATCGCCCGCGAAGTCACCGGTGCCAAGGCATTGGCGGTGATCAAGGCCGATGCCTACGGCCACGGCGCAGTGCGATGTGCCCAGGCGCTGGAGGCTGAAGCGGATGGCTTCGCGGTGGCCTGTATCGAAGAAGCCCTGGAGCTGCGTGCCGCTGGCATTCGTGCGCCGGTGCTGTTGCTTGAAGGTTTTTTCGAAGCCGATGAGCTGGCGCTGATCGTCGAGCACGATTTCTGGTGTGTGGTGCATTCGCTGTGGCAGCTCGAAGCGATCGAACAGACGACGTTGAGCAAACCGATCACTGTGTGGCTGAAGCTCGATTCGGGCATGCACCGTGTCGGCCTGCATCCCAAGGATTACCCGGCGGCTTACCAGCGTCTGCTGGCCAGCGGCAAAGTGGCGAAAGTCGTGCTGATGAGCCACTTCGCCCGTGCCGATGAGCTGCACGAGCAGAGCAGCGCCGATCAGGTTGCAGTGTTTGAAGCGGCACGTCAGGGCCTGGCAGCCGAAGTCAGCCTGCGCAACTCGCCGGCGGTACTGGGCTGGCCACAGATTCACAGCGACTGGGTGCGTCCGGGCATCATGCTTTACGGTGCCACCCCTTTCGAAGAAGCCAACGCCGTGGCCGAGCGCCTGCAACCGGTGATGACGCTGGAGTCGAAAGTCATCAGCGTACGTGAATTGCCTGCCGGTGAACCGGTGGGCTATGGCGCCAAATTCATCACTGACAAACCGATGCGCATCGGCGTGGTTGCCATGGGTTATGCCGACGGTTACCCGCGTCAGGCACCGACCGGCACCCCGGTGCTGGTGGCCGGCCAGCGCAGCCGCATTCTTGGCCGGGTGTCGATGGACATGCTGTGCATCGACCTGACCGATGTGCCGGAAGCCGGCCTGGGTTCGACCGTCGAGCTGTGGGGCAAGAACATCCTCGCCAGCGACGTGGCGAAGTGGGCGGATACCATTGCGTACCAGATCTTCTGCAACCTGCGCCGGGTGCCAAGGCTCTATTCCGGGGGTTGAAGCCCGGGCCGGGCCCAAGTGTTGTAAATACTGAACGCTGTCGCCATGATAACGCTCAATATTTCTACAACACTCAGGAGGCCCAAGCCTTGGACGTCGGTGAACGACTGCAATCGATCCGCAAGCTCAAAGGGCTTTCCCAGCGTGAACTCGCCAAGCGCGCGGGCGTCACCAACAGCACCATTTCGATGATCGAAAAGAACAGTGTCAGCCCTTCGATCAGTTCGCTGAGGAAGGTGCTGGGCGGGATTCCCATGTCCATGGTCGAGTTCTTTTCCGAAGAAATCCTCCAGGAAAAACCGACCCAGATCGTCTACAAGGCCAACGAGCTGATCGACATTTCCGACGGCGCCGTGACCATGAAACTGGTCGGCCGCGCACACCCGAGCCGGGCCATCGCGTTTCTCAACGAAATCTATCCACCGGGCGCCGACACCGGCGAAGAAATGCTCACCCACGAAGGCGAAGAAACCGGAATTCTGGTGGAGGGGCGCCTGGAACTGGTGGTGGGCCTTGAAACTTTTATCCTCGAAGCCGGCGACAGCTACTACTTTGAAAGTACCAAGCCGCATCGTTTCCGTAATCCGTTCGACGCGCCGGCGCGACTAATCAGCGCAGCCACGCCGGCGAACTTTTAAACCGAGAGACGCCAGGCCACTGCGGCAAAGGTGTCCGGACTGTTTGACCGATGCGCAACAAGACCCCTTTAACTTTGGGGTTGTTTCAGTGTGGCGGGCTACCCGCTATACTTGCGCCCGCCTGCGAACCGTGGCCGCAGGCGTGAATAGCCACCATTGAGGGTGAACGCGTGAATCTAATTATGAAAATGCTGGCTGCACCAGCAACCGTACTGGCCCTCTGGGCTGTCAGCGCTCAAGCTGCGACGAATGACGACATTGCCAAACGCCTCGAGCCCGTCGGCCAGGTCTGTGTTCAAGGGCAAGAGTGCAAGGGGATGGAAGTCGCTGCTTCGGCGGGCGGCGGTGGCGGCGCCAAGACGCCGGATGAAGTGATTGCCAAACATTGCAACGCTTGCCACGGCACCGGCCTGCTGGGCGCACCGAAAATCGGTGACGCCGCAGCATGGAAAGAGCGCGCCGATCACCAGGGCGGCCTCGACGGCATCCTGGCCAAGGCCATCACCGGTATCAACTCCATGCCTCCGAAAGGCACCTGCGCCGACTGCTCGGATGATGAGCTGAAGGGCGCCATCCAGAAGATGTCCGGCCTGAAGTAAGGCGCGCTTCTGACGAAAAAAACCGTCTTCGGACGGTTTTTTTGTACCTGCGATTCAGGCCCGAGGCTGTTCATTGCAGCAAACAACCGGCAATCTCGGTCGTACCCCTATTCACGGAACGGGCAGGAGGCTTCAGATGGTGCAGTTGTGTTCGATCGAACAAGCAGTGGACGACGTACTGGCACGGTTGCCGGCGCACATCCACATGGGCCTGCCGCTGGGGCTGGGCAAACCCAATCCCTTCGTCAACGCGCTGTACCGGCGGGTTGCCGGATTGCCTGAACGGCAGCTGACGATCTACACCGCCCTGTGCCTCGGCCGTCCTGCCCTGGGCGATGGTTTGCAAAAGCGCTTCATCGAGCCCTTCGTCGAGCGGGTGTTCGGTGATTACCCGGAGCTGGAGTTTCTTGCTGACCTGCGCCGCGACAGTCTGCCGGCCAACATCCGTATCGAGCAATTTTTCATGCAGCCCGGCAGTCTGCTCAACAGCGCGCGGGCCCAGCAGGATTACGTCAGCAGCAACTACAGCCACGCCGCCCGTGACATCAACGCCGCCGGCCTGAACCTGGTGGCGCAGTTGCTCGCCAGCAGCAGTGAACATCCCGATCGCCTGAGCCTGAGCTGCAACCCGGACATCACCCTCGACCTGTTCCCGATGATCGCCAAACGCCGGGCGGCGGGGGAGACCATACTGCTGGTCGGTCAGGTGCACACGGAGTTGCCGTACATGCCCGGCGACGCCGAAGTGGATATCGACACCTTTGACCTGCTGATCGACGAAAAGGACAGCAGCACACTGTTTTCCACGCCGAACATGCCCGTCGGCTTTCAGGATCACTTCATCGGCCTGCACGCCAGTACGTTGGTGCGCGACGGCGGCACGTTGCAGATCGGTATCGGTTCGATGGGCGATGCGCTGACCGCCGCGTTGCTGGCGCGTCAGGCCGACAATACCGGCTACCGGGAGTTGCTGGCCGATATGAATCTCGGTCAGTGGGCGCAACTGATCGAACGCGAGGGCGGCATCGAGCCGTTCGCCAAAGGCCTTTACGGTTGCAGCGAAATGTTCGTCAACGGCCTGCTGGTACTGGCGGACGCGGGGATCATCCGGCGCAAGGTCTACCCTGACGTGCAGACTCAGGAACAGGCCAACGCCGGCACCCTCGACGAGGCCGCGCAAACCGACGGCATTTCAGTGCACGGCGGTTTCTTCCTCGGACCGCGCAGCTTCTATGAGCGATTGCGCGAACTGCCCCACAGCAAACGTCTTGAATTCAACATGACCCGCATCAGCTACATCAACGAGCTGTACGGTCAGGAAGAGCTCAAGCGCCTGCAGCGCATTGATGCTCGATTCATCAACACCGCATTCACCATGACCCTGCTCGGCGCAGGGGTGTCCGATCAGCTCCAGGATGGTCGGGTGCTCAGCGGCGTCGGCGGGCAGTACAACTTCGTCGCCCAGGGCCATGCGCTGCACGATGCGCGGTCGATCCTGCTGCTGCGCAGCTGGCGCGAATCCGGCGGCGATGTCAGTTCGAACATTGTCTGGGAATATGGCCACTGCACGATTCCACGGCACCTGCGCGACATCGTGGTGACCGAGTACGGCATCGCCGATCTGCGCGGCAAGTCCGATGCAGTGGTGATCGAGGCGTTGCTCAATATCAGCGACTCACGCTTCCAGCAGGGCCTGATCGAGCAGGCGCAGAAGGTCGGCAAGCTGCCGAAGGATTTTCGACTCGATCCGCGCTTTACCGACAACACCCCACAACGCTTGCAGGCGATTGCCGCGCGGCATCCGAACCTGTTTCCGGAGTATCCGCTGGGCTGCGATTTCACTGAGGTCGAGAAGGATCTGTTGCGGGCGCTGAACTGGCTCAAGAGCAAGTTCAAGCTGACCGAGATTCTGGAGCTGGGCAAGGCAGCGCTGGACGCGCCTGAGGCTTCGCTGTATCCGGAGCATCTGGCGCGCATGCAGCTCACCCATCCGGAAGGCCTGAAGGAAGACCTGTTTCAACGGTTGTTGCTCAGTGGCCTGAAGGCCACCGCGCAATAGTGTTCACCGTAAAACCAACTGTGGGAGCAAGCCCGCTCCCACAGGGATAATGCGATGAAGCCGGGGTTATTCGATGAAAGTAACCACGCCATCCTTCAGCGATTTCACGCGAGCCAGCGACTCGACGCGGTAACCCTGCGAATCAAGCTCCGCACGGCCGCCCTGAAACGACTTCTCGATCACGATGCCCAGGCCCGCGACGGTGGCGCCGGCCTGCTTGATGATCGAAATCAGCGCCTGGGACGCCTTACCGTTGGCCAGGAAGTCGTCGATGATCAGCACGCGGTCGCTGCTGGTCAGGTGACGCGGGGAGATGGCGACGGTGCTTTCGGTCTTCTTGGTGAACGAGTAAACGGTTGCCGACAGCAGGTTTTCAGTCAGGGTCAGGGACTGTTGCTTGCGGGCGAAGATCACCGGGACGCCGAGGTTCAGACCGGTCATGATCGCCGGGGCGATGCCCGACGCTTCGATGGTGACGATCTTGGTGATGCCGGAATCCTTGAACAGCGAGGCGAACTCGTCGCCGATCAGCTTCATCAGGGCCGGGTCGATCTGGTGGTTCAGGAAGGCGTCGACCTTCAGGACCTGGTCGGAAAGCACAATGCCTTGTTCGCGGATTTTCTGGTGCAATGCTTCCATGAAGCTGTCCTCTGTTGGCGCTTTGTGCGCCGAAGGTCTAGTAAAAAAGTGGTCAATTCTAGCGCTTTAACATCGCGCGTATATCAGCCAGTGCGCTGTTGCCCCGCACGGCTTTGACTTCGGTCGGTGTGTCGTCGTTGCCTTCCCAGGCCAGGTCGTCCGGCGGCAGCTCATCGAGGAAGCGGCTGGGCGCGCAGTCGATGATCTCGCCGTATTGTTTGCGCTTGGCGGCGAAGGTGAACGCGAGGGTCTGGCGCGCGCGGGTAATGCCCACGTAGGCCAGGCGGCGTTCTTCTTCGATGGTGTCGGCTTCGATGCTGGAGCGGTGCGGGAGGATTTCCTCTTCCATGCCCATGATGAACACGTAAGGGAATTCCAGTCCCTTGGACGCATGCAAGGTCATCATCTGCACGCCTTCGGCGCCGTCCTCTTCTTCCTGTTGACGTTCCAGCATGTCACGCAGGACCAGTTTGCCGATGGCGTCCTCGACGGTCATTTCGCCGTCTTCGTCTTTTTCCAGGGTGTTCTTCAAGGCTTCGATCAGGAACCAGACGTTGCTCATCCGGTAGTCCGCGGCCTTGTCGCTGGAACTGTTGGTGCGCAGCCAGTTCTCGTAGTCGATGTCCATGACCATGCTGCGCAGGGCCGAGATCGGGTCTTCGCCGGCGCATTGCTCGCGCACCTTGTCCATGAAGCGCTTGAAGCGCGACAGACGATCGGTGAAGCGGCTGTCCAGATGCTCGCCCAGGCCGAGTTCGTCGGTGGCGGCGTACATCGAAATCTTGCGTTCGGTGGCGTAGTTGCCGAGTTTTTCCAGGGTCGTCGAGCCGATTTCCCGGCGCGGTACGTTGATCACCCGCAGGAAGGCGTTGTCGTCGTCCGGGTTCACGATCAGGCGGAAGTAGGCCATCAGGTCTTTCACTTCCTGGCGGCCGAAGAAGCTGTTGCCGCCGCTCAAACGGTACGGCACCTGGTGGTGCTGCAGTTTCAGCTCGATCAGCTTGGCCTGGTAGTTACCGCGATAGAGGATCGCGAAATCGCTGTACGGGCGGTCGGTGCGCAAGTGCAGGCTGAGGATTTCCATGGCCACGCGCTCGGCTTCGGCGTCCTCGTTGCGGCAGCGGATCACGCGGATCTCGTCGCCGTGGCCCATCTCACTCCACAGCTGCTTTTCGAATTCGTGCGGGTTGTTCGAGATCAGCACGTTGGCGCAACGCAGGATGCGGCTGGTGGAGCGGTAGTTCTGCTCCAGCATCACCACTTTCAGGGACGGATAGTCGTCCTTGAGCAGCATCAGGTTTTCCGGCCGCGCGCCGCGCCAGGCGTAGATCGACTGGTCGTCGTCGCCTACCACGGTGAACTGGTTGCGCTTGCCAATGAGCATTTTCACCAGCAGGTACTGGCTGGCGTTGGTGTCCTGGTATTCGTCGACCAGCAGGTAACGCACCTTGTTCTGCCACTTTTCGAGGATGTCGGCGTGCTCTTCGAAGAGTTTTACCGGCAGCAGGATCAGGTCGTCGAAGTCCACCGCGTTGAACGCCTTGAGCGTGCGCTGGTAGTGGGTGTAGACGATGGCGGCGGTCTGTTCCTTGGGGTTGCGGGCGTTTTCCAGGGCCTGGGCCGGCAGGATCAGGTCGTTTTTCCAGGCGCCGATCATGTTCTTGATCTCGTCGACGCCGTCGTCGCCTGCGTATTCCTTCTGCATGATGTCAGTCATCAGCGACTTGACGTCGGTCTCATCGAAGATCGAGAAACCGGGTTTGTAGCCCAGCCGTTCATGTTCCTTGCGGATGATGTTCAGGCCCAGGTTGTGGAAGGTGCAAACGGTCAGGCCGCGACCTTCACCTGGACGCAGCAGGGTGCCGACCCGTTCCTTCATCTCGCGCGCGGCCTTGTTGGTGAAGGTCATGGCGACGATGTACTGGGCGCGAATGCCACAGTTCTGGATCAGGTGCGCGATCTTGCGGGTGATCACGCTGGTCTTGCCGGAGCCGGCACCGGCGAGCACCAATAGAGGGCCGCCGACGTAGTTCACGGCTTCTTGCTGCCGGGGATTGAGTCGGGACATACGAAAATTCGGGAGTCGTTGACGAAATGGGCCGGCATTTTAACAGGCTCAGCGATTTGTGCTGCTCTCTCCGACTTGTGACGTACCACGCGATTCAAATTTGCCGGTTTTGTTACTTTCACGCAGGATGCGCGGTGATTTTGCGGCTAATGTACTCATTCGTGACACAAAATAACGTTTTGATAACCGTTGTCATTGGTCATTGTTCTTCGCAACGGCATAATGCCCGCCGCCCACATCATTGCAGAGTCTAGGGAGTCAGCTTGTCTACGCCTGTCGAACCCTTGCGTTTGCTGCTACTGGCCGAAGAGCCAGCGTGGACAGCGTTATTGCGCGAGTGTCTGGCTCCGATGGGGAGCGCAGCGGTGCTGATCAGCGCGCCAAGCTGGGAGTCGGTCAGCACTCTGTTCGAAGACAACCGCCATGCGGTGCTGTTGACCGTTCCCGCGTTGCAGCCGGCGCCCGGCCGGTGCAACCTGCCGACGGTGTTGCTGCTGGAGCACGAACCGGCGACCGCGCCCGACGGCGTCAGCGACTGGCTGGTGTTCGATGCCCTCGATGCCGGCATGCTGCGGCGTTGCCTGCGCCATGTGCGCGAACGCGGCGTGCTGGAAAACACCCTGCAACGTCTGGCGGAGCAGGATCCGCTGACCGGTATCGCCAACCGCCAGGGCTTTCAGACCTTGCTGGCGGCGCGCCTTGCCGAAAATGACGGCCGTGGCCTGGCCCTCGGCCATCTCGATCTCGATAACTTCCGCTACGCCAACGATGCCCTCGGCCACCAGGCCGGCGACCGCTTGATCCTGCAAGTGGTCGCCCGGCTGAAAAGTCAGCTGGAGGCCGGCGATCAACTGGCGCGTCTGGGCAGCGATGAATTCGCCCTGCTGATCGACACCCGTCGCGCCCCGCAACGGGCCGAATGGATGGCTGAGCGTATTACCGAAGCCTTGGCCGAGCCTTACTGGATCGACGGTGAAAGCCTGTTGATCGGTTCCAGTCTGGGCATCGCCCATGCCCGTGCGCAGGGGGGGGCCGATCCATTGATGTGGCACGCGCACATTGCCATGCAGCAGGCCAAGAGCACTCAAGGCTGCACCTTTCACATCTTCAACGAACGGATCAACCGCAACGCCCGGAGCATTGCCGACCTCGAAAGTGAGTTGCGCCGGGCGCTGCGCCGCGACGAACTGGAGCTGCATTACCAGCCGCGCCTGAACCTGCAGGACGGCCAGATCGTCGGCCTCGAGGCGCTGGTGCGCTGGCGTCACAGTGAACGCGGTCTGCTGCCGCCGAGCGAATTCGTGCCGCTGGCCGAGCAGAGCGGTCTGATCGTGCCACTGGGTTACTGGGTCATTTCCCGGGCCCTGCGCGACATGCAGGCCTTGCGCGAACGCGGATTGCCGGCGCTGCACATGGCGATCAACCTGTCGTTCCGCCAGTTCCAGGACAGCCAGTTGCTGCCGACCCTCAGCCGTTTGATTGCGGAGCGCGGGGTTGAGGCGCAATGGCTGGAATTCGAACTCACCGAAACCGCCGTGATGCGTCGCAGCGATCTGGTCAAGCAAACCATGGACGCCCTCGGTCGCCTCGGTGTGCGTTTTTCGCTGGATGATTTCGGCACCGGGTTCTCGTCGTTCGTGCACCTCAACAGCCTGCCGATCACCTTGCTGAAGATCGACAAGAGCTTCGTTGGCGGCATGGAACAGCGCGAAGAGAACCGCAAACTGGTGCACGCGATGATCAACCTTGCCCACAACCTGCACCTGGAGGTGGTGGCCGAAGGGGTGGAAACCCGGGAGCAACTGGATCTGTTGCGCGGGTTCGGCTGCGATCAGGTGCAGGGTTACCTGATCAGCAAGCCGTTGCCACTGGCGGAACTGGTTGACTATCTGATTGCTGACGCCAGCCAGCCTCCGCTGGGGATCGTGGTTTAGCTTCAAATCTCTGTGGGAGCGAGCGTGCTCCCGCAGGGAAACTCACTCGGGCTGAGCGATTTTGAAGCCTTGAGATTGCGGTTCCAGTCGAATCATCCGCTTCATCTTCCATTCGAACGCCAGCGTCAGGCTCACCGCCGCGCAGGCCAGCCCCAGCGCCAGACCCCACCAGACGCCGGTCGGCCCCCAGTGCAGATGAAACGCCATCAGCCATGCTGCCGGCGCGCCGATCAGCCAGTAGCAACCGAGGCCGACCAGGAAAGTGGTCTTGGCATCCTTGAGTCCGCGGATGCAGCCCATGGCAATCGTCTGGGTGCCGTCGAACAGCTCGAACCACGCCGCGACAGCCAGCAGGCTCACCGCCAGGCGGATGACCTCGGCGAACGCCGGGTCGTTATGGTCGAGGAACAAGCCGACCAGCTGATTCGGCAGCAGCCAGAACACCATCGCGAACCCCAGCATCACCACTGCACCAAAGACGATGCCGACGCGCCCGGACATCCGCGCATCGCTCAATTGCCCGGCGCCGTAATGCTGGCCGACGCGCATGGTGATCGCATACGACATCCCCGCCGGAACCATGAACGCCACCGAGACGATTTGCAGAGCGATCTGGTGCGCCGCCAGTTGGGTGCTGCCCATGGTGCCCATGCACAGCGCCGCGAAGGCGAACAGGCCGACTTCCACCGCGTAGGTGCCGCCAATCGGCAGGCCCAGGCGCCAGAGTTCTTTCAGGTACTGGCGGTTCGGCCGCGACAGGCCCTGGCGCAGCGGGTAAGCGTCATAGGCCGGATGCCGTCGGATATGCCACGCCAACCCCAGCGCCATGCAGTTGGCAACAATCGCCGTAACCAGTCCGATCCCCGTCAGCCCCAGTTTCGGCAGGCCGAACATGCCGGTGATCAACGCGTAATTGAGCAGGAAATTGGCCACGGTGCCGGCGAGACTGATGACCATCACCGGCGTTGCGCGGCCGATGGCACTGGTGAAACCGCGCAGGGCCATGAAGCTCAGGTAGCCGGGCAGGGCGAACGGCAGGGCGATCAGAAATTGCCCGGCGGCGTTGACGTTGGTCTCGGTCTGGCCGAACAGCAACAGCACCGGTTTCAGATTCCACAGCAGCAGCCCGGCGCCCAGCGCCATCAGCCACGCCAGCCACAGTCCGGCCTGGGTCAGCTTGGCGGCGCCGAGAATGTCGCCGGCGCCCTGACGGATTGCCACCAGGGTGCCGACCGCCGCGATCACACCAATGCAGAAGATCGACACGAATGAATAGCTCGCCGCGCCCAGACCGCCGCCGGCCAGTGCTTCGGGACTGAGGCGCGCCATCATCAGGGTGTCGGTCAGCACCATCAGCATGTGCGCCAACTGCGAGGCGATCAACGGCCCCGCCAGCCGCAGGATGGCCCAGAGTTCGTTATGCACAGGACGCTGCATGGTGTTCACATCCTTATAAAAGAGGGAGCAAGAGACAGTCGATTCTCAGGGTTTGGCGCAGGTTGCACAAAGGGATAAAAAGGATGGGTGGCATGATTAAAACTCATCCTGCCGCGATTCTGCTAAGTTGGCGCAATCCCGCCATTGGAGTGCTGTGCATGTCCCGTCGTCTTCCACCCTTGTATGCCCTGCGCGCATTCGAAGCGGCGGCACGCCACAGCTCGTTCACCCGCGCAGCCGAAGAGCTTTCGATTACGCAGAGTGCGGTCAGCCGGCATATCCGCACGCTCGAAGAGCACTTCGCCTGCCGGCTGTTCCATCGCAGCGGACGCAATCTGCAACTGACCGAATCGGCGCGCCTGCTGTTGCCCGGCATCCGTGAAGGTTTTGCGGCGCTTGAGCGAGCCTGCAATACGTTGCGTGCCGAAGATGACATCCTGCGCATGAAAGCCCCATCGACCCTGACCATGCGCTGGCTGCTGGCGCGGCTCAGTCGCTTCCGCCATTTGCAGCCGGGTAACGAGGTGCAGCTGACCAGTGCCTGGATGGACGTGGACTCGGTGGACTTCAACAACGAGCCTTTCGATTGCGCGGTGCTGTTGAGCGACGGGCATTTTCCGCCGGACTGGGAGGCCAGTTTGTTGTTCCCGGAAGAACTGATCCCGGTCGGGGCGCCCAACCTGCTCAATGACCAGCCCTGGGATGTGGCGCGACTGGCCGCCACCGAATTGCTGCACCCGACCCCGGATCGTCGCGACTGGCGCAGCTGGCTGGAGCACATGGGGTTGTCCGATCAGGTGTCGCTCAAGGGCGGGCAGGTGTTCGATACCCTGGAACTCGGGATGATTGCGGCCGCCCGTGGCTATGGGGTTTCCATGGGCGATCTGCTGATGGTGGCCGAGGATGTCGCGCAAGGGCGCCTGAGTCTGCCGTGGCCAACGGCCGTTGCCAGCGGACTGAATTATTACCTGGTGTGGCCAAAGACCCGTCCGGGAGGTGAACGTTTGCGCCGACTCAGCGACTTCCTGCAAGGCGAAGTCCACGCCATGGTGCTGCCGCAGGTCGCGCGCTTGAGCTGAAACGTTCGAGCCGCCACAATGCAGGCCCGGGGCCATACCCCTGCTGTGCGCTCAAGTATTCGCGTTTACCGCCGAATATGTCCAAGTGGAACCGTCGTGCCGGTTCCACGCATCACCCCCATTATTAGAATTTTCCGAGCCGCGATCAGGGAGGATCCGCAGACTCGGCCAGGAGCTGTCCATGTCTCAACCTCGCGCTCGGATCGCCTCGCAGCTGGGCCTCGCGCTCGCCGTGATACTGGCGATAGTCATCAGCGGCAGTACGGTGTTCGCCCTGCGTTCGCTGGATACCGCCAACCTCGCCACCCGTGAAGAACACCTGGCCAGCGAAGCCCGCCTGCTCGCCGACCAGTTGAGTACCTTCCACGGCACGCTGCGTGAAAGCACCCAGCGCCTCAGCGGGCTGTTCGAGAAGCGCTTCAGCGCGGGCCTGAGCATTCACCCGGACGAGCCGGTCAGCGTGGCGGGCACCCAGACCCCGGGCCTGCACCTGGGTAGCGAAGTGTTGAACAACAACTTCAAGGAAGTCGACGAATTCAAGCAGATGACGGCGGGCGTTGCCACGCTGTTTGTGCGCAGCGGCGAAGACTTCGTGCGGGTCAGCACCTCGCTGACCAAGCAGGACGGCAGCCGCGCCATCGGCACCTTGCTTGATCACGCTCACCCGGCCTACGCAAAGTTGATGGCGGGGCAGGGCTACGTCGGTCGCGCGCTGCTGTTTGATCGTTCCTACATGACTCAGTACACCCCGGTGCGCGACAGCAGCGGCAAGGTGATCGCGGTGTTGTTCGTCGGTTTCGATTACACCGACGCGCAGAACGCCCAGTTCGACAACCTCAAGCGCTTCCGCATCGGCCAGACCGGCTCGCTGGCGCTGCTGGACGAAAAGAACCAGTGGCTGGTGGCGCCGGCCGGCGTACAGGCGCTGGATCAAGCGGTCCCGGTGATCAACGGTCTGGCGAAACCACCGGGTAAAGGCCGCTTCTGGAGCGACAAGTCCGAAGACTTCTACAGCATCGCCGTGCCGTTCGAAGGCGGCCCGTGGTCGGTGGTGGCGAGCATGCCGAAAGCCGAGATCCGCGCGGTGACCTGGAGCGTCGGCACTCAGCTGGCCATCGGCAGCCTGCTGGCGATGCTGCTGGCAGTCGGCTCCGTAGTCTGGTTGTTGCGCAGCAAACTGGCGCCGCTGGGCGATCTGGTGCGTCAGGCTGAAGCCTTGGGTGCCGGTGATCTGAGCGTGCGTCTGAACGTGTCGAGCAACGATGAAATCGGCCAACTGGCCCGCGCCTTCAATCAGATGAGCCAGGCGCTGTCGACCATGGTCGAGCACATCCGCCGCGCCTCGGAAGAGGTCAACAGCCGTGCCCAGGCGCTGTCCGGTTTGTCCGGTGGCGCTTACGAAGGCATGGAGCAGCAGTCGGGCGAAATCACCAGCATGGCCGGCGCGGTGGAAGAGTTCTCCGCCACCTCGCTGAACATTGCCGACAACATGGGCAACACCCAGCGTCTGGCCCAGGAAAATGCCCAGCAGACCCAGATCGGTCGCAGCTCGATGGAAGAAGCGTCGTCCTCGCTGGAGCAGATTGCCGGTGCGCTGAACACCACGGCGACCGTGATCAACACCCTGGGTCAGCGCTCCCAGGAAATCGGCGGCATCGTCAGCGTGATCACCTCGATTGCCGAACAGACCAACCTGCTGGCACTCAACGCTGCCATCGAGGCGGCCCGTGCCGGCGAGCAAGGTCGCGGCTTTGCTGTGGTGGCCGACGAGGTGCGCAGCCTGGCTTCGCGTACCCGTCAGGCGACGGATGAAATTTCCAGCATGATTCACAGCATTCAGCAGGAAACCGGCAACGCCATCAGCACCATGGAGCAGGGCAACCTGCTGATGCAGGAAGGCCTGTCGCGTAACGCCAACGTGGCGTCGGCGCTGGCGCGGATCGATGAGCAGAGTCGTTCGGCCGGGCAGCAGTTTGCGGCAATCACCACTGCGACCCAGGAACAGAGCAGCACCGCGACGTTGTTGAGCAGCAATCTGCAGAGCATTGCGATGGCCAACAGCGAACAGCGCGAAGTGGTGTCGAACCTGGCGATCACCGCCAAGGAGCTGGAAGGCCTGGCAGCCGACCTGCGCCAGGAAGTCGACCGCTTCCGTTGATGTGGCAACAGTAACCTCCTTCGTGATTGTTTTGCGAAGGAGGTTTTTTGTTTTTACTTAAAAAATTCCTAAATCCTGCTCTTCGTCTCGCAAGGTTTCGTTTGTGATTTGCTGGTCTAGAACTGAGATGTAGTTTTTTGCCCATCTTCGAACGTTGTTGTTCTTTTTAGTAGTCAATGTTGCGATGGCTTGTTTGTCTGCCTCTAAATAAGGGACTAGAGATCCTGTCCACCCACGAGAGGCTAAATTTGCTCTTAATGTATTTATTACTTTATTTTTGTCGCCGAAAGTTTCCAGTAAAGATATGAATAATTTCGAAGGTTGGCGTCCATCTTCTATGTTTTCAATCACGTCTATGCAGCTGGCTACGAAAATTGGAGCAGTATCTGGATTTGCTAGGCACCAATCAATAACTGCTTTGACGGGCAGCGCTGATAGTACACTTGGTAGCTGCGTGCTAACGCTGTTTTCGCGATCGAGGAGTTGCTGGAGCCAATAGAGTTCCATGCCCTGTGATTTGAGAATGGCTTGGGAGAATATCGGCCATATTACTTCTCCGTACTTTTTCATTATTTCGGTAAGCAGTGGCTTTGTGTACGTCCAGATGTCATTGTGATCGTACCCATCTTTACAAGCAAAAATTAATTGATTGGCTATTTCAACTGCAAACTGCTCATCTCTAACTTTCAATATTTCATTCGATAGGTCTTGCCAGTGATGCATGTCTTTAAATAAATTTTTGTCTTTTTTACTAAGTGGGACTCTAGTGACTAGGGTCTTAATAGTGCTTCTGAGGTTGGCCTTACGGTCAGGATTGCTAAAACAATGCATATAAACGATGTTAAGTGCAACCCATGCTTCTTGACTCCCAATTTCGGACAGTTGTAGGCAGAAATTAGATATATCCTTGTCGCAGACGTTGTCTGTTACACTTCCATAGCTAAGGGTGTTGGCGGTATTGCCGTCAATTTCTCTGCTTCTTATTAAATTTATTAGTTTTTGAAGATGGTGTTGTTTTATTTCTCCGGTTCGAATAAATTCTGGATAGTATCTTTTTAGATTTTTGTTGTTGGCTAGTGTTTCGATTAGGTGTTCCCACGAGGCTGGATCTTTTTCAAAGACGCCATTAAACAAACCAAGAATGAACAATAAGTTTGGTGCTTGTTTGGTTGCTATGCGAGTCAAACTCTCTTCAATTAGTTTGATCGTGCTATTGCTTTCAATAGATAATGTTCTGCCGAAAATATAGGCTTGTTTTTGCTGGCCATCTAAAAGCAAATCTACATGAGGTAATAATTCGGTGGTTCTAGTGCTAATATTTTTTGCTAGATTCTCGGCTTTTTTTGCGGCTATATCATCATAGCCTCCATGTTCATTTTTTTTATGCTCCCATGGAGGATTTGTTACTAGGATTTTTAGCTTGCTGGGCAAGTCGGAATCTTCTGGGTTTAAAAGATCAGACC
The DNA here is from genome assembly GCF_012974785.1 of Pseudomonas fluorescens. GTDB lineage: Bacteria > Pseudomonadota > Gammaproteobacteria > Pseudomonadales > Pseudomonadaceae > Aquipseudomonas > Aquipseudomonas fluorescens_BT. The sequence goes on along the minus strand of NZ_CP027561.1, from coordinate 6,106,734 downwards.
AATGATCTAATGCTGCGCGAGCTTCTGAGTTTAAGCTTTCTATATCGAAATTATATGCGTTCTTTATGCTTTCGGCGGCGGAAGGCCAGTATTTTCCGTTAATTTTAATTATTTTGTTTATTGCACCGTCGAGCATTGCAATGCGCCCTTTGCTTACAAATCCACGAATGGAGTAACCTATCGCATTCAGAACGGCTTCTTTCTGAGACGCACCTCTAGTCATCAAAATCAAGAGCAAATCGATAGACTCCTGCCAATAGTCGAAGACTTCCTGCCATATTGTCGGTCGCCACTCTTGAAGCGGTGCTTTTGTACCTTGGTACTCAGCACCGATGGTTCTATGGCCGCCGTACAAGCTTATCGCTTGCTCTAAAGATTTAATTAAAACAAGATCAATTGTTGGGGATTTTTTTTGTAAGGCTCTAGTTAATACCGAAAAGCGAGAGCTTGGAGGGGCCGAGGTTCCTGATAAATCAATTCTGAAAAGCTGAGTAAATGTTCCCGTTGCATTATTACTCCATGTTTCGTTTTCGTTTGCAGCTAAGAGCAGTAGACACCATGCCGCCTCTTCAAATACTTCCGAGTGAAAACATAGTTTTTCCAGTGCCCATACTAAGTTTCTCCGAGTGTCTCCTTGAATAGACATTAAATCTGAATGTGTTAGATTTGTTAAAGTGTTGTAGAGCGCGGAAGTGGTATCGTCGGAGTTCACGTTCACAAAAGCGCGGAAGAGTCTTGAGCCCCGTTCAGATAAGATCACCTCCGCTTGGCCAAAAGGGCCTTTTGGCCCACATAGAGCTTCGGTCAAAAGTTTAACGTTTGTATGGAAGTCTAATTTTTCAATCTGAAGGCAAAATCTATCAACCATGCCTTGTGGTAAACCATCAATAAGCTCTCTCTGTTTCTTTTCTCTAGTGTTAGTCCACCATTGGCCCGCTAAACGAATTGCTAATGGTTTTGGAACTACTTGACCAAATCGGCCCCGTCTGTCAATCAATCCCCTGCTAGTGAAGCGTTGGATGCATTCGTAAACTTTGTCAATTTCTAAACTTGTTAACTGTGCTATATACTCAAGCTGATATTCTACGTCCTCCTCTACTCCAAAAGCATCAAAAAGGGAGCAGGCTTGCAAAGTTTTTAGGTAGTCAATGTTTTCATGTTCATCTCGAGCCCATAATAGTTTATTGGCTAGCTCGTCTTCACTAAGTTCCCCTAACTTTGGGTTTTCATTTAGTCTGGCTTCAGCTAAGAGAACCGCCATTTGGGGGAAGCCTTGTGCGAAATCTGAAACTCTTTGCAGGTCGGTAAGTTTGTTTCTGTAAACTGGGTTTAGCATGTCGACGAGCTCTTCGTCGCTCATTTGCTGTAATTTATAGGATATGGTTGGAGATGAGACTGAGTCGAAGTTGTAGTCAAGTGTTAACAGGCTAATATGACTTTTCTCTCGTCGCACTTCTTTTACTAATCGCTCATGTAGTCTGTATTCGCAATTGTCAATAACTAGGATTGCCCTAAATCCTAAGCTAACCCAGTCTGCAACAAGTGCGTCAATCTGAGGTGCGTGATTTGCATCTACATAAACTACTAAGTTTTGAAGAGAAGAGTTTCCAGCGAAAACCTCAAAGGCGGTTCGAGTTTTACCAAGCCCGGAAAGCCCCATAATTCTTAGACAGGATTTTGGATTGGGGAGTTCGTTTCTTAGACTCTCAACTATTGCAGTTCGACTACTTGCGTCGAAAAAAGGAAGAACCGAAAAGTCTTCGTGCTGAGACCATAATTCAAATGTTTTTAACCCTCTTTCTACAGGTCTCCCAGACCAATGCTGTACCGCAACAACTGTGGTGATATAGCAGTTAACCCATCCTGCGATGTCGCTTGCGTCGTAAATAAGTAGTTCGCATGTGTCATGATATTTTTTATTTTTGTTTTTCAATGTTTCGCGTAAAGAACTTATTCGAGCATTTTTTTGCTTTTTATTAAGCTCTTGAGTAGTGAAGACGACGTAGCTCCCATTGTTTGACAATACTGTATCGACCTGGTTCTTAATATCTCCCTTTTCTGTCAAAAGCTCTTTTCCATAAGCTGCCGGTCCCATTTCAGTAGCTTTATTCTGGAATAGTGTCAATCTGTTTGGAATATAATCAGTTTTAGATATGCCATTGTTCCAACTAATGCGGCCGTCCTCTCCGCCATCTCCGGTAATAATATTCAGTGCAACTTCTATGCTGTTTTGTGAAAGTTCAAATTTAAAAGCCTCGGAGTGCAGAAGTTCCTTTAGTAATTGTGTTAGTTGAATGTCGCTTAGTTGCTTTATATCGGCCGATTCAATTTTGAAAGGTTTAGTCATATGAACGCCTTTGCTGAAGTCGTCGTAATATTCTTGGGGTCGCGGTGAAGCTAATCAACTCGGACTGAAGATAGCAGAAGTGAGATCAAGCGGTACCAATCAAAATTGCTCTCCGATCTTCTACGTCAATCAAAGCTGATTTAAATTCCGATTATTCAATCCGCGTTCGTGTCCCTACTCTACTGTGGCCGATACTGCAACGCTTCGGCCAGATGTTCCCGATTGATATCCGCACGCTTCTCCAGATCCGCCAACGTCCGTGCGACCTTCAGCAGCCGGTGCGCCGAGCGCAGCGACAAGGTCAGTCTTTCGCACGCCGTCTCCAGCCAGGTTTCATCGGCTGTGGATAACTTGCAGTGCTTCTTCAGCCCCGGCAAATCGAGAAACGCATTGGCACAGCCCTGGCGTCTTTGCTGACGCTCGCGGGCCTCGGCGACCAATGTGGCTGCGCTGGCGCTGTCCTCTCCCGGTTTCACCGCCGGGTTCAACGCTGTCGCTTCCCTCGCCACCGTCAGGTGCAAATCGATCCGATCGAGCAACGGCCCCGATAACTTGTTGCGATAGCGCTGCACCATGTCCGGCGTGCACGAGCACTTGCCGCTGGGCTCGCCAAGATATCCACAAGGGCAGGGATTCATCGCTGCCACCAGCTGGAATCGTGCGGGAAACCGTACCCGTTCCTTGGCCCGTGCGATGACGATGCAGCCGGATTCCAGCGGTTCGCGCAGAACCTCCAGCACCTTGCGGTCAAACTCGGGCAGTTCATCAAGAAACAATACGCCGTGGTGGGCGAGGGTGATTTCGCCGGGTTGCGGTTTTGAGCTGCCTCCGACCAGCGCCGGCCCGGAGGCCGAGTGATGCGGTTGGCGGAACGGGCGCTGCGGCCAGTGAGTCAGGGGCGCCCCGCTGGCGACGGATTGAATCGCCGCCACTTCCAGCGCTTCACTCTCGGCCAGCGGTGGCAGCAAGCCCGGCAAACGACTGGCCAGCAACGTCTTGCCCGTCCCCGGTGGCCCGCTGAACAGCAGATTGTGCGCACCGGCGGCGGCAATCAGCAGTGCCCGCTTGGCGGCCAGTTGGCCTTGTACCTCATTCAAGTCGGGATAGGGTTTGGCGGCATGGATCAGCCCGTCCGAGACATACGGCTCGACCGGTGTATGCCCATTGAAATGCGCCACGGCCTCCAGCAGATGATCCACCGCGATCACCCTCAGTCCCGAGGCCAGACAAGCCTCCTCGGCATTCGCTCGCGGCACCACCAGCGTCCGCCCGGCCTTGCGCGCCGCCAGCGCCGCCGGCAACACCCCACGCACCGCCCGCACTGCGCCGGATAACGCCAGCTCACCCAGACACTCCACGTCATCGAGCGTCAACGTCGGCACCTGCACACTCGCCGACAGAATCCCCAGTGCAATCGCCAGATCGAACCGCCCGCCATCCTTGGGCAGATCCGCCGGCGCCAGATTCAACGTGATCCGCCGCGCCGGAAACTGCAGCCCGGAATTGATGATCGCACTGCGCACCCTGTCCTTGCTCTCCTTCACCGCCGCTTCGGGCAGGCCGACCATGGTCAGCGAGGGCAAGCCATTGGCGAGGTGAACTTCAACGGTGACAGCGGGGGCATCCACGCCAATCTGGGCGCGACTGTGGACGATGGCGAGGGACATGGTCGTTCCTTGAGTTGAATCGGGGGCCGCTTCCTGCGGGTTTTTTAAGGGTAGTCGGGGAGGAGAGTGTTGGAGGGACGGCTGCCTGGGCAAACCTTCACTGGATGTTGCTGGAGTCGAAATGATTAATCGTCAGGCGTAAAAAAACCGCCAACTAGGCGGTCTTTTAATTCGGGATTCAGGTTCCGCCACCGGCGAGCCAGCCATCTGGCTCCAATTCTTTGCCATAGGTCGCGGCGACCTTCAAAAAGTGCCGCTGACTGGCAGAAATCGTATCGGCCAAACTGGGCGCTTCTACACGAAGCCTGGATGCAAGTAACGGCTGTTTTTTCCGCTTCTTCTGTTTCATAGACACCTCTCGTGTCTGGAGGAATGAATCGATCTTATTGGTCGTCCAGTGGAAAGACAAGGCGGTCGGTTGTATCGAAATGAAAGCCAAGTTTTTGGTAGTAAGGGATGGCGCCAGAGTCAGGTTCCTGGACCTCGATTTCAGTACATCCCAGTCTCCGTGCGTAGAATTCAGTTGTCAGTAGCGCCATGGGTGCGATCCAGCCTCGCAAGGTGTGGGTTCTGCCAGTTCGTCCCTGCAAAAGGATGATTTTTATGCAGATCGTGCTTTTGCGCGGAGTTGCGTAACACAAGCCGCACAGTTCTCCTTCGTACCAAAAAGCTAGGTCCAGACCCTTTGCGTCTTTGGTTTTCCACTTCAGCACGTCATCCCATGGATAGCTCACGGGCCCGCTCCACTGGTGGTATGCATTGATTGCTACAGGAGTAATTGGCTCAATTCCGAGTGATGTTGCATCCACCCCGGCCGCTAATGCTTCCGGGTCCATAGATACGGTTCGGTGTGCAAGTTTGCGGGCTTCAGATTTGAGTGTCTGATTACGGAGCTCGGTACCTTTTCCTTTTCTTCGCATTGTCTGTGTTCTGTTTGGATCAGGCCGCAGAAGGTAGCGAAGGCAGGGATACTCACGTAATCAGGCATGGGGGACAGTCCTTGTAGGACGGTACTTACGTAAGTGAAGGACGTTGGTTTGGACGGATTCAGGATTTTCTGCCCGCCAACAAGCCGCTTGGCTCAAGCTCAGGTCCGCACGTAAGGGCGACTTCAATAAACCTCCGTTGATTGGCTGACATATTTCCAGCCAGTCGGAGTGCTTCAAGGTGTAGTTCAACAATCAGAAGTAGCTTTGTCTTCCTCTTTTTATCCTTCACAGAGACCTCCATCCTGATGGGTGCATTTTCGTTTGCCAATGTAATGACAGGTGTAAGGACTGCATAACCAGGCGTAGACGCCGATTTTTGTAGGGGCATGCCCTAATAGTTGTAGGACGCCAGCGAAAGCGACTCGACGGTCTTGTATCGCAAAGTCGGATGCTCCAGTTTGACCACTCAATACAGCCTCTGGAGGCGAAAAATGAACCGCAATGGTATGCGCTCGATTCATCCCGGCGAGGTTCTGAATAAGGAGTTCATGGAGCCGTTGGGCATGCCTGTCATGGACTTGGCCATGCCCACGAACTGGCCTGAAACCGAGATCGAGAAGCTTGTGAAATGCCAGCTCAGGATCTGCGCCGATCTGGCAATCAGGCTGGCCATCCACCTCAATACCACACCTGAGTTCTGGATGAGTCTTCAGTCGACTTACGATTTACGCAGGGCCCAGCTCCGGCATGCGGGCCTATAGCGATTGCAGCATCCGCGAAGCCCTCTTCCACCAAGTGCCCGGTTCTGGGCGCTTTAGCTTTTCCCGTTCTACCACCATCAACGGCACATCCTGCAACCGAATCCACGGCTGGTTATTCCAGTGCAGCAAACTCAACGACATCTCGGGCCAATTCAGAAGGCTTAGCTGTGGGCGTTCGCTTGTGGTGGGGTGCTGGGCGTCGCGCAGGGTGGGGATGACCTGATGGGTGAGCCATTCGCGCAGGGCACGGTATTCGGGGCAGTAGTGATAGACGAGGAGGGCGTAGATGCCGGATTCGCTGATCAGGAGGGTGTTTTCGATCTGGTTGTGGATCAGGGTTTTGCGGGTTTGGTATTGGTCGGGGTCGAGTTTTCGCAGCATGCGTTCGTTGAGGTAAATGTGCAGCAGACGGCCCAGGTCGCGGGCGGAGAACCAAGGTTGGTTCTGGATAAGAAGGGCGTGAAGGTGGAGTTTGTGGCGGATGAAGACGTTGGGAATTAAATAGCTTTCGTCCATGACTCGGTTCTCGAATGTGGTGAAGAAAGCTGCCTCTGATCGTCGCCAAACAAAGAGGGTGGCAGCTATGCGCGGATTGGCGAACCGGGACATTCGAAAACCGGCAGACCCGAAGGTCTCCCACGCACAGCCGCCATAATTCGAGGTGGGAGTATTTCCCTCGTTCGAACATCATCGCGCTGCGTCAAATGTTGCCGGGTCGCCAAACCCAGTGCTGAACATTCAGCATTGGGTGAGCTTAGGAATCAGGGCTTCACGACGCAATCGGACGGCGGGGTTGCAAGCTGTAGGATTCTGCCGAGAGTCGATAGCGAATCCTGAATGGCGGGAAGGTCGTTCCGACCTTCATTCGCGGGCAAGCCCGCTCCCACAAGGGACCGCATTCACAAAGAAACGAGGTGTTACTCAGCCGGGGGCGTCAGCTTCGCTTCCAGCTCAGCCACCTTCGCCTCAAGGCTCTCAAGCCGGGCGCGAGTGCGCGCCAGCACCACCATCTGACTGTCAAACTCTTCGCGGCTCACCAGGTCCAGTTTGCTGAAGGCACTCTGCAGCAGCATCTTGAACTGGCTTTCGATTTCGGCTTTTGGCAAGGGCGTGTCGCCGCTGAACAGGCGGGAGGCGGTGCCGCTCAGGGCGTCGAGGAAGTCTTTGGGCGCGAGCATGGGATATGTCCTGGAAACAATGGCCGGCAGTGTATCACGCAGTGTCTATAGTCATTGGCGCAGGCACGGATGCACGCTTTTCGCGCAATGGGATGCACGGCTGCGCACCGTTGTTGTGCGTATCCCGTGTGCCATTTGGGTGATGGCATCTGCGACAGCGGCCAAGGGATTGAAATCAGTGGTTTTTGGCGAGATGGCAAGCTTTCTGCTTAGTCACCTTCGACCCATGCACTGATGCAGTCGCTGTGACGAATGCAGTGCGGCAGACGGAGCGGGGAGTTTCGTCTGGAGCGGTTAGCTGGCGTCGACAACGAAGCGTTACAAAGCCAGGCACTGCGCTTAGACTTGAGTCGGGTTTGTTTTCCTGGGGCAAGTCCACCAATTCGGGAGAGAGTTTCATGAAGCTAGTCACTGCCATCATCAAGCCGTTCAAGTTGGACGACGTGCGCGAGTCGCTGTCCGAAATCGGCGTGCAGGGCATTACCGTTACTGAAGTCAAAGGCTTCGGTCGGCAGAAGGGTCACACCGAGCTGTATCGCGGCGCGGAGTATGTGGTCGATTTTCTGCCCAAGGTGAAAATCGACGTTGCCATCGACGACAAGGATCTGGATCGGGTTATCGAGGCGATAACCAAGGCTGCCAACACCGGCAAGATCGGTGACGGCAAGATCTTCGTGGTCAATCTGGAACAGGCGATCCGCATCCGTACCGGCGAAACCGATACCGACGCAATCTAAACGCCGCCACAAACCCAACGCCCCAGGAGAAAACAATATGACTCTGCGTAAATTCGCAGGGCTAGGAGCCCTGTTGTCTATCGTAATGCCCGGCCTGGCCATGGCGGCAGACGAAGTGGCAGCTCCAGTCCTGAACTCCGGCGACACCGCCTGGATGCTCACCTCCACAGCCCTCGTGCTGTTCATGACCATTCCCGGCCTCGCGCTGTTCTACGGCGGCATGGTTCGGTCGAAAAACATTCTTTCCGTGATGATGCAGTGCTTCGCCATTACCGGTCTGATCAGCATCCTGTGGGTCATTTATGGCTACAGCATTGCGTTCGACACCACCGGCATGGAGCAGGGCGTCGTCAACTTCAACTCGTTCTTCGGCGGCATGGGCAAGGCGTTCCTCGCCGGTGTCACACCTTCGAGCCTGACCGGCCCTGCGGCGTTGTTCCCTGAGGCGGTGTTCATCACCTTCCAGATGACCTTCGCGATCATCACCCCGGCGCTGATCGTCGGTGCGTTCGCCGAGCGGATGAAGTTCTCCGCGATGCTGATCTTCATGGGCATCTGGTTCACCCTGGTCTATGCACCGATCGCGCACATGGTCTGGTCCGGCAACGGCGGCCTGATGTGGGACTGGGGCGTACTCGACTTCGCCGGCGGCACCGTGGTGCACATCAACGCCGGTGTGGCCGGTCTGATTGCCTGCCTGGTACTAGGCAAGCGCAAAGGCTTCCCGACCACCCCGATGGCCCCGCACAACCTCGGTTACACCCTGATGGGCGCGGCCATGCTGTGGGTCGGCTGGTTCGGCTTCAACGCCGGTTCCGCTGCGGCCGCCAATGGCACCGCCGGCATGGCGATGCTGGTGACTCAGATCGCGACCGCCGCTGCCGCACTGGGCTGGATGTTCGCCGAGTGGATCACTCACGGCAAACCAAGCGCACTGGGTATTGCATCCGGCGTCGTTGCCGGTCTGGTCGCGATCACTCCGGCTGCTGGTACCGTGGGCCCGATGGGCGCACTGGTGATCGGTCTGGCGGCAGGCGTGGTGTGCTTCTTCTGCGCCACCACCCTGAAACGCAAACTCGGTTATGACGACTCCCTGGACGCCTTCGGTGTGCACGGTATCGGCGGTATCCTCGGTGCGATCCTGACCGGTGTGTTCGCCGCACCGTCGCTGGGTGGCTTCGGCACCGTCACCGACATCGCCGCACAAGTGTGGATTCAGTGCAAAGGCGTCGGCTTCACCGTGATCTACACCGCCATCGTCACCTTCATCATCCTCAAGGTGCTGGATGCCGTGATGGGTCTGCGCGTGACCGAGGAAGAAGAATCGGTCGGCCTGGATCTGGCACAACACAACGAGCGCGGCTACAACCTGTAAGCACGCGCCGCAAAAAACTTGCCCGGCTCGCCGGGCATTTTTTTGTCTGGAATTTGTCTTCCCTGATACAGCTGAAAGGATTTTTCGTACTGCTTTGGTCGTGTTTACGACGAGTGTTTTTCTGCGGCCAAAGGCTTACATCATTGAAGGAATATTAGGGCCTTTGTTTTTTTCCAGAGCGCGCTAGAATGCGCCCCGAACGTGCGGAGAACTGTATGTGGCAACAGACTCTGATAACCCTGCGGGCACGGCCCCGGGGCTTTCATCTGGTGACGGACGAGTTGCTCGCCGGCCTGCCTGAACTCAGGGCATGCCGGGTCGGTCTGTTGCATTTGTGGCTGCAGCATACCTCGGCGTCGTTGACCATCAACGAGAACGCCGATCCGGCGGTACGTCGCGACTTCGAACGATTTTTCAATCGTCTGATCCCACAAGGAGCAGACGGCTATGAGCATAACGACGAAGGCCTGGACGACCTCCCGGCGCACTTCAAGGCCAGCGTGCTGGGCTGTCAGATCAGTTTGCCGGTAACGGCGGGTCGACTGGCACTGGGTACCTGGCAAGGCGTTTATCTGGGCGAGCACCGTGATCATGGCGGTGCCCGTAAAGTCCTCGCCACCTTGCACGGTGAAGGGGCATAAACCGTTGGTCACCAATGGTTACCGATTTTTTTCCGGCGACTTTCGACAGTCGCCAAAGCTGGTCTATAACTAATCTGCTTTTCGCAAGTCATGAGGTAGAACATGAGCGACGATGATCTGGAAAACGACGACCTCGAAGTAGGCGACGAAGACGAGGCCGAAGACGGTCTGGAAGCAGCAGCGGAAGACGTTGCTGAAGACGATGGCGGTGACGATACGCCGGCCCCGGCTGCCAAAGGCAAAGCCAAGGCTGCGGTGTCGGTCGACGAGTTGCCGAGCATCGAAGCCAAGAACAAGGAGCGCGACGCCCTGGCCAAGGCCATGGAAGAATTCCTTGCGCGCGGTGGCAAGGTTCAGGAAGTGGAGGCCAACGTGGTCGCCGATCCGCCCAAGAAGCCGGACAACAAGTACGGCAGCCGCCCTATCTGAGGCGTGTCGCTTGCTTGCTGAAATAGCCCGCCGTCGCTGCGGGCTTTTTCATGGGCGAAAGAAACTAGCCGAGGCTGTTCCAGCGGGCGAGCACCGCGGGCAGATCGTTAAGACTGCGAATCTCGGCATCCGGCAGGCGCTCCGCTTCCCAGACCTTGCCGGCCGGGTTGAACCAGATCGCTCGCAGACCGGCCTGCTGCGCCCCGGCGATGTCATCCCCGGGTGATCACCGATATGCACCGCTGCTTCGGCGTTCACGCCACCGCGCTGCAACGCTTCATGGAACAGTCGCGCATCCGGCTTGGCGATGCCGATGTCTTCGGCGCACAGCGCAAACTTGAAGTAGTCCGCCAGCCCGAGGCGACGCACATCGGCGTTGCCGTTGGTGACCACGCCGAGGGCGTAGTGTTTGGCGAGGGTTTCCAGGATTGGCTCGACTTCCGGGAACACGTCGATCTGATGCCGGGCATGCAGAAACACTTCAAAACTCTTGTCCGCCAGATCCGACGCTTCGCCGTGGGCGTACCCGGCTTCTTCCAGCGCATGGAACAGCACCCGCCGCCGCAACGCGCTGATGCGGTGCTTGAGCCCCGGTTCGCGGGCCAGCACCCGCTCGCGGATCGACCACAGATGCTCCACCGGCACCGCGCCCAGATTCGGTGCATGTTCGCCCAGCCATTCACGCAAAACCGCTTCGGCGCTGACGATCACCGGGGCGGTGTCCCACAGGGTGTCGTCGAGGTCGAAGGTGATCAACTGGATGCTCATGAATCGTCGCCTTTCATGCGTTTGGCCCGTGGGTGGGCGCTGTCATAGACCGCCGCCAGGTGCTGGAAGTCCAGGTGGGTATAGATCTGGGTGGTCTTGATGTCCGAGTGGCCGAGCAGTTCCTGCACCGCGCGCAGGTCCTGGGAGGACTCGAGCAAATGGCTGGCGAAGGAATGTCGCAACATGTGTGGGTGCAGGTTCTGCCCCAGTTCGCGCTCGCCGGCCAGTTTGACCCGCACCTGAATCGCGCGCGGGCCAAGGCGTCGGCCTTGCTGGCTGACGAATACCGCGTCGTCCGCCGGGTTGGTCAGCGCCCGCAGCGGCAGCCATTGCTCCAATGCTTCCCGAGCCTTTTTGCCGACCGGCAACAGACGCGTCTTGCTGCCCTTGCCGAGTACCTGAACCATGCCGTCGGCCAGATCGAGCTGATCGAGATTGAGCCCGGTCAGCTCCGACAGACGCAGCCCGGAGGAATAGAACAATTCCAGAATCGCCTGATCGCGCCGGGCCAGAAAGTCGTCCTCGACTGCGCCTTCGAGCAGTTGCAGCGCTCGGTCGGTATCGAGGGTTTTCGGCAAGCGGCGCTCGCCTTTGGGCGGTGCCAGGCCGGTAGCCGGGTCGTGATCGCAAAAGCCTTCGCGATTCAGGTAGTGATAGAGCCCGCGCACCGCCGAAAGCAGGCGTGCCAGGCTGCGGGAGGACTGGCCCTGTGCATGCAGGCGGGCGATCAGGCTGCGCAGGCGCTGGATGTCAAGCGCCTGCCAGCTGCCGATGTTCTGCTTGTTGCACCAACCGAGGACTTTATCGAGGTCGCGGCGGTAGGCCGACAGCGTGTGCGGCGACACCTGCCGCTCACTGCGCAGGTGTTCGCAGTAAGCGTCCAGTTGTCGTTCCATGCTCAGCGTACCGAGCGCAGGGAGCTGTTGACCCGTGGCAGCACGCGGCCCATGACTTCGGCGATGTAGCTGAGGAACAGCGTGCCGACCGAGCTCTTGTAGTGCTGCGGATCACGGCTGGCAATGGCCAGGATTCCGTGGATGCCCTGATGGCTGACGGCGACCACGGCGGTGGAGCCGATCTGCTTGCGCTGCTCCTCGCCGAACAGGAAGTCCAGCTCATGCTCGCGCAGGCTGCCGCTGACGCTCTTGCCTTCGGTGAGCAATCCACCGATGGCGGTTTGTGCGTCGGCGTGGGTCACCCAGCGGCCGACCGGGGCCGGGTTGTCGCCGAGCAGGATCAGGCTGACGAAGGGCACCTGAAAATCCTGACGCAGACTGTCTTCGACGCTGATCACCACATCTTCCAGAGTGGCAGCGTCCATCAGGGCGAGGATCAGGCGACGGGTCTTGTCGAACAGGCGATCGTTGTCCCGGGCCACGTCCATCAAGTGCGAGAGGCGATGGCGCATCTCGATGTTGCGGTCGCGCAGGATGGACATCTGGCGCTCGACCAGCGATACGGTGTCGCCGCGACGATGAGGAATGCGCAGGGACGGCAGCAGCTCTTCGTGTTCGATGAAGAAATCCGGATGAGCCTCCAGGTACGCGGCAACCGCTGCCGCCTCCAGACTTTCGGGCGCTGTTTCAGTGGACTTTCGGGCGGGTACCTGAGGCTTGTCGGTCATGGCTTCTGCTCACTCAAAGACGCACTTGTCCTTCGTATACACGCACTGCCGGGCCGGTCATCAGCACCGGTTGGCCGGGGCCTGCCCATTCGATGGACAGGCGCCCGCCCGGCAGGTCGATCAGCAGTGGCGAATCCATCCACCCCTGGCTGATCGCAGCTACAGCAGCAGCGCAGGCACCGGTACCGCAGGCCTGGGTTTCCCCGGCACCGCGCTCCCAGACGCGCAGTTGCGCGCGATGGCGGTCGATGACCTGGAGAAAACCGACGTTGACCCGCGCCGGGAAGCGCGGATGGTGTTCGATTTTCGGCCCCAGTTCATGCACCGGTGCAGTGTTGATATCGCTGACCCGCAGCACCGCATGGGGGTTGCCCATGGACACTGCGGCCAATTCGACCGGCGTACCGTCGACATCGACCTGATAACTCAAGGCCTGCTCCGGTGCCTGGAACGGAATGTCCGCCGGCACCAGGCGCGGGGCGCCCATGTTCACGCTGATCTGGCCGTCATTACGCACGTCCAGTTCGATGATGCCGCCCTTGGTCTCGACGCGGATCTGCCGCTTGGCGGTCAGACGCTTGTCGAGCACGAAGCGGGCGAAGCAGCGCGCACCGTTGCCGCACTGCTCCACTTCGGAACCGTCGGAGTTGAAGATCCGGTAACGGAAATCCACATCCGGATTGCTCGGCGCTTCGACGATCAGCAACTGGTCGAAACCGATGCCGGTGTGCCGGTCGCCCCACATTTTTGCGTGCTTGGGCTGAATATGCGCATGCTGGCTGACCAGGTCGAGAACCATGAAGTCGTTGCCCAGGCCGTGCATCTTGGTAAAACGCAGCAGCATGGGGTTACTCCGGCAGCAGGCTTTCGCCGGCAAACAGCTCGGCCACGGTCTCGCGGCGACGCACTTCAAATGCCTGATCGCCATCTACCAGCACCTCGGCGGCACGGCCGCGGGTGTTGTAGTTGGAGCTCATTACGAAACCATAGGCGCCGGCCGAATGCACGGCCAGCAGATCGCCTTCTTCCAGCGCCAGTTCGCGTTCCTTGGCGAGGAAATCGCCGGTTTCGCAGATCGGGCCGACGACGTCATAGGTGCGCGCAGCGGTCTCGCGGGGCTTGACCGGGGTCACGTCCATCCAGGCCTGGTACAGCGCCGGGCGGATCAGGTCGTTCATCGCCGCATCGACGATGGCGAAGTCCTTGTGTTCGGTGTGCTTGAGGTACTCGACCTGAGTCAGCAGCACGCCGGCGTTGGCGACGATGAAGCGGCCCGGTTCGAACACCAGCGCCAGATCACGACCGACCAGACGCTCGCGCACGGCCTTGATGTAATCGGCGGCCAATGGCGGCTCTTCATCGCGATAACGCACACCCAGACCGCCACCGAGATCGATGTGGCGCAGGTGGATGCCGCAATCGCCGAGGCGATCGACCAGATCCAGCAGGCGATCGAGGGCATCGAGGAACGGAGGCAGAGTGGTCAGTTGCGAACCGATGTGGCAGTCGACGCCGACCACTTCCAGGTTCGGCAGGTGCGCGGCACGCACGTACACGTCTTCGGCGTCGGCGATGGCAATGCCGAACTTGTTCTCTTTGAGACCGGTGGAAATGTACGGGTGGGTGCCGGCATCGACGTCCGGGTTCACGCGCAGCGAGACCGGCGCACGAACGCCCAGCTCGGCGGCGACCACTTGCAGGCGCTCAAGCTCGTCGGTGGATTCGACGTTGAAGCAATGCACGCCGACTTCCAGCGCGCGACGCATGTCGTCACGGGTCTTGCCGACGCCGGAGAACACGATCTTGTCCGGGCTGCCGCCAGCGGCCAGGACGCGTTCCAGCTCGCCACGGGACACAATGTCGAAACCGGCGCCGATACGGGCCAGGACATTCAATACACCGAGGTTGGAGTTGGCCTTGACCGCGAAGCACACCAGGTGCGGCATGCCGGCCAGCGCATCGGCATAGGCCAGGTACTGGGCCTCGATGTGGGCGCGGGAGTAGACGTAGGTCGGTGTGCCGAAGCGATCGGCGATGGCGGACAGCGCCACACCTTCCGCGAACAGCTCCCCGCCACGGTAGTTAAAAGCGTCCATGGCGATCCCTTAGTAAACGTCGTGCTTGTGTGCCTTGGAGACAGGCTGCTTTTGCGAAGACTGGGCTTGCTCGGCCGGGTCCTGATCTTCATCGGGCAGGTACAGCGGGCCTTTCTGACCGCAGGCCGAAACGAGGCAGGCAACCGCGACGAGCGCAGCAAGGGAAGAGATCAGGCGCTTCATGGCGAAATCCTTGAATATGCGTTAATTGCGCCGGAGTATACCGGCCACCCGGCAGCTTGCCTATGCGACGGAACTCCCGTCCGGCGGGGCTCGGGCTGCGGCGCGGAAACTTTTCCTGCAAGGCGGGTGCATATTTCGTCGCCGGGCAGGGCGCTTGGTCGTTATCCTTTGCAATCGGCTGGCCGCGTCCGTATCTTGCGGCGCTTGAGCCTGATCAGACATTTTTTGAGGTTGCCGCAATGAGTTTGTCCGAAGCCCGTTTCCATGATCTGGTCGATGCCACCCAGCAAGCGCTGGAGGACATCTTTGATGAAAGTGGCCTGGATCTGGACATGGAGAACTCGGCCGGTGTGCTGACTATCAAGTTCGACAACGGCAGTCAGTTGATCTTCAGCCGTCAGGAACCTCTGCGTCAGCTGTGGCTGGCCGACCGTTCCGGCGGTTTCCATTTCGACTATGACGAGCAGGCCGGCAAGTGGGTCTGCGAGAAAACCGAAGAGTTGCTGGGCGAAATGCTGGAGCGCATCGTCTGGGAGCGCGCCGGCGAAAAACTCGATTTCGACGAAATCTGAGATGAGTACCGCGCCACGGCCTGCCAAGCCGCTCTACAGCAACGTCAGCCCGGCAGTGCCTTCGCCGTGCACCGGCGTCTGTCGGCTGGATGAGCAGAAGGTCTGTCTCGGCTGCCTGCGGCATGTCGAAGACATCCGTGAATGGCGTTCGGCCGATGACGAGCGCCGCCGGGTTATCTGTGCCCAGGCGATGCAGCGCAGGCAACTGTCCGGGACGTAGCTTGTATATTTTTTGAGCTGTGATAGTGTCCGGAAACGCCTCAACCCATCGAGGCCTGGTGAAAACCCCGTCTTTTTTTGGCGGGGTTTTGCTTTTTTTGTGTGCAGAAGAAAGGAGTCTGCCCGGATCATGACCGCACCTTCCATCACCCTTACCCGTCTGGACGTGCAACGTCTGGAGCGCCTGATCGACAGCCTGGATGAATCGCTGCCGGGCGTGATCGCGCTGCAAACCGAACTGGACCGCGCCGATACCCTGGTCGGCCACGATGAAGTGCCCGCCGACGTCGTAACGATGAATTCCCGTGTGCACTGTCGCGAAGAAGGCAGTGGCAAGGACTACCACCTGACTCTGGTCTACCCGAAGCACGCCAATGCCGACGAAGGCAAAATCTCGATCCTCGCTCCGGTCGGCAGTGCGCTGCTGGGCCTGAAAGTCGGCCAGCACATCGACTGGCCGGCACCGGGCGGCAAGACCCTGAAACTGACGTTGCTTGAAGTCGAATCGCAGCCGGCCAACGGCGGCGACTTTCCGGAGTAACTCCGCCTCAGACCTGCTCGAGCGCCTCGTTCAGAGAGCGTTCCAGGTCGGCCTTGTAACGCAGATACAGATTGCTGGAACTTTGCCCGTCACCGAGCAGGCCCGAGAGGTCGAGGTCGGTGATGTAGCAGCGGTAGCGCTCGGTTTCCCGGCGCTGGCCGACGATTTCCCGGGCGACCACGCTGAACAGCTGGTCGCCATGTTCCAGCTCGCTGAATTCCCGTTGATTGCAATACAGCGTGACCTGCACTTCGCCGGGCGCGGCTTTGCCGACGATCGCCTGCACGTCGTAGAACGGTTTGTTGACTGGCGTCTGCGGTGCGGTGCGCATTTCCACCCGTCGCGCGCGTCCGGGCCCTGATGGCAATAACTGGTAATACAAGATTTCGAGGCTGGCGGCCTGGCTCGCATCCATCGGCAGCAGCGCTTCGCGCCGGAACTGGATCGATTGCAGGAACCGCTGCAACGGCACCAACAGGCTTTGCTCGTCGTGGTAGGGCAAGTGCTGTTGCCACAGCGCATTGAATTCGTCGAGTACGTACAGCTCGGCTGTTTGCTCGATGATCCGGTAGAACACCTGTATGCATTCGGGCTGGCCCATCGGCAGGGTCAACGCCAGGTCGTGGTCTTCCAGTGCCATCGGGTCCAGGTGCAGCGGGCTATAGCGTGGCTGTTCCTCGCCCAGATAATCGAGCAGCGCCGGCAGGGTGGCGAGGGCGACGTGGTTGACCTGGCCCGGCACCAGCTCCAGCACGTGATAGTGCTGCTGCACCTGGATCAGGTAGCGGTGATTCAAGTCGCTGAGCAACAGGGTCTGCGCGGTATCGACGATTTCTTCTACCCGGCGGGCGATGAATTGCGCGCGGTTGTGGCAGAAGCAACGTACCCGCAGCGATGGCTGCTGCGGTCCGCGCGGCAGGTTGTTGAGGTAATCGCGCAGGCAGTCGAGCAGCGCGTGCGGGCCGTCGAAGCGGTTGACCAGCACTTCGTTCCAGCTGTTGAGCGTGACCTGATCGAGGGTCAGTACGAGGTTCTCGCGGACCCCGGCATAACTCAGGGAATCGGTGCGCTCGGTGGTCATGAGGATGTTCAGGTCGCGGTGATGCTTGAGCGGGTCGACCCCGACATTCACCAGCATCAGCACCTCGCTCGGCACACTGGCGCGCAGCAGTGGTTCTTCTGCAACCGTGGTCAGGGGCAGGGCAATGCTCTGTTGCAGGCTGCCGAGCAAATTGAACAGCTCGAACTCGCTCATGTCGCTGGTGCCGGGGTGCAGCGCCAGTCGTGTGCTGCTGTCGATCACGCCGTTGCGGTGACACCAGGTCAGTAGCTCCAACAGATGCCGGCAGCGCTTGATCGGAGCGAAATGCTCCCACTCCAGCGCCGTGAGACTGCCGTTGTACAGGCCCCATTGGGTTTGGCCGGGCTCCTTTTTGTTCGGCGACTGCACCAGGGTCAGGGTGTCTTCAGCCAGGTCAGGGGCGATGCCGGGGTTGATGAACTCGACCTTGTCGGCCTTGCGTTCGAATGCGGCGTACAGGCGCCGGCCGAGAACGTTGAGGTCGCGCTTGTTGATCAGGCTCACGGTCTGTTCGGTGCGGGCGAACTGGGTCAGGAAGCGGTAGCTGTAGTTCAGCTCGTTGACCAGGGCACGGCGCTCCGCACTGACCTGGCGGACTTTCCACTGGCTGCGGCTGTCGAGCAGTGCCAGTTGCCGCTGGTCCCAGTGCCATTCGCTGGCCAGTCTTTCCAGCAATGAGCGCTGCCAGCTCTGGGTGCGGCTGTTGCCGGTGAGCTTGCGGTTGATCTTGAGGTACAGCGCCCGACGCACCAGCTCCAGCCGTTCCGGCTCGTTGCGCGCAGTGAGGTACTCCTCGATCCGGCGGTAAACCACCATGTACGGATCCAGCTCGTCGAGATCCAGCCGATTGGCGAATACGGCCTGCTTGAAGCGCAGGCTGAGGCATTGCACCTGCGGATGTTCGCTGGCGTAGACCTCGATCAGCAGCAGCTTGAGCACCGACTTGTAAGGCGACTCGATGCCCTTGAACAGTTGCCACAGCCCGGCGCCCACGAACTCGCCCGGCGGAATGTGGGCCAGGGGGCCGAGGTCGAGGGTTTCATCGTTGCGGATGAAACGCTTGGAAATCAGGGTGTGGGTGTACGCGTCGTAGGCACGTTCTTCGTAAACCGGCACCAGCCACCAGATCGGCGTACGCCCGGCCAGCCAGATCGCGGTGCGGTAGAACTCGTCCAGCAGCAGATAGTGCTGAGTGGTGCCGCAATCTTCGGAGCTGAGCTGGGTATCGCGCTCGCCTTTGACGAAGCGTGCCGGGTCGATCAGGAAGAAATGCGCCTCCGCGCCCTGGCTGGCGGCCCAGGTTTCGAGCAACTGGCACTTTTTACGCAGCTCGGCCAGTTCACTGTCGCTCAGGTCGGGGGCGTGGCACACCCACACGTCCATGTCGCTCTGGTCGGCCTGGGCCAGGGTGCCGAGGCTGCCCATCAGGTACAAACCATGAATAGGCCGTGGCGGATTGCTGCCATGGCGCGGCTTGTAGGAAAACGAACGCGTCAGGCGCTGGGCTTCGGCGAGTGCATCGGCGTCCGGTTCGTAATTCGACAGTCCGGCCGGCGTGCTGCCCGAGACATAGCCGGGCAACAGCGGATGATTGACGTGGAAAAACAGCGGTAACAGGGTCAGCACGCTTTGCTGGCGTGTCGACAGGCCTTCGAGGGCCCGGTTCAGGCGGCCTTCATTGAGTTTGAGAAAGCGTGCACGCAGCTGGCTGAGAACCTTGCGGTCGATGCCTTCGTCCAGGTCGGGGCGGATTTCATGGGTGAGGGTCATGTCGGCTCAAACCGGCGCGCAGGGCTCGGAGGCAAGGGGTCTCGGGTGTCCGGGAGTTTAGCGCCTGAGCGGCAGGAGTTTTAAGCTGAATTTGTTTTTTTGACGTCAGATTTCTATCGCGCGGCGAGGGGCGACGTTCATGGCTGGCCCGCGGAAATCCCGTGGCAGGGGTTTCCGTGGGCAAAGTCGGGAGGATCAGGCGGTTTGTTGCTCTTTGAGAATCGTCAGTACGGTTTGCACGTTCTGTGCGGCATCGCGACCGAGGCTGGTCAGGTAACCGCCATCAGGCTGGTCTGTCAGTTCTTTTTCGAACAGGCGTTGTGCAGCGGCAATGTGCTTCGGGGCAGCGGTCTGATGAATTTTCAGACCTTCCTGGGAACTGTCCAGGTTGAAGAGTGCGAGGACTTCCAGTTCGGCAACCAACTCAGGGGTAAGCGACATAAGGACTCCAGACTTTCTAGGAATTGGACGACAGCGCCCCTAAGGTGAACCTGCCGGCGCGGCCTGTCCAGTACGCGTGCCAGGGTTTTTGTCCCGGGGTGGATTCCAGTGTAGTCAGAGGGCGGGAGAAGGCCGCAGAGATGGGTGACAAATTGTGTGGGAGCAGGTCTGCTCCCACAGGAGCGGCCGTTTACTGCTTTTCCGGTGGCAGTTCCGGCAGAGCGCGCAGCGCCGTTTCGTACCACTCGGTATCGAACGCGCGGTCATCGTCGAGCATCGCGTCGATTTCGTAGGCCAGCACATGGGCCATCAGGTTCAGAATGTCTTCGCGCTCGTAGCCGACCAGGGTCAGCTTGTTGAAGGTTGCCTTGGCCGCTGGCGGGTTGTCGCTTTCGATCTGGTTCTCGATCGCTTCGATCAGCGTCGATTCGGTGAACTCTTCTTCATCATTGTCGATGTCAGTCGGCTCGCTCATGGCAGGCTCCTCAAGGAAAGGCGCCAGTTTACCCGCATTCAGCGGCGTGATGCTGCTGGCACGAATCCCCGGGGCGATCTATAAACAGGCACTGCCCACCCCGCACGGCCTGGAGGCTATGTGATGTTCAAGCTCTACGGATTCTCAGTCAGCAACTACTACAACATGGTCAAACTGGCGCTGCTGGAAAAAGGCCTGCCGTTCGAAGAGGTCACGTTCTACCCGACGCCTACGCCTGAATCTCTGGCCATCAGCCCGCGCGGCAAGGTCCCGGTGCTGGGGGCCGAAGGCGGCTACATCAATGAAACGATGGTGATGCTCGAATACCTCGAAAGCAGCCAGAGGGGCGTCCCGCTGCTGCCGACGGAACCGTTCGCGCGGGCTCAGGTGCTGGCGGTGGCCAAGGAGATCGAGCTGTATATCGAGCTGCCGGCCCGTGCCTGTTACGGCGAAGCGTTTTTCGGCACGGCGCTGCCGGAGGCGATCAAGGAAAAAACCAAGGCTGAATTGCTGCTGGGCTTTGCGGCCCTGGGACGCCACGGCAAGTTCGCCCCGTATGTGGCGGGCGACCGCCTGAGCATTGCGGATTTGTACTTTCTCTACAGCGTGCCGCTGGCGGCTGCGGTGGGGCACAAACTGTTCGGTCTGGATCTGCTGGCGGACATGCCGAAGGCCAAGGCGTTGCTGGAGCGACTTGAGCAGAATCCGCATGTGCAGAAGATTGCGGCGGACAAGGAAGCAGCGATGCCGGCGTTTTTGGCGATGATCGCCGCCAAAAAGTAGAAAACCTTGAGCAAGTTCGCGGGCAAGTCGACAACTCGACTTGCCCGCGATGCTTTTAGCGGCTGGCGATCAATGCCTGACCGCGAGCAACGGCTGCCTTGACCTGTGCCGGCGCAGTCCCGCCGATGTGGTCACGGGCATTCACCGAGCCTTCCAGGGTCAGTACGGCAAACACGTCCTGCTCGATCTGGTCGCTGAACTGACGCAGTTCTTCCAGGCTCATCTCCGCCAGATCCTTGCCGGTGTCGACGCCGTACTTTACCGCGTGGCCAACGATCTCGTGGCAGTCACGGAACGGCAGGCCACGGCGTACCAGGTAGTCGGCCAGGTCAGTGGCGGTCGAGAAACCGCGCAGTGCCGCTTCACGCATGATTGCGTGTTTCGGTTTGATCGCCGGGATCATGTCGGCAAAGGCACGCAGCGAGTCGCGCAGGGTATCGGCGGCGTCGAACAGCGGTTCCTTGTCTTCCTGATTGTCCTTGTTGTAGGCCAGTGGCTGGCCTTTCATCAGGGTCAGCAGGCCCATCAGGGCGCCGAACACACGGCCGGTCTTGCCACGTACCAGCTCTGGCACGTCGGGGTTTTTCTTTTGCGGCATGATCGAGCTGCCGGTGCAGAAACGGTCCGGCAGATCGATGAACTGGAACTGCGCGCTGGTCCACAGCACCAGCTCTTCGGAGAAGCGCGACAGGTGCATCATCGCGATGCTGGCGGCCGAGCAGAATTCGATGGCGAAGTCGCGATCCGACACGTTGTCCAGCGAGTTGCCGCCGACAGCGTCGAAGCCCAACAGCTGTGCGGTGTATTCGCGGTCGATCGGGTAGGTGGTGCCGGCCAGCGCGGCGCTGCCCAGCGGCATGCGGTTGGTGCGCTTGCGGCAGTCGACCAGACGCTCGTAGTCGCGGCTGAGCATTTCGAACCAGGCCAGCATGTGGTGCCCGAAGGTCACCGGTTGCGCGGTCTGCAGGTGGGTGAAGCCCGGCATGATGCTCGCGGCTTCGCGCTCGGCCTGCTCCAGCAGGCCTTTTTGCAGGCGGGTGATCTCGGCCAGAATCAGGTCGATCTCGTCGCGCAGCCACAGGCGGATGTCGGTGGCGACCTGGTCGTTGCGGCTGCGGCCGGTGTGCAGTTTCTTGCCGGTGATGCCGATGCGGTCTGTCAGGCGTGCCTCGATGTTCATGTGCACGTCTTCGAGGTCCACGCGCCAGTCGAACTGGCCGGCCTCGATTTCGCCCTGGATGGTCTTCAGGCCATCGATGATGCTGTCGCGCTCGGCATCCGTCAGCACACCGACCTTGGCCAGCATGGTGGCGTGGGCAATCGAGCCCATGATGTCGTGGCGATACAGGCGCTGGTCGAAAGTGACGGAGGCGGTGAAGCGGGCGACGAAGGCGTCGACGGGTTCACTGAAGCGGCCGCCCCAGGACTGATTGGTCTTGTCAGTGCTCATGAATTCGCTCGTATCGGCTTGAAGAAAGAAGGCGTGAAACGCTGGCGCGGATAATAACAGGGTTGCCAATCCTGTCGCTGACACTGGTCGATACGTTTTTTTCTCATCTCTGCGTTCATAGTCACCGCCGGTTCCGGGGGATTTGCGCAAGGATATTTTCCGATTGAGCAATATCGGCCCGGCAAGCGTCTACAGTAGGACTAAGGGTCGGCGCGACTGTGGATCGTGCAAAGGTCTGGCAGCCGACTATAAGAAGAGAGGGGTGGGTGTTTTGACCATCGGCATACCCTGCGTAAAACGCAGACAGGCGCGAGCCTTGAGGGGTGCGTCCCGGGTGCCGGCAAATATTGCCGGCCGACGTACGGCACTTTTTGGCGCTCGCGCTAGTCTTAGCGTGGATCGCGGTGACGGACGTCACTCCACTTGTCTACGCTATCCTTGTGCGAGACTCACGCAGGAATCCAGCGCAATATGAATGTCCTGATCGTTGATGACGAACCACTGGCCCGCGAGCGCCTCGCCCGAATGGTGAGCGAGCTCGAGGGCTACACAGTCCTGGAGCCCAGCGCCACCAATGGCGAAGAGGCGTTGGCACTGATCGACAGCCACAAGCCGGATATCGTGCTCCTTGATATCCGCATGCCGGGCCTCGACGGCCTGCAGGTGGCTGCCCGTCTGTGCGAACGTGAAACACCGCCAGCCGTGGTGTTTTGCGCAGGTCCCGATGAATTTGCCGTGGAAGCCCTGCAGGCCAGCGCCGTGGGCTATGTGGTGAAACCCGTGCGAACCGAACATCTGCAGGAAGCCCTGAAAAGGGCCGAACGTCCGAATCGGGCTCAGCTATCGGCCCTGACTCGTCCTGCCGCGGAAAGCGGCAATGGCCCCCGCAGCCACATCAGCGCCCGAACCCGCAAGGGCATCGAGCTGATCCCGCTGGACCAGGTGGTGTATTTCATTGCCGATCACAAATACGTGACCCTGCGCCATGAAACCGGTGAAGTCCTGCTGGACGAGCCCCTCAAGGCACTGGAAGACGAGTTCGGCGAGCGCTTCGTGCGGATCCACCGCAATGCGCTGGTCGCCCGCGACCGCATCGAGCGGCTGCAACGCACCCCGCTGGGCCACTTCCAGTTGTTCCTCAAGGGCCTGAACGGTGACGCGCTGATCGTCAGCCGCCGGCATGTGGCGGGCGTGCGCAAGATGATGCAAGGGCTTTAGTCCGCTGGCGTCGGGCGGCTCGTTTTTCCATTCACCAGGCATTGCCGGCCAGGGAGGCCACGCCGTTTCTGATTCAGGTCAAAGTGGATTTGGCTGAGCTGTTATTATCCGCCGTATCTATTCAGTACGGATTGATCCATGTCCTCTCGCGAAATCCGCATCGCCACCCGCAAAAGTGCACTGGCCCTCTGGCAGGCCGAATACGTCAAAGCCCGTCTGGAAGCAGCCCACCCGGGACTGCTGGTGACGCTGGTGCCCATGGTCAGTCGCGGCGACAAGCTGCTCGATTCGCCCCTGTCGAAAATCGGCGGCAAGGGCCTGTTCGTCAAGGAGCTGGAAACCGCGCTGCTGGAAAACGAAGCCGACATTGCCGTCCATTCGATGAAAGACGTGCCGATGGATTTCCCTGAAGGCCTCGGTCTGTTCTGCATCTGCGAGCGCGAAGATCCGCGCGACGCGTTTGTCTCCAATACCTGTTCCAGCCTCGACGCGTTGCCGGCCGGCAGTATCGTCGGCACCTCCAGCCTGCGTCGCCAGGCACAGTTGCTGACCCGTCGTCCCGACCTGGAAATCCGTTTCCTGCGCGGCAACGTCAACACCCGTCTGGCCAAGCTCGATGCCGGCGAGTACGACGCGATCATCCTCGCGGCGGCCGGTCTGATTCGCCTCGGTTTCGAAGATCGCATCACCTGCGCAATCAGTGTCGACGACAGCCTGCCGGCCGGTGGCCAGGGCGCCGTCGGTATCGAATGCCGCAGCGCCGACACTGAAATCCACGCCTTGCTCGCGCCTTTGCATCACGCCGATACGGCTGACCGTGTGAGCGCCGAACGTGCCCTCAACAAACACCTGAATGGCGGCTGCCAGGTGCCGATCGCCTGCTACGCCGTGCTTGAAGGCGAGCAATTGTGGCTGCGTGGCCTGGTCGGCGAACCGAGCGGCGGCAAGCTGCTGAGTGCCGAAGCCCGGGCGCCGCGCTCTGACGCTGCAGCGCTGGGCGTGCAAGTTGCTGAAGATTTGCTCCGCCAGGGTGCCGACGACATTCTCAAGGCGGTCTACGGCGAGGCAGGTCACGAGTGACGGCCTGGCGCCTGCTGCTGACGCGCCCCGCGGACGATTGCGAGGCGCTGGCCGAGGTGCTGGCCGGGCAGGGGATTTTCAGCAGTTGCCTGCCGCTTTTGGAAATCGCGCCGCTGCCGGTCTCTGACACAATGCGCCAGACGTTTGCCGGGTTGTCGCGCTACAGCGCGGTGATCGTGGTCAGCAAGCCGGCGGCGCGCATCGCTGTGCAGATGATAGATGCCGTGCCGGCCATACCCTGGTTCAGCGTGGGTGCGGCGACGGCGCAGATTCTTCAGGATCGGGGTCTCGATGCGCATTGCCCGGACGAGGGCGATGACAGTGAAGCCTTGCTGCAATTGCCGCGTCTGCTCGACGCCGTTGCACGGCCCGGCGCACGGGTGTTGATCCTGCGCGGAGAGGGCGGTCGCGAGCTGCTGGCCGAGCGCCTGCGCGAGCTTGGTGCTAGTGTCGAGTATCTGGAAATGTATCGCCGTGACCTGCCGGACTATCCGGCGCAGGAACTGCCCCGACGGATTGCGGCGGAACGCCTGAACGGGCTGGTGGTCAGCAGTGGACAGGGTTTTGAGCACCTGCGCCAATTGGCCGGCGACACATGGCCGGTGCTGGCGCAGTTGCCGTTGTTTGTTCCAAGCCCAAGGGTCGCCGGGCAGGCACGTGCCGCCGGGGCCCAAACAGTTGTGGATTGCCGCGGCGCGAGTGCCGCGGCCTTGCTGACGGCGTTACGGGAGCATCCCGTGCCCGTTCCCTAATGCAAAGGATGGATACGTGAGCGAAACAGCCTTGCCTAAAGATGACGTCCAACCTGTGATCGACGCACCGGTTGATGCACCGCCACCGGCCACCGAACCGCGCCGAGGCAACGGATTGGCCATTGTCGCGCTGCTGCTGGGCGCCGCCGGTATAGCGGTGGGTGGCTGGGGTGTCTGGCAGGTGCGGCACCTGCAAGCCAACACTCAGGAGCAATTGAGTCAGGTGCAGGCGTTGAATGATCAGGCCCAGAACCTGAAACTCAACGAGCAACGTCTGACCGAGCGTCTCGGACAACTGCCGGGCGCTGACGAGCTCGCCGAGCGCCAGCGTCTGGTGACCCAGCTTCAAGGTGATCAGCAGCGCCTCAATCAGCGCCTGGAAACCGTCCTCGGGGCCAGCCGCAAGGACTGGCGTCTGGCAGAGGCCGAGCATCTGTTGCGTCTGGCCAGCCTGCGTCTTTCGGCCCTGCAGGACATCAGCAGCGCTCAGGCGCTGGTGCAGGGGGCCGACGAGATCCTGAAGGAACAAAATGATCCGGGTTCGTTTGCCGCGCGTGAACAAGTGGCGAAAACCCTGGTGGCGTTGCGCAGTACCGAGCAGCCCGATCGTACCGGCCTGTTCCTGAAGCTGGGCGCACTGCGCGATCAGGTCATCGGGCTCACCGAGCTGGCGCCCGAATACAAGGATCGCGGCGATTCGCTGCTGGGCCTGACCGCCGATGGCGACGGCGCCAGCCGCTGGTCGCAGTGGTGGGATCAGATCTCGCGCTACATCCGCATTGATTTCAACGCCGATAAAAACGTAAGGCCACTGCTCGCCGGGCAGAGTCTGAGCCAGGTGCGCCTGGCCCTCAGTCTTTCGCTGGAGCAGGCGCAATGGGCGGCGCTCAACGGCCAGGCCGCGGTGTATACCCAGGCGCTGACTGAAGCGCGGGATGTGCTCAAGGGCAACTTCAACCCGGACAATCCGCAGAGCAAAATCATGCTCGAGCAGGTGGCGGAGCTGAGCAAGCAACCGGTTACGGTGGTCACCCCGGATCTGGCGGGCACCCTCAGCGCGGTACAGGCCTACCTCGAGCGCCGTAACGTCAACGCTGAAGACTCGGTGAAACCCTTCGCCAAACCTGCCGCCACCGCGCAGGAGGCCACGCCATGAAGCGCCTGTATGTCATCGTGTTTCTGGTGATCGCTGCGACGGCGGCCCTCGGTCTGGCAATTGCCGAGCATTCCGGTTACGTGTTGGTGGCTTACAAAAGCTTCCGCTATGAGTCGAGCCTTTGGGCGACCCTGGCACTGGTGGCGGTGCTGTGGCTGTTGATCTGGGGCATCAAGACCTTGGTCGAACTGGTGCTGACGTCCGGTGGCGTAGTCAATCCCTGGTCGCGGCGCAATCGCAGTCGCCGCGTACAAGTGGCGATCGAACACGGTCAGCTGGATCTGGCTGAAGGTCGCTGGGCCAGTGCGCAGCGCCATCTCTACCGGGCTGCCGAGGCCGAGCGCCAGCCATTGCTGTATTACCTCGGTGCCGCCCGTGCCGCCAACGAGCAAGGCAACTACGAAGAAAGTGATCGGTTGCTGGAGCGTGCCCTTGAGCGCCAGCCACAGGCTGAACTGGCGATTGCCTTGAACCACGCGCAACTGCAAACCGACCGTGGTGATACGGATGGCGCACTGGTGACCCTGCAGGCCATGCGCGAGCGTCACCCGCACAACGTTCAGACCCTGCGTCAGTTGCAGCGCCTGCATCAACAACGTGGCGACTGGTCGGCAGTCATTCGGCTGTTGCCCGAGTTGCGCAAGGACAAAGTCCTGCCCTCCGCCGAACTGGCCGAACTGGAACGTCGCGCCTGGGGGGAGAACCTCTCGCTGGCAGCACATCGCGAGGAAGATGGCACGGTCGGTCTGCAGTCGCTCAATCGCGCCTGGCAGCAATTGACCTCGTCGCAGCGCCACGAGCCGCCTCTGGTTCTGGCCTACGCCGAGCAACTGCGCCAGTTGGGAGCCCAGGTCGAAGCTGAAGAGGTATTGCGCGGCGCCCTCAAGCGCAAGTACGACAGCCACCTTGCGCGGCTCTATGGTCTGGTGCGCGGCAGCGATCCCGCGCGTCAACTGCAAACCGCCGAAGGCTGGCTCAAGGATCATCCCGCCGACCCGAGTCTGCTGCTGACGCTCGGTCGACTGTGCCTGCAAGCCAGTCTGTGGGGCAAGGCGAGGGACTATCTGGAAAGCAGCCTGCGCACGCAGCGCAATCCGGAGGCCTGTGCGGAACTGGCGCGGTTGCTGGCTCGACTCGGCGATACCGATCGCAGTAACCAGCTGTTCCAGGAAGGGCTCGGTCTGCTGGATGAGCGTCTGCTGGCCTCGCCGTTACCGGTCCAGGCTCATGCCTGAATGGACGAGGGAGTACGCTCCCTCGCTCATGTTCTTGACTGAATAGTTACCGTCTTTTCTCTTCTTGGGCAAAGTCCTACAAGGGACTACATCCATTCCTCTCGCGCTTGTCGGGATTTCCCTACACTTCTGGTGAAGTGTCGCCAGTGGCCCGCCTTGAAAGGCCGAGGCCCTTTCCTCTACCGTAACTGCCTGTCTTTATTGTTACGGATAAGCCATGTCGGCGACCTGCTCACGCTCCCTGTTCTTTATGGTTTTCACGGCGGGAATCCTGGCGCTGGGAGCTTCCTACTACCTTGAATACACGGTCGGCCTCATGCCGTGCAGCCTGTGTCTGGTGCAGCGACTCTTTCTGAGTGTCCTTACCGCCTGCTGTGGCGTGGCGGCCGTGCATGGGCCCGGACGCTTCGGTCTGTCGCTCTACTGGTTCGGTGCGCTGTCGGCCAGCCTCGGCGGCACGATGGCGGCCTGGCGACAGGTACTGCTGCAGAGTGATTCGCTGCATCACCTGGCGCAGTGCGCGCCCGGCGCGCAAGAGTTGTTCAGCCACCTTCCCTGGCTCTGCGCATTGGGGCGGATGTTCAATGACAGCGAGGATTGCGCGCAATTGTCCTGGACGCTGTTCGATCTGAGCATTCCGGAGTGGAGTCTGCTGTTCTTCGTCGCCATGTCGATCCTGGCGGTTTATCAATTGCTGCGCCTGGCCTGGAGCGCTCTGCAACGACCGCTCAGCGGCGAACCGTCGCACCGGGCATTGGCCGGGGATTAAACACTTGTATGAACTTTCTCTCCTGCGTACCTTGAAGCCATAGGCGTGCGGGCATAATCTGGCCCGCACGTGTCATTGGATTTATGTTGCTCGGTGACACTCTGCCTGCCCGCCTCTCAAAGCAACAGCCAAAGAAAGAGGCGCAGGTGCAGGGCAGCATGACCCACAAGGGAAGAGAGATCGCCATGCTCGAAAGTTGTCAGAATGCTCAGGAACGTTGGGGTGGAGTTCATCTGCTGATCGACCGCTGGCTCCAGGAGCGTGAGGAACTGATCGCCGCTTACGACAAGCTGGGTGCCAAACCTCAGTCGCTATCCGAGGATCGAAAGCCTTTGCAGGAATTCTGCGGTGTGCTGGTCGATTACGTTTCGGCGGGGCACTTCGAGATCTACGAACAGCTGACGGGCGAGGCCAAGGCCTTCAATGACAAGCGCGGCCTGGAACTGGCCGAGACGATCTATCCGCGGATCGATGTCATCACCGAAAAACTGCTCGCGTTCAACGACCTTTGCGATGAAGGCAAATGCGTTGCGGAGAAATTCAAGGAGCTGGGCGGCCTGCTTCACGAACGCTTCGAACTGGAAGACTGCCTGATCGAAGTGCTGCACACCGCCCACAAGGAAGAGGATTCGGTTCAGGCCTGAGCCGACCCTGCAAGACACACAAACGGTGCGCCCCAAACGCACCGTTTTTTATTGGGCGATCAACTGGTCGCGCCGCGCAATTCGACTTCGAACACCAGCGGTGTGAATGGCGCGATCAAGTCGCCGGCACCGTCGGCGCCGTAAGCCTGATCCGATGGAATCACCAGGCGCCACTTCGCGCCCACCGGCATGTTTTGCAACGCGGTGCGCCATCCGGCGATCACGCTGTCGAGATTGAACCACTGCGGCTGAGTGTTCTGGTCGAACACGGTGCCGTCCGGCAGCCGTCCGATATACAGCACCTGTACTTTTCCGTCGGGGCCGGCTTTTGCGCCAGTTCCCGGGGTCAGCTCGGTCAACAGAATGCCGTCAGCCAGCTCCTTTACGCCGGGCTTGGCCTTTTCCGCCGTGAGAAAGCGCTGCTCGTTTTCCATTGCCGCATCACTTGAAGGCATGGTCGCGTGCTCGGCCGTCTGCGATTCGTGATCGGCCAGAATCTGTTCGATCCGCGCTTCGCTCAATGCCAGAGGCTTGCCTTGATAAGCCTGTTGCAAGCCTTCGATCAATGCCTGGATCTGCAGTTGCGGAACCTCCTGACGCAGCCGTTCACCGAGGCTCGCGCCGAGACTGTAGGCCAGATCATGGGCATCGTTCGCGGTGTTTTTTTCGTCGGCCTGGACCGCCGAAAAGAACATGCAGAGGGATAAAAAAAGGTAGCGCGACATGGGCACTCTCCGTCCTGAATTGCGGTGGATTATGCCAGCGCGAACGTCTGCAACGGTGAACTGCTTTTGCCAATGCGCAGAAGTTTTTCGCAAGCCTGCAACCGAGTGCTTTCGATACTGTCAACATGCCCTAGCGGCGGTAGCAGCAGAGGTCTAGTATGAGCCGCACTCACGTCAGCCAGGAGGTAAACCATGTCGGCCACCAAGAAGCCTGTAAACACTCCGTTGCATTTACTCCAACAACTCTCGGGCAGCTTGCTCGAGCATCTGGAAAACGCTTGCTCCCAAGCCTTGGCTGATGCTGAAAAACTGCTCGCCAAACTGGAAAAGCAACGCGGCAAGGCGCAAGAAAAACTGCACAAATCCCGCACCAAATTGCAGGACGCAGCAGCAGCCGGTAAAGCCAAGGCGCAGACCAAGGCCAAGGCTGCCGTGAAGGAACTCGAAGACCTGCTCGATGCGCTGAAGGAGCGTCAGTCCGATACTCGCGGCTACATTCTGCAACTCAAGCGCGATGCCCAGGAAAGCCTGAAACTGGCGCAGGGTGTCGGTCGTGTTCAAGAAGCCGTCGGCAAGGCGTTGTCCCTGCGTTCGGCCAAACCGGCAGCGGCGCCTGTGAAAAAAGCGGCCGCCAAACCTGCTGCGAAAGCCCCTGCCAAAGCCGCCGCAAAACCAGCCGCGAAGAAACCCGCTGCAGCCAGCGCTGCCAAACCGGCGGCCAAAACCACAGCGGCCAAACCAGCTGCCGCGAAGCCGGCTGCAGCAAAACCAGCCGCCAAACCTGCGGCGAAAACCGCTGCTGCGAAAGCGGCTCCGGCAAGAACCGCCGCTGCAAAACCTGCTGCCAAGCCAGCCACCAAAGTGGCCGCTAAACCGGCAGCAAAACCAGCCGTGAAAGCCGCCGCTAAACCAGCCGTCAAAACGGCTGCTGCCAAGCCTGCGGCGAAAACCGCTGCCAAACCGGTTGCTGCCAAACCTGCTGCCAAAGCTGCAGCGAAACCAGCGGCCAAGCCTGCGGTAAAAGCTGCGGCCAAACCTGCTGCAAAACCAGCGGCCAAACCGGCTGCTGCAGCGAAGCCTGCAACGACTGCCGCCAAGCCAGCGACCGCTGCCAAACCGGCCGCCAAACCAGCAGCGAAACCTGCTGCAAAACCTGCGGTGAAAAAGCCTGCCGCTGCCAAGCCAGCAGCAAAACCAGCTGCAGCGAAACCGGCCACTGCGCCTGCTGCCAAACCTGCCGCAGCGGCAACCCCGGCTCCGACCGCAGCTCCTGCATCCGCCGCCACTACCTCGACCACCGCAACCACGCCATCGTCGGCGCCGGTGTCGAGCGTCGCCAGCAACCCGTCCAGCGCTTCCTAAGCGCCGGTCGCCGCGACGCGCAGCACTTGCAGCGCGTCGCGGTTCAGGTTGGCCGCCAGGCCGGCCAGCACTTGCAGCCAGTCACTCGATTCCTTCGAATTACGCTTCCAGCCTTGCGCGGCGCCTTCCAGTCGTGACAGCAGCGCACGCTCCGCCTCAAGTTCCAATCCTTTGATCTGCTCGCGCATCCCCTCGAGCACCGGATCGGTGTCGGCCAGGGTTTTCCACT
Source organism: Pseudomonas fluorescens (assembly GCF_012974785.1). GTDB lineage: Bacteria > Pseudomonadota > Gammaproteobacteria > Pseudomonadales > Pseudomonadaceae > Aquipseudomonas > Aquipseudomonas fluorescens_BT. The sequence continues at coordinate 6,075,497 of NZ_CP027561.1, read as the reverse complement.
GCATGCGCAATGCGCGTAATGGCTGCACCACTTCCCGGTCCCAAGGCTCTGTCAGCTCCAGAAGCTGTCGAGCACGTACCTCGTCACAGGTTGCATCGCGTTGTTCCAGCCATAAACCGCACAGCATCAGGCACACGTTGGCCCCCGCCGATTGCAGGCGCAGGCAGGCATCCTCCACGCCGGGACGGGCGTAGACGGCAAGGGCAAAGCTCCACAGGTCAGAGGACATCGTGCTACTCGCGCCAGTTGCGGGGGAAGCTGGTAGACTCCGCCGCCATTATGATCCGACTTCAGAACCTGACTTTACAGCGTGGCCCGCAACGTCTGCTAGAAGACGCCGAGCTGACCCTGCACGCCGGCCACAAAGCCGGCCTCATCGGTGCCAACGGCGCCGGCAAATCCAGCCTGTTCGCCTTGCTCCGCGGTGAGTTGCACCCGGACTCCGGCGACTGCCTGCTGCCGGCCGACTGGCGTATCGCCCACATGCGCCAGGAGGTCGACACGCTCGAGCGCCTGGCGGTCGACTATGTGCTGGACGGCGACCTGCGTCTGCGCGAAGTACAGCGCGAGCTCGCAGCAGCCGAAGAGGCCCATGACGGCACCGCGCTGGCCCGCCTGCACGCCGAACTCGACAGCGCTGACGGCTACACCGCCGATGCGCGGGCGCGCAAGCTGCTCGCCGGTCTCGGTTTCACCAACGAGCAGATGGATCGTCAGGTAGGAGATTTCTCCGGTGGCTGGCGGATGCGTCTGAACCTTGCGCAGGCTTTGATGTGCCCATCAGACCTGCTGCTGCTCGACGAACCGACCAACCACTTGGACCTCGACGCCATCATCTGGCTCGAAGAGTGGCTGAAAAGTTACCCCGGCACCTTGCTGCTGATTTCCCACGACCGGGATTTCCTGGATGAAGTGGTCGATCACGTGGCCCACGTCGATCAGCGCAAGCTGACGCTCTACCGTGGCGGCTACACCGCGTTCGAACGCGCCCGTGCCGAACGTCTGGCCCAGCAGCAACAGGCCTACGAGAAGCAACAGGCGCAGCGTGCGCACATGGAAAGCTACATCGCCCGCTTCAAGGCCCAGGCCACCAAGGCCCGTCAGGCCCAGAGCCGGATCAAGGCCCTGGAGCGGATGGAGGAGCTGTCGGCGGCCCACGTCGATTCGCCGTTCGATTTCGTGTTCCGCGAGTCGACCAAGATCTCCAGCCCGCTGATCGACCTGTCCGATGCGCGCTTGGGTTACGGCGAGAAAACCGTGCTGGAGAAGGTCAAGCTGCAACTGACCCCCGGCGCGCGGATCGGCTTGCTCGGCCCCAACGGCGCGGGTAAGTCGACCCTGATCAAGAACCTCGCCGGCGAACTCGAACCGCTGGCCGGGCGCCTGACTCGCGGTGAGAACACCGTGGTCGGTTACTTCGCCCAGCATCAGCTCGACTCGCTGGACGCCAAGGCCAGCCCGTTGCTGCACTTGCAGCGTCTGGCGCCGACCGAGCGCGAACAGACCCTGCGCGACTTCCTCGGTGGTTTCGACTTCCGTGGCGCGCGGATCGACGAGCCGGTGCTGAATTTTTCCGGTGGCGAAAAGGCCCGTCTGGCCCTGGCGTTGATCGCCTGGGAGCGGCCGAACCTGTTGCTGCTCGACGAACCGACCAACCACCTGGATCTGGAAATGCGCCTGGCGCTGACCATGGCGTTGCAGGAGTTCAGCGGTGCGGTGCTGGTGGTTTCCCACGATCGGCATTTGCTCAAGAGCACCACCGACAACTTCTTCCTGGTCGCGGACGGCAAGGTCGAGGAGTTCGATGGCGACCTCGAAGACTACGCCCGTTGGCTGGTCGAATACCGCCAGCGCAACGCCCCGGTCAGCAACACGCCGGTCAACCCGGACAAGACCGACAAGAAGGCCCAGCGTCAGGCCGCCGCTGCATTGCGTCAGCAACTGGCGCCGCACAAGCGTGAGGCCGACAAGCTCGAAGCCGAGTTGGGCAAGCTGCACGAGAAACTGGCCAAGGTCGATGCCAGCCTCGGCGACAGCGACATCTACGAGCCGGCGCGCAAGAACGAATTGCGCGACCTGCTGGCCGAACAGGCCAAGCTGAAAGTCCGCGAAGGCGAGCTTGAAGAAGCGTGGATGGAAGCCCTGGAAACGCTGGAAAGCATGCAGGCGGAGCTGGAGGCGTTGTCCTGATGGAAGCCTTCAAACTTCCATTGCCGGCGATGTGGGTCGAGCCGATCTGGCTCGGCGTGCAGATTCTGCTGATCCTGCTGGCCGGTTACTTCACCCAGCGTGTCGTCGCCCGATTCCTGACTCGCCTGGGCGAGAAGTACCCCTTCCCTCCGCAGCTGCTGATGCCGCTGCGCGGTGGCCTGCGCTGGCTGATCATGGGCAGCGCGTTGATCTTCGTGCTGGAACGCCTCGGGGTGTCGGCCACGGTGCTGTGGACCGCGCTGTCGGGCTTCGTCGCGGTGGCGGCGGTGGCGTTCTTCGCCATGTGGAGTGTGCTGTCGAACCTGCTCTGCGCGATTCTGATCTTCACCGTCGGCCCGTTTCGTCTGGGCGATGTGGTGGAGCTGGTGGACACCACCGACAAGCCCGGCGTCAAAGGCCGGGTGGTGGCGATCAATCTGCTCTACACCACGCTGATCGAAGCCGAAGAACTCGGCACCGGCAGCGCCATGGTGCAGGTACCCAACAGCCTGTTCTTCCAGCGTTCGGTGCGACGCTGGCGCGGTACGGATGTCTTCCCTTCCAGCGGTTTCGAAAAGTGATCGGCCGCCGGCCACGTTGGTCGGCGGCCGCAACATCCTGCAAAAATCGGTAGTCATCCGGCCAAATCCGCATTAGCGTTGAGGATTGTCACGAGTCCGAAGTCGAGGTGTGCGATGGAGCTTCAAACATGGCTGGCGTTTTTTGCCGCGTGTTGGGTAATCAGTCTTTCTCCGGGTGCCGGCGCCATTGCGTCGATGTCCAGCGGCCTGCAATACGGTTTCTGGCGCGGTTACTGGAACGCCCTGGGCCTGCAGATCGGCCTGGCTGCGCAGATTGCCATCGTCGGCGCCGGTGTCGGCGCGATCCTCACCGCTTCGGCCACCGCGTTCCATGCGATCAAATGGTTCGGTGTCGCCTACCTGGTCTATCTCGCGATCAAGCAGTGGCGCGCACTGCCGATGGACATGAGTGACGACGCGGCGGTCCGGCCGATCGGCAAACCGCTGGCCCTGGTGTTCCGTGGTTTTCTGGTGAACATCAGCAACCCCAAGGCGCTGGTGTTCATGCTCGCGGTGCTGCCGCAGTTCATCAACCCTCACGCGCCACTGCTGATCCAGTACGTGGTGATCGGTGCGACCATGATCTGTGTCGACCTGATCGTCATGGCCGGCTACACCGGGCTGGCGTCGAAGGTGCTGCGCCTGTTGCGCACGCCGACCCAGCAGCGACGCATGAACCGCACGTTTGCCGGGCTGTTCATTGGCGCGGCGGCGTTCATGGCGACGTTGCGCAAAGCGGCCGTATAAAGCGTGCAGCCGCAAAAAAAGGCGACCTGAGAAGGTCGCCTTTTTCATTTCCGGCAGTCGGTCAGTGCAGAATCACCGGCGCCGTATCACGCGGCAGATTGTTGCGCTGCTGCGGTTCACGTGGTTGCTCGTAACCGCCACCGCCAAGTTGCATGCTCAGCTGTCCGGCCACGTCTTCGCCCAGCGCCTTCGACACGTCACGCACCACCCGTGGGCGGTTGAGCGAGATCTTGATGTCGCGGTGGTTCACCAGTTTGGTGTCCTGCGCTTCACCCATCGCCGTGAAGGCCGAAGTGATTTCGAAGGTCTTGGTGTTGATCAGGCTGAAATCGGCCACCAGCGTCAGGCCCAGCACGGCTGAATAGCTGTCGGTGTTCGCCAGCTCGTTCACGTCCTGGGTGAAGTCGATGTCCGACACGGTGCCGAACAGCACGTAGTCGGCACCCTTGAAGTTGCCGGCCTTGATCCGCTTGATCACGTCGTAGACGTCACCCTTGGAGGACGCGGTGTATGGCGTGCCCTGCACCAGCTGGAACATGCCGGTGCGCAGGATTTCACCCTTGATGTCGCCGGTGAACTTGCGCAGTTCGGTCTGTTCGATGTAGCTGGTGGTGGCTTCGAGCTCGTTGTAGCTCGAAGAACCGCTGGCGCTGTAGTAACCCTCACGGTAATTGTTCTGGGCCGAAACGATGTGGATGTATTGCTCCACACGTTCCTGATACGCCAGATCCGTCACCGCGACTTTCGGGGCCGCTTGCACGCTGAACGCGCAAGCCAGGGCCATCATGCCAATCCATGTGCGCATCGATTAACGCTCCGTGGTTTTGCGGATCTCTTTCTCGTCCATCCACTCGGCCAGACCGCTTTCAACGTCGATCAGTTGCAGGCTGAATTTGTAGAAGACGTCCTTGTAGTCGCTGCTGCGCTTGACGATCGAGCTGATCGAACCTTCAAGACGGTATTTGGCGGCGACCATGTTGCCAGTCTTGGCCACGGTGCTCTTCTTGTACAGGCCGCTCTGGTTTTGCAGTTTGAGCTGGTCGACCTGACTCTGCATTGCGGTGTTGTCGCTGGCGAAGCGGGCGGTGCCGGACTTCATCAGCTGGGTCTTGATGCTGGTGGTGATTTCGCGGGTGTCGATGTATTCGCTGGTCTTGTTCTTCACGTCGTAGACCTGAACCACCGGACGGCCCTGCAGAATGCCGGACTGGGCCAGGGAGCGGGTCATCGACTCGGCGATCATCTGCAGGTCGGTCGAGCCGAACTCGTTGGTCACGGTTTCAACGGCCTTGGTGTCGCCATAGCTGATGTTCTTGCTGCCCAGGGTCGGCGAAGTGTTGGCGCAACCGGAGGCCAGCAGGGCGAGGACGGCGATGAAGGAAAAGCGTGCAAACATGGGAATGCTCTCTGAATCGGGAATAGGGTGTCGGGCTTAAGGCGTCTTCATTTCAAGACGGAAATCCACGGCTTTGGGCGTTGGTGCGATGCCCTGGATGAAGCTGGTCTGGGCGCCGTACATCATCTGACTCTTCCAGACTTCTTCTTCGGCAATCGGGAAGCCTTCCGCACCGAGCCACGCGAAGCGGTAGTAGAAGGTCTTGTTGCTGTTGAGGGTGTTGGTCAACTGCACATTGACGGTCATGAAGCCGTTTTCGCGGGCGACGCGCATGGCGCCGACCGCGATGTGTTTCTGCGGGCCCATGGCCACGACCTTGCTCGCGGCGCTGCCCGGCTCCGGTGGTGGCGGGGTGGCGCAGCCGCTGGCCAGCACGGCGAGGGCGGCGACGGCGAAGAGTTTGAAGCGCATGCAAAGACTCCGTTCTTAAGGTTGTTTGAGACTGGCCACGGCGGTGGCGCCAGCACTCGGGATCACGTGAGCGGCGAGGCCCGCGGCGAATACCTGGTTGCCCACGGCGCGCAGGGTGATCACCTGAAAACGCTGATCGACGTTGATCTTGACCACCGAACCGCCCACGGCACTTGGCAGGGTGACCTGATGTTCACCTTTTTTCAGACGCAGGCGCACCACTTGGGTGGTGTCCGGCAACGTGCGCCACGTACGGGTATCGGCACCTTCGAGCACCGCTGAAGAGATACCGACTGCCAGACCCGCCAGCGGGTTGGTTTCGTTGATCTTCTTCTGCGCCACGCCCTTGGTGATCGCGCGCACGGTGGTGCGCAGGATGATTCCCGGCATGTCATCGCGCAGGGCGCGGCGGGACATGGCGGTGGTGCTGTTGAGGGCCGTCAGGTCCAGTTGCCGGCCGTCGACGCCGATCTGCGCAAACGTCGCGGTCGAGGTGTCAGGCTTGATGATCGGGAACGACAGCGGAGTGATTACCACGTTGTTGGAGATTGGCAGCGGCAGCGGCACGCGGATCGAGTCACGGGCCGGCGCCAGACCGCTCTGCACCACGATCAGAATGTCGCTGTCATCGCTCTTGACCGGTTTGTCGAGGTTGACCAGCGCCTGCTCCAGCAGCGGCGTTTTCGGACGCAGCTCGGCAGCCTTGCGATAGCCTGGTGCGGCGAGGTCTTTCTCGCCCAGGGCTTCGTAGACGAAACCGGCCAGGTAATGGCTGAACGCACTCTGATAGCTGTTTTTCAGGCCGATCACTTCCGGGGCGTCGAGGCTGGCGACCGGGTAGCCCTGCAAGTCCTTGTACTCGGTCTTGATGCCTTGCTTCTCGGCTTCCTCTTCGCTCTTGAGGTATTCCTTGTCACGCAGTTCGGCGATCACCGCTTCACGTTCGTGAGTCTTCTTGATCGCGGTGCGGGCGCCGTCGAAGTCGTTGACCGCCAGCAGATTCAGGGCCATTTGCGTGGTCAGCATGACTTTTTCGTAGTCGTAGCCTTCGTAGCGACGGACTTTGTCATTGACCAGGAAGCTGCCGAACTGGGCCAGGTACTTGTCGGTGTCGAGCTTGACCGAGTCTTCCCACTTGCCCACCACCTGATCGGCGCTGGTCCAGGCGTTCTGGCTGCCGGACAGATCGCCCTTGGCGCGCAGCAGTTCGCCTTTCTCGAAGTAATAGAGCAGGTCCTTGTCCGGGCCGGTGTTGTTCTTTTCCAGCAGAGTCAGGGCGGCGTCAACGTTGCCGGTGGCCAGTTGCTGGTTGGTCTGGGCCAGTTCGGAGTCGTAGTTGCGAAACGCCGAACAGCCGGACAGCAGGGTGACGGCGCCAAGCGCGATCAGAGTGGGAGCGCGGAATGCCATGGGGTACTTCTTCCATGAGTAACGACAGCCTCGGGTGCGGGTCGGGCTGCTGGGACCGATCGGCAGTGGCGTTGGCCTCCTGCCAATTCCTCATAATCAGAGGAGCTTTAATGCCGCATCGCGATAACGAGGGCGCGGCATTATAGGCGGCGGATGCTGGCTATGTAATAGCTTTTTAATTGCACCGATTAGTTAGATGCCATTATTTATTTCAGGCCGGATACCACGCGGCTTTCCGCTGAAACGGACGCCTGGAAAGCACTGCCATTGGCATAGATTCGGTCGCCGAGGGCTCGCAGGCCGATGAACTGGCGATCCTGATCGATGCGGATTTTCAGCGGTGCGACACCGGGTGCGGTAGGCAGGCTGATCAAGTGTTCGCCTTTCTTCAGACGCAGGCGCAGCACTTGCGTGAGGTTGGGCAGGGTGCGCCAGGTGCGGGTGTCTGCGTGCTCGAATCCATCGTAATGGGTTACATAGGACGCCTTCGCCGGGTTGCGCCGATTGTCGGTGCCTTGGACGTCTGCGGCGAGGAACGCTCGATACGTGGTGCGCTGAATGATCCCGGGCATGTCGTCACGCAGGGTGCGCAGGGACATGTCGGTGATGTTGTTGATCGTGATCAGCTTCTTTTGGCGGCCGTCGAGGCTTATCTGATTGAAAGGCTGGGTGGAGGTGTCGGGCACCATTACCGGAAACGATACATTGGCGACGATCACCTGACCGTCCTCAAGCTTCACCGGATACGGCACGCGCACCGAGCTGCGAGCCGGTGCCAGCCCGCTTTGCACGATGATCAGCACGTCGCTTTCGCCGGCCTTGAGCCCGGGGCTGTCGAGGTCACGCAATGCCTGTTGGAAGAACGGCATGTCAGGGCGCAGTTCTATGGCCTGACGATAACCCGGTGCAGCCAGATCCTTTTCACCCAGGGCTTCATAAGTGAAGCCGGCCAAATAATGGCTGAACGCACTTTGATAGCCGTTCTTCAGAGCGATGACTGCAGGCGCATCCAGCATGACGACCGGGTAACCTTGCAGGTCCTTGTAATGCACACGGGCGCCCTGGTCCTTGGCGGCGTTTTCAACACGCTCGTATTCGAGCTCTCGTTGCCGGGCGATCAGTGTTTCGCGCTCGTGGGTCTTCTTGATGTCCGCACGAGCACCGTCGAAGTCGTTCACGGCCAACTGATTCAGGGCCATTTGCGTGGTCAGCATGACCTTTTCATAGTCGTAACCATCGTAGCGACGAATCTTGTCGTTGATGATGCTGCCCCATTGATTGCCCAGGGCGGAAAGCAGCTTGTCGCCGTTGGTTTCAATGGCGTCCTGGCGCTGAATCACCATCTGTTCGGCGCTGCGCCAGGCAACCTGACTTTGCGGCAACTCGCCGGCAGCGCTGAGTACCGCGCCTTTCTCGAAGTAATAAAGCAGGTCTTTCTCTTCATCCGGGTTATGCGCCTCGATCAGGGCCAGCGCACCGTCGGTGTTGCCCGCTTTCAACTGATCGGTTGTCTGTTCCAGTTCCAGGTCGTAATTGCGGTAGGCCCCGCAACCGCTCAATTGCAGGACCGCGCTTAACAGCAAGGGAAACAGCAGACAATGGCGCATGACCACGAGATTTTCCTTAATCGAAAGGGGCGAGAGGCGACGCAGTATAGAGGCGAGTGATGGCTATGTGCTGCAGCACAATGCGCGTAATACCGATGCGGCCAACGAGAAAGCTTGAGTCAGGCTCCCCCGACGTGAACAATGTGTTACTTCGCATTTCCAATTGAGACCCTTTCATGACTGCCTTGTCCCGATTCCTGGCCTGGCTGGTGTTCCCGTTGTTTGCCCTGAGCAGCTTCAATCTGCTGGCCGATACCGTGGAAGGCGCGCCGCAAGCGCTGCACCTGCTCGATTACATCAGCGCCGATTACCCGCCAACGGTACAAGCGGGCAAGGTCATCGACGATGCCGAATACCGCGAGCAGCTTGAGTTCACCCACGCCTTGCAGGGGCTGATCGCCGGCATGCCGGCCAAACCGGAGAAGGCCGGCCTGGAGCAGGGCATCGACGCTCTGCTCGCCGCCATCACCGCGAAGCAGGACGGCGCGGACGTCGCCCGTCAGGCCCGGCAACTGGGGGCGAAACTGGCGGTGGCCTATGAAGTCAGCCAGGCCCCGATCATCACCCCGGATCCGACCCGTGGCGCGCCGCTCTATACCCAGCACTGCTCCGTGTGCCACGGCACCAACGGTGCCGGCGATGGCCCTGCGAGTGTCGGCATGGAGCCCGCGCCGGCCAACCTGCGTGACGCGGCGCGCCTGGATCACCTGAGCCTGTACGCGATCTACAACACCCTCGGCCAGGGCGTCGAAGGCACCGACATGCCGGCCTTCGCCGATCAACTGGACGATCGTCAGCGCTGGGATCTGGCGACCTATATCGCTCAGTTCAGTGTCGATCCGGCCACGGCCAAAACCGACAAGACTTACAACATCGCCGACCTCGCCCGTCAGACGCCGGCCGAAGTGCAGGCCTCTGAGGGGCTTGAGGCGGCTGCGATCTTCCGTGCTCAACGGGCGCAACCGCCGCAGGTCAAGCGTGGCCCGGCGCAGTTGCTCGACTACACCGCCGCGACTTTGGACAAGAGCCTGGCCGCTTATCGTGCCGGCGAACGTGATCAGGCGTATGACTTGTCCGTTGCAGCGTATCTGGAAGGTTTCGAACTGGTCGAAAGCTCGCTGGATAACGTCGACGCCAACGTGCGCAAGGACACCGAAAAATCCTTGATGGCCTACCGGCAATCGCTGCAGGACGGCTTGTCGGTGGAGCAGGCCGAGCAGCGTCTCGACGCGGCGAAGGCCAAGCTCAAGGAATCGGCCGGTCTGCTCGGCAGCGACGGTTTGAGTGGGTCGTTGAGCTACATTTCCGGTCTGCTGATTCTGCTGCGTGAAGGCCTGGAAGCCATTCTGGTACTGGCAGCGATCCTCGCGTTCCTGCGCAACACCGGCCAGCAATCGGCGGTGCGCAGTGTCAACGTCGGTTGGGGACTGGCGTTGCTGGCCGGTCTGGGGACCTGGGCGCTGGCGGCGTATGTGATCGACGTCAGCGGCTCCCAGCGTGAACTGCTGGAAGGCGCCACGGCGTTGTTCGCCAGTGTCATGGTGCTGTGGCTCGGGGTTTGGATGCATGACCGTCGGCACGCGGCAGCCTGGCAGGATTACATCAGTCAGAGCCTGGTCGGTGGCGGCGGACGGTTTGGCTTCGCGGTCCTGGCGTTCTTCTCGGTGTATCGCGAGCTGTTCGAAGTGATCCTGTTTTACGAAACCCTGTGGTTGCAGGCCGGTCCTGCCGGACACAACGCGGTATTGGCGGGCGGCGCAACGGCGCTGGTGCTGCTGTTCGGCCTGGCGTGGATCATTCTGCGCGGTTCAGCGAAATTGCCGTTGACGCTGTTCTTCAGCATCAACGCGGCGCTGCTCTGTGCGTTGTCGGTGGTATTCGCCGGTCACGGTGTGAAGGCGTTGCAGGAAGCCGGGATTTTCGGCACCCGGCCGGTGGCGTTCTTCGATTTCGACTGGTTGGGGATCCATGCCGATGCCTACTCGTTGACCGCGCAGGCCGTCGCGATTGCGGCGATCATCGTGCTGTACGGTCGCAGTCGGGTGGCTGAAAAACGTAGGGTGACGGCTGCTTGAAGGCATTCGCTGCGCTCATATTTGCGAGGTAGAAAACATGCGCGTATGGATCGATGCCGACGCCTGCCCGAAGATGGCCAAGGAGCTGGTGGTCAAGTTCGCCCTCAAGCGCCGCTTTGAAGTGGTGCTGGTGGCTGGGCAGCCGCAGAGCAAACCGGCGCTGGCAATCGTCAAGCTGATCGTGGTGCCGAGCGGCCCGGATGCGGCGGATGATTATCTGGTGGAGTACGCGGTGCCGGGCGAGCTGGTGATCTGCAGCGACATTCCGCTGGCCGACCGGCTGGTGAAGAAGGGCGTGGCAGCGCTGGACCCGCGAGGCAAGGAGTTCGACGCGCAGAACATGGGGGAGCGGTTGGCGACACGCAACCTGTTTACCGATCTGCGCGAACAGGGCCAGGTCAGCGGCGGCCCGGCGCCGTTCGGCGATCGGGAGAAGCAGGCGTTCGCCAATGCGCTGGACCGGATCCTCACCAGGCTCGCCCGCACAACCTGAACACTACACAAATCCCTTGTGGGAGCGGGCTTGCTCGCGAAGGCGGTGTGTCATTCAACGAATAGTTGTCTGACCTGACGTCTTCGCGAGCAAGCCCGCTCCCACATTGGGTGTGTGTTCGACCAAGAGATCAGGCGTCGTTTTCGTGGGTCAGCTCAAGCACGCGATCCACCAGCTTGTTGATCCCGGAGGCCGCCTCACTGATCGACTGCGCCAGCATGTAGGCCGGTGTGGTCACCAGTTTGCGTGCCTTGTCTTCGATGATGTCGGTCACCGCGCAGTCTTCGTGGGTGGCGCCCATCTTGCCGATGGCTGCTGCGGTGTCGGCATCGTTGCCAATGGTGCAGGTCACACCCGGGCCGTAGATCTTGGCGGCCAGCGCCGGCGAAATGCAGATCAGTCCCACCGGTTTACCCGCTTCGGCAAAGGCTTCGGCCAATGCCAGTACGTCAGGCTGGACGCAGCAGCCAGCGCCGTCGACGGCGAAGTTCGACAGGTTCTTCGCCGCGCCGAAACCGCCGGGCACGATCAGCGCATCGAAATCATCGACATCGGCTTCACGGACATCCTTGACGTTGCCCCGGGCGATGCGCGCCGATTCCACCAGCACGTTGCGCGACTCGGGCATCTCTTTGCCGGTGAGGTGGTTGATCACATGCAATTGCGCGATGTCCGGGGCGAAGCACTGCACCTGGGCGCCACGCTGATCCAGGCGCAACAGGGTGATGACGCTTTCGTGGATCTCGGCGCCGTCGTATACGCCGCAACCGGACAGGATCACTGCAACTTTTTTGCTCATGGGTTTCTCTCCAGATTCATGGCGCTAAATGTCCACTAATTTGTCGTTCGTTGCCATAGGGTCTAGCCGCGGCTACACCTAGGATCTGTGCACACGGATCTCGATCGGGGCGCGTCATGAACTTCATTCTGTATGCGGTGCCGTTTTTCTTCGTATTGATCGCGGCCGAGCTGATCGCCGACCGTTGGCGCGGGGTGAGCAACTATCGCCTGGCCGATGCGGTGAACAGCATCAGCACCGGGGTGCTGTCGACCACCACCGGCCTGCTGACCAAGAGCGTGGGGCTGGTGACCTACGGCTTTGCCCTGGAGCATCTGGCGCTGCTCAGGCTGCCGGCGGACAGTGTCTGGGTGTGGTTCTTCGCCTTTGTTCTCTACGATTTCTGCTACTACTGGCTGCACCGCATGGGGCACGAACGGAACATCCTCTGGGCGGCGCATTCGGTGCATCACCAGAGCGAGGACTACAACCTTTCCACTGCCTTGCGCCAGACCAGCACCGGGTTTCTGCTCGGCTGGATCTTTTACCTGCCGATGGCCGTGCTCGGGGTGCCGCTGCTGGTGTTCGTCAGCGTTGCGGCGCTGAATCTGCTGTATCAATTCTGGGTTCATACCCGGCACATTCCCAAGCTCGGGTGGTTCGAATGGTGCTTCGTCACGCCGTCCAATCATCGGGCTCACCATGCACAGAACGCTCTCTACATGGATCGCAACTACGGCGGGGTGTTCATTATTTGGGACCGTCTGTTTGGCTCGTTCCAGGAAGAGGACGACGATGAACCGGTGATTTTCGGCGTGACCACACCGCTGGCGAGCTGGAATCCGTTGTGGGCCAACCTGCAGTTCTACGCGCAGCTGTGGGACGACGCGCGGCGTGCCGGGCGCAAGTGGGACAAGTGGCGGATCTGGTTCATGCGCACGGGATGGCGGCCGGCGGATGTGGCGGAGAAATACCCGATGAGCAAGCCGGACCTGAGCCGGTTCCGCAAATTCGAAGTGCCGCTGGGCGCCCGACAGCAGGGGTATGTGGCGCTGCAATTCAGTGTGTACGTGGCGCTGGGCAGTTATCTGATGAGTCTGGAACACCGTCTGCCCACCAGTGCATTGGTGCTGGGCTGGGGCGCGGTGGCGTTCGGTTTGTTTGTGTTGGGCGTGGCCCTGGAGAATCGCCCGTGGGCGCTGAAACTGGAGCTGCTGCGGTTGGCGGCGAACCTGCCGCTGGTGTGGCTGGCGCCGCAGGTCGGGCTATGGCCGGCCGGCCCGCCGATGTGGGTCGGCCTGTTCGGTTACAGCCTGCTCAGCGGCATCGGGCTGTATTGCTGCCACCGGCGCTTTACTCGGCTGGCGTCTTAGGCTCGGCGGCCTCGGCCTGTTCGGCTTTGTGCCGTTCGGCCTTGGCCAACTGCTCGTCCTCATAGACTTTCTTGGCCAGCCGGGCATTCTTGAACCGGCGGCGCAGCCACAGGCCCAGGCCGAGCACCAGCAGCGCGCCCAGTACCCACAATTCATACTTCTTGATGCTGCCGAGCATGCCTTCGAGCACGGCGCCGAAATGGTAGGCGGCAGCGGCCAGGGCGGTGGCCCAGATCGCGGCGCCGATACCGTTGAGCAGCAGATAGCGTCCCGGCGGATAGCCCGACAGGCCGATCGCCACCGGCATCACCGTGCGCAGGCCGTACACGAAGCGGAAACTCAAGACCCAGATGTCCGGGTGCTTGCGGATGTGTTCCAGCGCGCGGTCGCCCATCATCTGCCAGCGCGGCTTGCGCGCCAGCAACTTGCGTCCGTGTTTGCGGCCCAGGAAGTACCACAGCTGATCGCCGGCATAGCTGCCGAAGAACGCCACGACCACCACCAGTTTGATGTCCATGTATTCACGGAACGCGAGGAAGCCCGCGAGCACCAGGATGGTTTCGCCTTCGAAAAACGTCCCGAGAAACAGGGCAAAATAGCCGAAGTCATGCAGAAATTGTTGGAGCATTGTCTGGGTGCTGGCGAAATGAACGCGCAGCCTAACCCTTCGGACACATTCAGGAAAGTGTCGAAATGTGTCTCGACGTTAACATTTCCTACAACGACAATGGATTGCGGCTACGTGTCACAGGGGTGCACATAACTGTAATACGACCGTCATAATGGCCGCTTATAACTGTCACGCTCGCCCGTTTGCGCGGGCTCAGGAGTCTGCCGTGAGCTTTACCCCAGCCAACCGCCTGTTCCCCGCCACCCGCCTGCGTCGCAATCGTCGTGATGATTTTTCCCGGCGGCTGGTGCGTGAGAATGTCCTGACGGTCGATGACCTGATCCTGCCGGTGTTCGTGCTCGACGGTGAAAATCGCCGCGAAGCCGTGGCCTCGATGCCGGGCGTCGAGCGCCTGACCATCGACCTGCTGCTTGAAGAAGCCGCCAAATGGGTCGAATTGGGGATTCCGGCACTGGCGCTGTTCCCGGTCACGCCACCTGAACTCAAATCCCTCGATGCCGCCGAAGCCTGGAATCCCGAAGGTATCGCCCAGCGCGCCACCCGCGCCCTGCGTGACCGATTCCCGGAGCTGGGCGTGATCACTGATGTCGCCCTCGACCCGTTCACCACTCACGGTCAGGACGGCATTCTTGACGAAGAAGGCTACGTGCAGAACGACATCACCGTCGATGCACTGGTCAAACAGGCGTTGTCCCATGCTGCCGCTGGCGCCCAGGTGGTTGCCCCGTCGGACATGATGGACGGCCGCATCCAGGCGATCCGCGAAGCGCTGGAGCTGGCCGGTCACGTCAACGTGCGGATCATGGCCTACTCGGCCAAGTACGCCAGTGCCTATTACGGCCCGTTCCGTGACGCCGTGGGTTCGGCCGCGAACCTGGGCAAGGCGAACAAGGCCTCCTACCAGATGGACCCGGCCAACAGCGACGAAGCGCTGCACGAAGTGGGCGCGGACTTGTCTGAAGGCGCGGACATGGTCATGGTCAAACCCGGCATGCCGTACCTGGACATTTTGTTCCGGGTAAAAGATGCCTTCAAAGTGCCGACCTTCGTCTATCAGGTCAGCGGCGAATACGCCATGCATATGGCGGCGATCCAGAATGGCTGGTTGAGCGAAGGCGTGATCCTCGAATCCCTGACCGCCTTTAAACGTGCCGGCGCTGATGGCATCCTCACTTACTTTGCTGTCCGCGCCGCTCAATTGTTACGAGAGCAGAAATAGCCCTCCCAGGAACATTCGATGAATACCGAAGGACTCACTGAAGTTGCCGTAAAAGAAGCTCAACCCGTGGTCGAGCAGATTACCGAAACCCCGCCGGAACTGGAGCCTGCGCCACCCGCGCCGGCAACTGAACCCGTCGCGGCGGCACCGGTGATCGCGATTCCCGGCCTGGATGACAGCAGCCTGTACATCCACCGTGAATTGTCGCAACTGCAGTTCAACATCCGCGTGCTGGAGCAGGCGCTGGACGAGTCCTACCCGTTGCTGGAGCGGCTGAAGTTTCTGCTGATCTTCTCCAGCAACCTCGACGAATTCTTTGAAATCCGCGTCGCCGGCCTCAAGAAGCAGATCACCTTCGCCCGTGAACAGGCCGGCGCCGATGGTCTGCAACCGCATCAGGCCCTGGCCCGCATCAGCGAGCTGGTGCACGGTCATGTAGACCGCCAGTACGCGATCCTCAACGACATTCTGCTGCCAGAGCTGGAAAAGCATCAGGTGCGCTTCATCCGTCGCCGCCACTGGACGACCAAGATCAAAACCTGGGTGCGCCGCTACTTCCGCGACGAGATCGCGCCGATCATCACCCCGATCGGCCTCGACCCGACGCACCCGTTCCCGTTGCTGGTGAACAAGAGCCTGAACTTTATCGTCGAGCTCGAAGGCATCGACGCCTTCGGTCGCGATTCCGGTCTGGCGATCATTCCGGCACCCCGTCTGCTGCCACGGATCATCAAGGTGCCGGAAGAAGTCGGCGGACCTGGCGACAACTATGTGTTCCTGTCGTCGATGATCCACGCCCACGCCGATGACCTGTTCCAGGGCATGAAGGTAAAAGGCTGCTACCAGTTCCGCCTGACCCGAAACGCCGACCTGGCGCTCGATTCCGAAGACGTCGAAGACCTGGCCCGCGCCCTGCGTGGCGAACTGTTCTCCCGTCGTTACGGTGACGCCGTACGCCTGGAAGTCGCCGACACTTGCCCGAAACACCTGTCGGACTACCTGCTCAAGCAGTTCAACCTGAGCGAGACCGAGCTTTATCAGGTCAACGGCCCGGTCAACCTGACCCGTCTGTTCAGCATCACTGGTCTGGACAGCCATCCGGAGCTGCAATACACGCCGTTCACCCCGCAGATCCCGAAACTGCTGCAGAACAGCGAGAACATTTTCAGCGTGATCAGCAAGCAGGACATCCTGCTGCTGCACCCGTTCGAGTCCTTCACCCCGGTGGTCGACCTGCTGCGCCAGGCCGCGAAAGACCCACACGTTCTGGCCGTGCGCCAGACGCTGTACCGCTCCGGCGCCAACTCGGAAATCGTCGATGCGCTGGTGGACGCCGCGCGTAACGGCAAGGAAGTGACGGCGGTCATCGAGCTGCGTGCGCGCTTCGACGAAGAGTCCAACCTGCAACTGGCCAGCCGTCTGCAGGCGGCGGGTGCGGTGGTGATCTACGGCGTGGTCGGCTTCAAGACCCACGCCAAGATGATGCTGATCCTGCGCCGCGAAGCCGGCGAGATCGTGCGTTACGCGCACCTCGGCACCGGTAACTACCACGCCGGCAACGCCCGCCTGTACACCGACTACAGCCTGCTGACCTCCGACGATGCCTTGTGCGAAGACGTCGGCAAACTGTTCAGCCAGTTGATCGGGATGGGCAAAACGCTGCGCATGAAAAAACTGCTGCATGCGCCGTTCACCCTCAAGAAGGGCATGCTCGACATGATCACCCGCGAGACGCAGTTCGCGCTCGACGGCAAGCCGGCGCACATCATCGCCAAGTTCAACTCGCTGACCGATCCGAAGATCATCCGCGCGCTGTACAAGGCCAGCCAGTCCGGCGTGCGCATCGATCTGGTGGTGCGCGGCATGTGCTGCCTGCGTCCGGGTATCGCCGGGGTTTCGCACAACATTCACGTGCGCTCGATCATCGGCCGCTTCCTTGAACACACCCGGGTGTTCTACTTCCTCAACGGCGGCGAAGAGCAGATGTTCCTGTCCAGTGCCGACTGGATGGAGCGCAACCTCGACAAGCGCGTCGAGACTTGCTTCCCGGTGGAAGGCAAGAAGCTGCTGACCCGGGTCAAGAAAGAGCTGGAGCTGTACCTGACCGACAACACCCACAGCTGGAGCCTGCAATCGGACGGCCGCTACATCCGCAACACGCCGACCGGCAACCAGAACCCGCGCAGTGCCCAGGCGACTCTGCTGGAGCGATTGGGCAGCCCGATTCTGCCGGTGAGCAGCTGACCGCAGGTTTCAAGGCCATAAAAAAGGCGATCCATCCGGGATCGCCTTTTTTGTGTCTGCCCGTTACTCAGTGCACGGTCAGAACAATCCCCACCCGCGTCAGCCACTCCGCCTCAAGCGCGAAATCCGCCTGGGTCAGCTGGTTTTCATCCAGCCAGTTTTCCGGGAATTCCACGTCGAGGTTGTTGCCGTTGGCGTGCAGCGCCACTTGCGGCATTGCCTGGGTGCCACGGATATGGTGGAACAGGATGGCGAAACGCAGCAGTACGCACAGGCGGATCAGCTTGTCGCCCTCGTCGCCGAACTCGGCGAACTTGTCCTTGGGGATGTTGCGGCGGTGGCCGCGCACCAGCAGGGCGAGCATTTGCTGGTCTTCGCGGGAGAACCCGGCGAGGTCCGAGTGTTCGATCAGGTAGGCGCCGTGCTTGTGGTAGTGGTAGTGAGCGATGTCGAGCCCGACTTCGTGCACTTTCGCCGCCCAGCCCAGCAGTTCGCGCCAGATGCCGTCTTCCAGTTCCCAGTCCACGGCCACTTGATCGAACGCGTGCAGGGCTTTGCGCTCGACCCGTGCAGCCTGTTCGAGGTCGACGTGGTAGCGCTCCATCAGCGAGGTCAGGGTGCGTTCGCGCACGTCTTCGTGATGATGGCGGCCGAGCAGGTCGTAGAGCACGCCTTCACGCAGCGCGCCTTCGCAGTGGTCCATGCGTTGCAGTTCGAGGGCGTCGAAGATTGCTTCGAGAATCGCCAGGCCCGCCGGGAAGATCGCCCGGCGATCCGGCTTGATGCCTTCGAAATCGATCTTGTCGACATCGCCGAGCTTGAACAGGCGACGCTTGAGCCACGCCAGACCTTCGGCGTTCACTTCGCCGGTACCGTGACCGCCGGCCTTCAGCGCCAGGCCGATGGCGCGGATGGTGCCCGAGGAGCCGATGGCTTCATCCCAGGTCAGACGGTGCAGGGCGTGTTCGATGCTCATGATTTCCAGCCGCGCCGCCGTGTACGCCTGGGCGTAGCGGGCCGGGGTGATCTTGCCGTCCTTGAAATAGCGCTGGGTGAAACTCACGCAGCCCATTTGCAGGCTTTCGCGCAGCAACGGCTCGAAACGCTGGCCGATGATGAATTCGGTACTGCCGCCGCCGATGTCGGCGACCAGGCGTTTGCCCGGGGTGTCGGCGAGGGTGTGGGACACGCCGAGGTAGATCAGACGCGCCTCTTCACGGCCGGAAATGACTTCCACCGGGTGGCCGAGGATTTCTTCGGCGCGGTGGATGAACTCCAGGCGGTTACGGGCTTCGCGCAGGGCATTGGTGCCGACGATCCGCACGGCGCCCAGCGGCATGCCGTTGATCAGTTGAGCAAAACGCTTGAGGCAGTCGAGCCCGCGCTGCATGGATTCTTCGTTGAGATGGCGCTCATCGTCGATGCCGGCGGCCAGCTGCACCTTCTCCCCGAGACGTTCGAGAATACGGATTTCGCCGTTCTGGGCCTTGGCCACGACCATGTGGAAGCTGTTGGAGCCCAGGTCGATCGCGGCGATCAGGGACAGATTCTTGGCTTGGGATTGCGGCATGGTCTGGGGGTCTCGGTCGATAACCCCGACATCGTGCCACGATCAAACGCTGCCGCCAACGCGCATGGCTCAAACCCTTGATTTAGCGCACTGACGGCCAGCTTTCAGCCTGCGGCTTCCACGGTTCCGATGAAATTCGCCAGCTCCGGCGTCTGCGGATCGGCAAACAGCACTTTCGGGTCCCCGACCTCGTGCACCTTGCCCTGGTGCATGAACACCAGCTTGTCCCCGACCTCCCGGGCGAAGCGCATTTCGTGGGTGACCATGATCAGCGTCATGCCTTCCTTCGCGAGCTGGCGGACCACGCCGAGCACTTCATTGACCAGTTCCGGATCCAGCGCCGAAGTGATCTCGTCACACAGCAGCACCTTGGGTGACATCGCCAGCGCCCGGGCAATCGCCACGCGCTGTTGCTGGCCACCCGAGAGACGATCCGGGAAGGCATCGAATTTCTCGCCCAGGCCGACGCGCTCCAGCATCTGCCGCGCCAGCTCTTGCGCTTTGGCCTTGGGTACTTTCTGTACCACTTGCGGCGCGAGCATCACGTTTTCGCCCACCGTCAGGTGCGGGAACAGGTTGAACTGCTGGAACACCATCCCGACTTTCTGCCGCAGGCTGCGCAAATCGGCGCGGGCGGCGTCGAGGTATTCGCCGTCGACTTCGATCACGCCATCGTTGATCGATTCCAGACCGTTGAGGGTGCGCAGCAGGGTGGATTTGCCCGAGCCGCTGCGGCCGATGATCGCCACGACCTGGCCTTCCTCGACGCTCAGGTCGATGCCTTTGAGCACGTGGTGATCGCCGTAATATTTATGCAGGGCGGAAATTCTAAGCAGAGGCATGCAGTCTCCTTTCCAGGTAGCGCGCACTGAGGGACAGGGGGTAGCAGAGCAGGAAGTAGCCCAGGGCGACGAGGCCGTAGACCATGAACGGTTCGAAGGTGGCGTTGGCGAGCATGCCGCCGGTCTTGGTCAGTTCGGTGAAGCCGATGATCGAGGTCACAGCGGTGCCTTTGACCACTTGCACCGAGAAACCCACGGTCGGTGCTACGGCAATGCGCAGCGCCTGCGGGAGGATCACGTAGCGCAGTTGCTCCAGCGGATTCAGCGCCAGGCTCGACGACGCCTCCCACTGACCATGGGGAATCGCCTCGACGCAGCCGCGCCAGATCTCCGCCAGATAAGCGCTGGTGAACAGCGTCAGGGCAATCGCCGCTGCCATCCACGGCGAAATTTCCACCCCGGCCAGCGCCACGCCGAAGAACACCAGAAACAGCTGCATCAACAGCGGTGTGCCCTGGAACAGTTCGATCCAGGTGCGGGCGATGCTGCTGGGCAGCGGGTTTTTCGAGATGCGCATGATCAGGATCAGCAACCCGACGATCCCGCCGCCGATGAACGCCACCAGCGACAGCGCCAGCGTCCATTGCAGGCCGGTGAGCAGGTTGCGCAGGATGTCCCAGAGCGTGAAGTCGCTCATTGGCTGCTCCTTGCGCTGCTTTTCGACAGGTAGCGCCGGCCGAGCCAGTTCAGCAACTGACGGATCAGCAGCGCCATGCACAGATAAATGAGGGTGGTCAGGGCGTAGGTTTCAAAAGCGCGGAAGTTGCGCGACTGAATGAAGTTGGCGGCGAAGCTCAACTCTTCGGTGGCGATCTGCGAACACACCGCCGAACCGAGCATCACGATGATGATCTGGCTGCTCAGCGCCGGCCAGACCTTGCCCAGCGCCGGCAGCAGCACCACATGGCGGAACGCTTCGAAGCGACTCATCGCCAAGGCCGCCGCTGCTTCCAGCTGCCCGCGCGGAATCGCCTGGATGCCGGCGCGGATGATCTCGGTCGAGTACGCACCAAGGTTGATCACCATCGCCAGCACCGCCGCCTGCCACTCGGAAATCTGCACGCCGAGGGACGGCAGGCCGAAAAAGATGAAGAACAGTTGCACCAGGAACGGCGTGTTGCGGATCAACTCCACATACACGCCGAAGATCGCCGAGAACGGGCGGATGTTCCACGCCCGCACCAGCGCCCCGACGATGCCCACGCCAACCCCGAACAGCGCGCCGATGGCCGTCAGCTCAAGGGTGAACAACGCCCCGCGCAGCAGCAGGTCGGTGTTTTCCACCACCGGCAAGAAATCGAACTGATAGGCCATGAAAGTCTCCCGCGGCGCCGGTCAGAGGTCGGCCGGCAGCGGCTCTTTGAGCCAGGTCTGCGCGTTCTTTTCCAGCGCGCCGTCAGCCTTGGCGGTGGTCAGGATCTCGTTGACCTTGGCCAGCAGCGCCGGCTCGTTTTTGTTCACGCCGACGTAAACCGGCGAATCCTTGAGCTTCACTTTCAGCGCGGGCACGCGTTTCGGGCTCTTTTCACTGATCGCGACCATCACCACGTTGCCGCTGGCGATCAGGTCAACTTGCCCTGCGAGGTAGGCGGCGATGGTCGAGTTGTTGTCCTCGAAGCGCTTGATGGTCACGCCTTCGGGGGCAACCTTGGTCAGCTCGATGTCCTCGATCGCGCCACGGGTGACGCTGATGGTCTTGCCCTTGAGATCGTCCAGGGTGCTGACGGCTGCATCCGGCGGGCCGAACACGGCGAGGTAGAACGGCGCGTAGGCGCGGGAGAAATCGATGACCTTTTCGCGCTCGGGGTTCTTGCCGAGGCTGGAAATCACCAGGTCGACCTTGCCGGTGGTCAGGAACGGGATGCGGTTGGTGCTGTTGACCGGGGTCAGTTCGAGTTTGACCTTGAGCTGGTCGGCCAGCAGTTTCGCGGTGTCGATATCCAGGCCGCGCGGCTTCATGTCCGGGCCGACCGAACCGAAGGGCGGGAAGTCCTGAGGCACGGCGACTTTCAAGGTGCCGCGTTTGACCACGTCGTCCAGTCCGTCGGCATGGGCGGGGGCCTGGCTCAGCATCAGACCGGCAAACAGGGCGGCGAGGAGGGCGCTGTAACGCTTCGTCATGGACAATCTCCGGATCGGCGGGAAGTGAATTCTGCGATCAGACAGAGCACGGGCCGTGCCAAGACTGGGCTTCGGCTGTGCAAAGCCACGGGTTTAGCGGGTTTGTTCGGTCTTACTGGTCTGAACAGTCAGGTTGGATTTCGCACTGCGATAGCGCATCGGCGTGCACCGCCGAACCCCGCTGGGGCACGACTTGCCTGATGCCTCGAATAGCATTACAACTGGCCGCACCTTGGCCTGGTCCGTCTGGAAAACCATGAACTCGATCTCTCGCGCCGTACCCGAAGTGGCGCTGCAAGCGATCCGCAAATTGATTACCGAGCAGGGCTTCCGCCCCGGCGATGCGCTGCCTTCGCAACGGGATCTGGCGGTTCAGCTGGGCGTCAGTCGCGCGTCGTTGCGTGAGGCGTTGTCGTCCTTGAGCGCGCTGGGGGTGGTCAGCATCCAGCCGGGCAAGGGCGTTTTCGTGCAGGCGCCGGTCGAGTTGCCGCGCGGTGAGGGTGCACCGGCCTGGCCGTTTGCAGCCCAGGCTTCGCCGCTGGAAATCTTTCAGTTGCGCTATGCGCTGGAAGGGTTTGCGGCCGGTCTGGCGGCGGTGACGCTGAGCACGTTTGATCTGGACGAACTGGAAGACAACGTCGCCGCCATGCGCGAGCAGCTGCGTGCCGGCGACTTCGAGGCAGCGGCGAGACTGGATTTCGAATTCCACCGGCGGATTCTGCTGGCCAGCGGCAATCAGGCGATGCTGAGCATCCTCACCGCCAGCGCCGACATCTTTCTGGAAAGCCAGAAATTACCGTTCATCCGCGCCGAGCGGGCCATGGAAACCTGGCAGGAACACCGCAAGATCCTCCGCGCCCTGGCCCGCCGGGCCTCCGCCGCCGCGCAGAAAGCCATGCAGGAGCATGTGCGCAACGCAGCCCTGCGCACCGGAATCGCCTTCATCGCCCCCGCCGGTGCGTGACTTGAGCTATACCCAAACTCATCGAGTGCCATAGCAAGACTCAATCATCTGCGGCTTCCTGAACAAGGGAAGGGCGGCTATGATGGGCCACGTTTTTTTGCTTACAACCTGGAGAATTCCATGAGCAGCGATCTGATCAAACACGTTAGCGACGCTAGCTTCGAAGCCGACGTACTCAAGGCCGAAGGCGCTGTCCTGGTCGACTACTGGGCTGAATGGTGCGGCCCTTGCAAAATGATCGCTCCGGTTCTGGACGAGATTGCAGAGACTTACAAAGGCAAGCTGACCGTTGCCAAGCTGAACATCGACGAAAACCAGGAAACCCCTGCCAAGCACGGCGTACGGGGTATTCCTACCCTGATGCTGTTCAAGAACGGCAACGTGGAAGCGACCAAGGTCGGCGCCCTGTCGAAGTCGCAACTGGCTGCTTTCCTCGACGCCAACATCTAAGCGTCGCGGTAAAGATTGTCCTCAAAAAGCCCCGCAAATTGCGGGGCTTTTTGCGTATTCAGGGCTAGACGCTCCGAAACTCAGGTGGTACATTCGGCCCCGCACTGGTTTCTCCACTGCCCCCTGCTAGCCGTCGCCGACGCACTCCTTTTCGAACAAGTACGCGATCCTGTCGCCTTCTCCGCGGCGCGGCCTCATTAAGCCAAAAGCTTAATTTCCCCCCTCCATAAATGATTACGTCATTCCTATATGAATCTGACTGAACTCAAGCAAAAGCCGATTACCGAACTGCTCGAATTGGCCGAACAGATGGGCATAGAAAATATGGCCCGTTCGCGCAAGCAGGACGTGATTTTCTCCCTGCTGAAAAAGCACGCTAAAAGCGGTGAGGAAATCTCCGGTGATGGCGTGCTGGAGATTCTCCAGGACGGCTTCGGCTTCCTGCGCTCCGCTGACGCTTCCTACCTCGCCGGTCCTGACGACATTTACGTCTCGCCGAGCCAGATCCGCCGTTTCAACTTGCGCACCGGTGACACCATCGTTGGCAAGATCCGCCCTCCGAAGGAAGGCGAGCGGTATTTCGCCCTGCTCAAGGTCGACACGATCAACTTCGATCGTCCGGAAAACGCGAAGAACAAGATTCTCTTCGAGAACCTGACCCCGCTGTTCCCGAACGTGCGCATGAAGATGGAAGCCGGCAACGGTTCCACCGAAGACCTGACCGGTCGAGTCATCGACCTGTGCGCCCCGATCGGCAAAGGCCAGCGTGGTCTGATCGTTGCACCGCCGAAAGCCGGTAAAACGATCATGCTGCAGAACATCGCAGCGAACATCGCCCGTAACAACCCTGAAGTTCACCTGATCGTGCTGTTGATCGACGAACGTCCGGAAGAAGTGACCGAAATGCAGCGCACCGTGCGCGGCGAAGTGGTTGCCTCGACCTTCGACGAGCCGCCGACCCGTCACGTGCAGGTTGCTGAAATGGTGATCGAGAAGGCCAAGCGCCTGGTCGAGCACAAGAAGGACGTGGTGATCCTGCTTGACTCCATCACCCGTCTGGCCCGTGCCTACAACACCGTGATCCCGAGCTCTGGCAAGGTGCTGACCGGTGGTGTCGATGCCCATGCCCTGGAGAAGCCGAAGCGTTTCTTCGGTGCCGCGCGTAACATCGAAGAAGGCGGCTCGCTGACCATCATCGCCACCGCGCTGGTTGAAACCGGTTCGAAGATGGATGAAGTGATCTACGAAGAGTTCAAGGGCACCGGCAACATGGAGCTGCCACTGGACCGTCGCATCGCCGAAAAGCGTGTGTTCCCGGCCATCAACATCAACAAGTCCGGTACTCGTCGCGAAGAGTTGCTGACCGCCGACGACGAACTGCAGCGTATGTGGATCCTGCGCAAGCTGCTGCACCCGATGGACGAAGTGGCGGCCATCGAGTTCCTGGTCGACAAGCTGAAAACGACCAAGACCAACGACGAATTCTTCCTGTCGATGAAGCGCAAGTAACATCGTCGGTCGAGTCCAGAAATGGCGTCCCTGAGGGGGCGCCATTTTTTTGCCTGTTTTTTGTCCGGACGATGGGAGGTTTGCGATCTGGTAAGGTCAGTGAGTTGGCAAAACAACACGCAGCGACTGAGGCTGTACAAAAAACAACCAAATGATTGGCATTAAAGATTTATGAGCACACTCGCTTATCGAAGGGATATCGACGGCTTGCGGGCAGTCGCGGTGATTGCCGTGGTGCTGTTCCACTTTGGCGTCCCGGGGTTCACCGGCGGCTTTGTCGGCGTGGACGTGTTTTTCGTGATTTCCGGCTACCTGATCACCTCGATCATCTGGAACCAGCGCCAGGCAGGGCGTTTCAGCTTCGTCGAGTTCTGGGCCCGGCGTGCCCGGCGGATCCTGCCGGCACTGTTTGCAATGATCATCGCCGTGATGGCGGTGGGCTGGTTCCTGCTGGCACCCAAGGACTACGAGGAGCTGGGGCGGTCGGTGCGCTACCAGGTGACCTTTGTCTCGAACATCCTGTTCATGCGTCAGGACGGCTATTTCGACGTCGCGTCCGATCTCAAGCCACTGCTGCACACCTGGTCGCTGGCGGTGGAGGAACAGTTCTACATTGTGTTCCCGTTGCTGCTGACGCTGCTGTCGAGCCGGCTGAAACACTGGCGACTGGCGCTGTTCGGTATATTGCTGCTGTCCTTCGGGCTGAGTGTGTGGGCAATCAATCACCACCCGGAGAAAGCTTTCTTCCTGCTGCCGATGCGAGCCTGGGAGTTGCTGGCCGGTGCCATGCTGGCGGTGGCGCCGAAACAGGCGTGGCGTTTGAAACCGTTGGCAGCGCAGCTGTTGAGCCTGTCGGGCATGGGACTGATCCTGTTCGCGGTGTTCGTCTATGACAAGTCGACGCCGTTCCCGGGTGCGACCGCGTTGTTGCCGGTGCTGGGCGTGGTGCTGCTGATTCTGGCCAACGGTCATCGCGAAACGGCAGTGGGGCGCTTTTTGAGCAGTCGGGTGATGGTCGGTCTCGGTCTGATCTCTTATTCCTGGTATCTCTGGCATTGGCCGGTATTCGTGTTTTCCAGCTACGCCAGCGTTGAAGAACCCGGCGCGCTGGATATCGCAGGATTGATCCTGTTGACCCTGGTACTGGGCTATCTGTCGTGGAAGTTCGTCGAGACGCCGTTTCGCGAACGACGCTTGCTCGCCGGACGCCGGCAGATTCTGCTGGCAGGCTTGTGCGGCATCCTGGTGATCGGCCTGGCCGGGCAGGCGTTGCGCTGGACCGACGGTTTGCCGTGGCGCCTGTCCGAACAGGCACTGCAATACGCCAAGGGGCGCGAATGGCGCCCGGAGCTGATGGCATGCCTGGCGGACGACAAGACGCCGGACGACAAACTGTTCTGTCATTACGGTGTGGAGAACCTGCCGACTCAGGCCATGGTCTGGGGGGACAGTCATGCCACGGCGCTGATTCCGATATTCGACGACGGCGCGAAAGCCCACGGGGTGAGCGTGATTCTCGCCAGTTCTCCCGGTTGTATCCCGGTTGAAGGATTGGAGCATGACGGGGTTTGTGCGCGCTTCAACCGACGGGTCGAGCAAGGCTTGAGCGCGCAGCGGGTCAGTGATGTGGTGCTGGTCGCACGCTGGAGTCTATATCTGTACGGCGATGCCAAAGGTGATCTCGGTCATGTGCTCAGAACAAGCGACGGCCAATATGACCGCAGCGCCGCCGAACAGCGTCTGGCCGTCGGTCTGCGGGCGCGGGTCGCGCAACTGCGCGCTGGCGGCCACCGGGTCTGGCTGGTGAAGGAGGCGCCGTTGCAGGCCTTCAGCCCACCGTATCGGCTCACACGGCTGGCGATGCTGGATCACTCGGTAGAGGGCGTTGGCCAGAGTGTCGACGAGCATCACAAGCGCCAGGCCTTCATCAGCCAGTTGTTCGCCCAACTGGCGAAGGATCCGGCGGTACGGGTGATCGACCCGGCGTCTCGGTTGTGCGACGAAAGCGGTCTGTGCCGCGCCGAGCTCGATGGCTACTCCCTGTACACCGATGACAATCACCTTTCGGAGGTCGGCGCACGCCTGGTGGCACCGATCCTTGAACCGTTGTTTGTCGGTCTTCAGTCCGGGAAAAAACTCGCAAAAGGCCAGGTGAATGCAGCCAAGTAAGCAGTGACGGGCTGCCAGCGACCGGCATAGCAGGTAGGATGTACGCCTATTTTGAGGGTGCCATCATCAATGAAATTCAAGGATCTTCGGGATTTCGTGCAGCAGCTTGAGCAGCGCGGAGAGTTGAAACGCATCCGGATTCCCGTCTCGCCGGTGCTGGAAATGACCGAGGTGTGCGACCGCACACTGCGGGCCAAGGGCCCGGCGCTGCTGTTCGAGAAGCCGACCGGCTATGACATTCCGGTGCTCGGCAACCTGTTCGGCACCCCCGAGCGGGTTGCCATGGGCATGGGTGCCGAGTCGGTCAGCGAGCTGCGCGAAATCGGCAAGCTGCTGGCGTTCCTCAAGGAGCCGGAGCCGCCGAAGGGCTTGAAGGACGCGTGGTCGAAGCTGCCGATCTTTCGCAAGATCATTGCGATGGCGCCGAAAGTCGTCAAAGACGCACCCTGCCAGGAAGTCGTCATCGAAGGCGATGACGTTGATCTGGCAATGCTGCCGGTGCAGACCTGCTGGCCGGGCGACGTGGCCCCACTGATCACCTGGGGCCTGACGGTCACCAAAGGCCCGAACAAGGACCGGCAGAACCTCGGCATCTACCGTCAGCAAGTGATCGGCCGCAACAAAGTCATCATGCGCTGGCTCAGCCACCGTGGCGGTGCGCTGGACTTCCGTGAGTGGTGCGAGAAGCACCCGGGCCAGCCGTTCCCGGTGTCCGTGGCCCTCGGCGCGGATCCGGCGACCATTCTCGGCGCCGTCACCCCGGTGCCGGACAGCCTCTCCGAATACGCCTTCGCCGGTCTGTTGCGCGACAGTCGCACCGAGCTGGTGAAGTGCCGTGGCAACGACCTTCAAGTGCCGGCCACTGCCGAAATCATCCTTGAAGGCGTGATCCACCCGGGCGAGATGGCCGACGAAGGCCCGTACGGCGACCACACCGGTTACTACAACGAAGTCGACAGCTTCCCGGTGTTCACCGTCGAGCGCATCACCCACCGAATCAAACCGATCTACCACAGTACCTACACCGGCCGTCCGCCGGATGAGCCGGCGATTCTCGGCGTGGCGCTGAACGAAGTGTTCGTGCCGATCCTGCAGAAGCAATTTCCGGAGATCACCGACTTTTACCTGCCGCCGGAGGGCTGCTCGTACCGCATGGCCGTGGTGACGATGAAGAAGTCGTATCCGGGCCACGCCAAGCGCGTGATGCTGGGAGTCTGGTCGTTTTTGCGACAGTTCATGTACACCAAGTTCGTTATCGTCACCGACGACGACATCAACGCGCGGGACTGGAACGACGTGATCTGGGCCATCACCACGCGCATGGACCCCAAGCGCGACACGGTGATGATCGACAACACGCCGATCGACTACCTCGACTTCGCCTCGCCGGTGTCGGGACTCGGCTCGAAGATAGGCCTGGATGCCACCCACAAGTGGCCGGGCGAAACCACTCGCGAGTGGGGCCGTGTCATCGTCAAGGATGATGCCGTCACCCAACGGATCGATGCCATCTGGAATCAGTTAGGAATAGATTGATGCGTGTAACCCTGCAGCCCTCCGGAGCCGTGCTCGAGATACGGCCCGGAGAGCGGATTCTCGATGGTGCGCGGCGCCTGGGCTATGAATGCCCGCAAAGCTGTCGCAACGGCAATTGTCACGTGTGCGCAGCGCTGCTGGTGGAAGGCCGGGTCGAACAGGCCGGCAAGGTGCATGACCACGGCGAGTTCTACACTTGCATAGCGAAGCCGCTGGAAGACTGCATCCTGCTGTGGGATGGCGTGCTTGCGCTGGGAGAACTGCCGGTGCGCAGCCTGTCGTGTCAGGTCATCGAATGCCGGGACGTCGGTGGCGATACCTGGCGCGTGCGCCTGCGTGCGCCGGCCGGCAAGCCGCCGCGTTATCACGCCGGTCAGTACCTGATGATCGAGCGCGAGAACGGCGAGAAGTCAGCCTTTTCCATGGCTTCTGCGCCCCACGGTGGGCGAGATCTGGAAATCCATGTCCTGGCGCGTGAAGCCAGTGCCCTGAGCCTGATCGAGCAACTGCAGCGCAACACCATGGTGCGGGTCGAGCTGCCGTTCGGCGACACCCATCTCGCGGAATTGCCGGACGGACCGCTGGTATTGATTGCCGCCGGCACCGGCATGGGCCAGATCCACAGCCTGATCGAACATTGCCGGGCCAACGGTTTCAAGCATCCGGTGCATTTGTACTGGGGCGTGCGTCGTCCGGAAGATTTCTACGAAATCGAACATTGGGACGAATGGCTGAAGCTGCCCAACCTGTTCCTGCACAAGGTCGTCAGCGATCAATGCGGTTGGGAAGGGCGCTGCGGGATGTTGCATGAGGCGGTGTGTGAGGATTTCCCGGACCTGAAATCGCTGCATGTCTACGCCAGCGGTTCGCCGGCGATGGTCTATGGCACGCTGGATGCGCTGGTGGAGGCGGGTATGGATGCCCACCAGATGCGCGCCGATGTGTTTGCATACGCGCCTCGCTCTTGAGCCTTCCTAGAACCGCACGCCCGTCGTCACCATGGCCGCATTGGCGCCGAGAAACACCAGCTCGGCGCCCAGTGGGCCATAGTGGGTGCCAACCGACGGAATGATCACCGGTGCCACGCCGAAGTGATTGAGCGGGATCTTGTCCTTGTAGTCACCTCGATAGCCCTGCAGCAACCCGCCCGTGAGTTTCACGTACACCGGATAGTTGGCGCTCTCGAAGCGTTTGCCGGCATAGGCATAGTTTGAACGCTGGCTGAATGAATTACGGAAAGTTGCCCCGCCAAATACCCAGCCAGACGCCTGATTGCGTTCGATACCGATCAAGTCCTGATGATTGTTGTGTTCGGGGTCGGGTGAGTAATGTTTGGTATAGACACTGGTCTGTGCATACCAGAACCCCTTGTCCTCTTGCGAATCATCGGCGGCCAGTGCCTGGCCGGTCTGAATCAATAACAGTGCGGCCAAAAGCCTTGGTGTGTTCATCGTGCAGCCTCGGTTGAACGGTTGGCTTGCGCCAGAGGAAAGCCGTTGTACGTAGGCGTTCAGCGACGGTAAATATGGAAAGTCCGAAATTTTAGTAGGAAAAATCCCGGGGTTTCATGAACGAAACCTGAACGAAGAGAGGGCTTAACGATATTTCATTCGGGTATTTAAGATATCTGCGCAATGGTATTAGGCTATATCAAACAAGATAGCCCTCGCGGATAACCCCGTATCAGCGCTATCAAAGGTGTCATACATCCTTTAGCACTTTTCGTTTTACAGTTACTGCTATATGTTCTATCAAGCGAATTGCGCTTACATCTTGTAATACTTGCGGGGCCGAATACTTCCGTCATGACAGCCATTGAATCTGCTTTTCTGAATCTGGCTTACCCTCCGCGGCTCGACCTGGGGCCGCAGCTGACTCACGAACAACTTCTCGCTTCCATGCAATCGACCATGGCACGCCACAAGGGCGGGCCGGTCTGGTTGTTCGCATATGGATCGTTGATCTGGCGGCCGGAATGTTCGGCGGTGGAGCGGGTGCGCGGGCGGGTGCATGGCTACCATCGCGGCTTGTACCTGTGGTCCCACGAACATCGCGGTACGCCGGAAATGCCGGGGCTGGTATTCGGTCTGGATCGCGGTGGCTCGTGCAGCGGCTTTGCCTATCGGTTGCCGGAAGACAACCTCGACAGTGCGCTGTATGCGCTGTGGAAACGCGAGATGCCGTTCCCGTCCTATCGCCCGCACTGGCTCAACTGCCGGCTCGAAGATGGCAGCCAGGTGCAGGCCCTGGGATTTGTGTTGGAGCGACACCTGCCCAGCTATGCCGGCAATCTGCCGGATCATGTGCTGAGCCAGGTGTTCGAAAGCGCTTGCGGGCGTTACGGCACCACTCGCGATTATGTCGAGCAGACCGCCCACGCCCTGCGCAGCCACGCCATGCCAGACCGTAATCTGGAGGCGCGGCTCAAGCGCTGCAAGTCAAAAGCCGATCAGGCGACTGCTTCGCGGCTCTGACTGGCGACCTGTTTGTGCCACAGGGTCGGTGCCAGGAAGGCCATCGACAGCAGGCAAGCGCCCACCAGCAGCACGAAACCGCCATCCCAGCCGAAGTGGTCCACGGTGTAGCCCATCGCGGCACTGGCCGCGACCGAACCACCCAGATAACCGAACAGGCCGGTGAAGCCTGCCGCAGTACCGGCGGCTTTCTTCGGCGCCAGCTCCAGCGCCTGCAGGCCGATCAGCATCACCGGGCCGTAGATCAGGAAGCCGATGGAGAACAGCGCGATCATGTCGATGGTCGGGTTGCCGGCGGGGTTCAGCCAGTAAACCAGAGTCGCGACGGTCACCAGCGCCATGAACACCATGCCGGTCAGGCCACGGTTGCCACGGAAGATCTTGTCTGACATCCAGCCGCACAATAGCGTGCCCGGAATGCCCGCCCACTCATAAAAGAAGTACGCCCACGAAGTCTTGTCGACGTCGAAGTGCTTGGCTTCCTTGAGATAGGTCGGCGCCCAGTCCAGCACGCCGTAGCGCAGCAGGTAGACGAAGACGTTGGCCAGGGCGATGTACCAGAGCATTTTGTTGCGCAGCACGTATTTGACGAAGATTTCCTTGGCGCTGAATTCGTCTTCGTGGCTGGCGTCGTAGCCTTCCGGGTAATCGTTCTTGTACTTCTCGATCGGTGGCAGACCGACCGATTGCGGGGTGTCACGCATGGTGATGAAGGCAAATGCCGCCACCGCCAGAGCCACCGCCGCCGGCACGTAGAACGCTGCGTGCCAGTCGTTGAACAGGCCCATGCCGATCAGGAACAGCGGGCCGATCAGGCCGCCACCGACGTTGTGCGCCACGTTCCATACGGATACCACGCCGCCGCGTTCCTTCTGCGACCACCAGTGCACCATGGTCCGTCCGCTCGGCGGCCAGCCCATGCCCTGGGCCCAGCCGTTGATGAACAACAGGATGAACATCATGGTCACGCTGGACGTCGCCCAGGGCGCGAAACCGAAAATGAACATTACCCCCGCCGAGACCAGCAGGCCGAAGGGCAGGAAGTAGCGCGGGTTGGAACGGTCGGAGACCAGGCCCATGAGGAACTTGGACAGACCATAGGCGATCGCGATGGCCGACATCGCCAGACCCAGTTCGCCACGGGTGTAACCCTCGTCGATCAGGTACGGCATGGCCAGGGAGAAGTTCTTGCGCAGCAGGTAGTAACCCGCGTAGCCAAAGAAGATACCGGCGAAGATCTGCCAGCGCAGACGTCGGTAGGTACTGTCGATTTTTTCTTCAGGCAATGGAGCCTGATGTGCGGCAGGACGAAAGAAAGCAAACATTCAAGAGCTCCAGATTTCTTGTTTTGACTGCGGATGCGAATGTTACAGTTTCGTTACCGAAAATAGCACCGGTTCGCATCGGCAAAACAGCGGAAAATGTTGGAAGTCGCACGTTCTTTTACGAACCTGTCGCTCAGCTGTAAGAACGGGGCGTTTTCACCACTTGTGAACATCGCGCAGCTTAGACTCGCGATCCGTCGACCGACTGTTCTGCAGAGATGAATGATGGCTTTGAGGGTTCGCATGTTGATGCGCCGATTATTGGCGGCGGCAGTAATCGCCGTGGCGGCGCTGACCTTGATTTACACCGATCACCCTGCGCAGTCCGGTTTGCGCAATGCCACGGTGCTGATCATCCGTCATGCGGAAAAGCCGACCGAGGGCTCGGTACTCAATGCCCGGGGTGAAGAACGGGCCCGCGCTTATGTCGATTATTTCAATCCGTTGAAACTGGATGGCCAGACGCTGACCCCGGAACGGCTGATTGCCGCCGGCGACAGCCCCGAGAGCTCCCGCTCACGTTTGACCCTGACCCCGCTGGCCGAGCGTCTGAACCTGTCTATCGAACAGCCTTACATCAATGGCGACGTACATGAACTGGTCAAGCTGTTGCGCAAGAGCAATCAGGCGCCGGTGATCCTGATCGCCTGGCACCATGGGCACATCAACAAGCTGATCAGTGCGTTCGGTGGCGACAGCACGGCCCTGATGGGCCAGAAAAAATGGCCGGACGAGGTTTACGACTGGATGCTCGTGCTGCGCTTCGATGACAAGGGCCGGATTATCAAGGCCGATAGCCGAAAGGTTCTGGAGCACCTGTTGCCGGGCGATGCTGAGGACGACAGTCCGAGGGAGTAGTCCGTCAGAAAAATTACCCAGGCACATTTGCGCAGCGTTTTTACTCAATTTCCCTTCGCAGCTTAGGCAATGTCCTGCATCCAACGCAGAAGCTGCGCCATTCAGTGGAAAATCATTACTCCGTAACCTTTGTGTTGTTGCCGACAGGGCATATCAGTGCAAAAGGAACGGAAATCATGCGATGGGCCATAGCAGTTTTTTTGTTGGTGACTCTCCCGGCTCAGGCTGGAGAAGTGTTTCTGATTCCGGAACACAATCCCAAGCCGATTTACCCACGTGCGTTATCCAGAGCGGGAATTACCGGTGACGTAAAGGTCGGATTCACCGCCAAGGCGGATGGCTCCGTGAGCGAAATCACCATTCTGCGCAGTGATCATCCGGAGCTGGCGCAAGCGGTCAGAGAGGCAATAGCTCAGTGGAGGTTCAAACCGTGGAAGGTTGACGACAAGAAGCCAGCCGCTCAGGAAATAGTTGCTCCTATGATATTTCGCCTCGAGGCGCCGGAAGGTGCTCACCAATGGGTTCAACAATTGAAATGCCGAGAGTTGAACGCACACCTCAATCATATGCCCGAGTATGCGTGGATCGATTCCGCGCCGTTTCACTATCTCCGTAGCCACCTGTCGAGTGGTGTCTTCCAGTCACAACTGTCGGAGGACAAAAGGCTGGCGTTGATTGCCCGGCTGAACCGAAGCGTGGAGGGCGTCGTCTGGCGTTGTCGGCAGTGGCCAGTGAGCAGATTCACGAGGTTTTTGCCGGAGGAAGTCCGCCAGTTGCTGTAGTGCCGGGCGGAAAGAATGGCGATCCGGACAGCGTCCGGATCGCCGATTGAATCAACGAACCTGCACCACAACCTTGCCCACAGCTTTGCGCTGCCCCAGATCATTGATCGCCTGTGCCGCCTCGCTCAGCGGATAGACTTGCGACACCAGCGGTTTCAGCTTGCCCTCGGCAAACCAGGCGAACAATTGCTGGAAGTTCGCGGCGTTGTCCTGTGGCTGGCGTTGGGCGAAGGAGCCCCAGAACACGCCGAGCACCGCCGCACCCTTGAGCAATGCAAGGTTGACCGGCAGTTCGGGGATGCGTCCGCTGGCGAAACCGACCACCAGCAGGCGGCCGTTCCAGGCGATGGCGCGGATGGCCTGGTCGAACAGGTCGCCGCCGACCGGGTCGTAGATCACGTCGGCGCCCTGACCGTCGGTCAGGCGCTTGATTTCGTCCTTGAGGCTGGTTTCGCTGTAGTTGATCAGTTCGTCGGCACCGGCCGCCTTGGCCACGGCGAGTTTCTCGGCGCTGCTGGCGGCGGCAATGACCCGGGCGCCAATGGCTTTGCCGATCTCGACGGCTGCGAGCCCGACGCCGCCGGAGGCACCGAGCACCAACAGGGTTTCGCCCGGTTGCAGGTTGCCGCGCTGTTTGAGGGCGTGCATCGAGGTGCCGTAGGTCATGCTGAACGCGGCGGCGGTGTTGAAGTCCATCGACGGCGGAATTGGCAGCACGTTATAGCCCGGCACCGCCACCTGCTCGGCGAAGCTGCCCCAGCCGGTCAGGGCCATGACCCGGTCACCGACTTTCAAGTGGCTGACCTTTTCACCCACCGCGCTGACCACGCCGGAGGCTTCGCCACCCGGCGAGAACGGGAAGGGTGGCTTGAACTGGTACTTGCCCTCGATGATCAGCGTGTCCGGGAAGTTGACCCCGGCGGCGTGCACGTCCAGCAGGATTTCATTCTTCTTCGCGACAGGACTGGCGACGTCTTCCAGCACCAGCGATTCGGCAGGACCGAAGGCTTTGCACAGCACGGCTTTCATCAGGGCTATTCCTTTGGGAGTGATGGCCGATAAGTGTAGGTGTGGCAGTCAACGGGTCAACGAGCATGCCCGGCCCTGATAGTCCGCCATAAGCTTGTGCTTGCGCGGCGGGTCGTTATGCTAGGCCGCAAACCGGATAAGGAGCGAATTGTGAAAGCGTGGATCATGTTGTTGCTGGCCCTGTCTCTGCCTGTGGCAGCGCTGGCCGAAGAAGCCAAAGAGGGCGAGGCGCCGAAGGTCAACTACATCACCCTGAGCCCGCCGTTCGTGGGCAACTACGGGCTGGACGGCACGCCGAAACTCAAGGTCTACAAGGCCGACGTGGCGTTGCGGGTGACGGGTGAGGAAGCGACCAAACTGGTCAAGGCCAACGAGCCGCTGATCCGCAATCAACTGGTGGCGCTGTTCACTCAGCAGACCACCGATGCGATGGGCAGCATCGAAGGCAAGGAAAAACTGCGTCAGGAAGCCTTGAAGCAGACCCAGCAAGTGATGAATGACGAGACCGGCAAACCGGTGGTCGAGGATCTGTTGTTCAACAACCTGATCATTCAATAAGCATCGCGGCTGCGGTTCAGGACGCCAGGCTCTTGCGAAAGCGCGCCAGGGCGATGAAGAAGAACAGCAATCCGATGACGGTCAGGGCCAGCAAGTCTGGCCAGACCACACTCAGCCCGGCGTCGCGGAACAGAATCGCGGCACCGAGGCTGACGAAATGAGTGGACGGCGATCCCTGCATGACCCATTGCAGCCATTGCGGCATGCTGTCCAGCGGCGTGCTGCCGCCCGACAGCAGCAACATCGGAATAATCACCGGGATGGCCAGCAGGCCGAACTGCGGTGTCGAACGCGCCAGCGTTGCCAGGAAGATACCCAGCGCGGTGCTGGCGAACAGATAAACAGCCGTGACCAGCAAAAACAGGCTCAACGAGCCGGACAACGGCACGCCCAGCGCGCCTTTGACGATCACTTCCAGCGACAGCCAGGTGCACAGCACCACCACCAGCAGATTGCTCCAGATTTTCGCCAGCATGATTTCCAGCGCGGTCAGCGGCAGCACCAGCAAATGGTCGAGGGTGCCGTGTTCGCGTTCCCGCAGCAGTGCGGTGCCGGTCAGGATGATCGCCAGAATGGTGATGTTGTTGACGATCTGGATCACGGCCAGAAACCAGCCACCCTCCAGGTTGGTATTGAACAGGGCACGGGTCGTCAGCTGCACCGGGGCATAGGCCTGCGCATGCCCCTGGCCGGTATAAGCCAACAGCTCGCGCTGGAATATCCGGCCGATGTAGCCGGCGCCCATGAACGCCTGGCTCATGGCGGTGGCATCGACATTGACTTGCACGGCCGGTTGACGGCCCGCGAGCAGGTCGGTCTGGAAGCGGGCCGGAATATTGATGACGAACGTGTACTGGCCACTATCCATGGCTTCATCCAGTTGTTCGTAGCGCAGCGGGACGGGGGGCTGGAACTCCGGAGGTTGCAGCGCCTGGGCCAATTGGCGGGAGAGAGCGCTGTGATCCTCGTCGACTATCGCCACGCTGGCGTTATGCACACCGATTACCGATCCCGCGGCCGGCATGTAGATGGCTACGGTGAAGGCGTAGAACAGGAACAGCAGCAACACGCTGTCGTGGCGCAGACTCGTCAGTTCCTTGAGCCCCAATCGCAGGATATGCGCGAACTTGTGCATCAGGCCTCCTGCTTTTTCAACATGACCAGGCTCAGTCCGGTGAACCCTATGAAGAAGGCGGACAGCGCCAGGCATTGCGGCCAGAGCTGTCGCAGATCCAGTGCTTTGGTGAACGTACCTACCGCGATATCGAGGAAGTGGCCGGCCGGGAACAGCATGCCCATCACGGCGGCGGCGCCCTCCAGCGACGAGCGCGGCACGATCAGCCCGGAAAACTGAATGGTCGGCAGGCTGGTAATGATCATGGTGCCGAGAATCGCCGCGATCTGCGTTCGGGTGAACGCCGAGATCAGCAGCCCCATGCTGGTGGTGGCCAGCACATAGAGCAGCCCGCCGAAAGCGAGGGTCAGCCCGCTGCCCTTGAACGGTACGCCGAACAGCCAGCGATTCATGGCCACCAGGACGGCCAGGTTGACCAGGCTGACCAGCAGATAAGGCGTCTGCTTGCCCAGCAGAAATTCGAGCCGTGTCAGGGGCGTGGCGTAGAAGTTGGTGATCGAACCCAGCTCTTTCTCACGCACGATGCCGAGGGCCGTCAGCATCGCCGGAATGAACGCCAGGATCAGCGCCATCACACCTGGGCCGATCGCGTTGACGCTGACTACGTCCTGGTTATAACGAAAACGGGTTTCCAGGCTGGCGGCGGCCTGACGGTTGAGCGCGGGGCTGCTCTGTTCGGCCAGTTGCTCGAGATTGGCCTGATGGACGGCTTCGACGTAGTTGCGACTGGTTTCCGCGCGAAACGGCATGCCGCCATCCAGCCAGGCCGCCACCGTCGGTCGACGCCCGGCGTACAGGTCGCGGCCGAATCCGGGCGGGATCTCCAGCGCCAGTTTGATTTCCGAACGTTGCAGACGTCGGTGCAGGACCTGCGCGTCTTGAATGGCCGGCTGTTCGGCGAAGTAGCGCGAGCCGCGAAAGGCCTCCAGGTAGGCACGGCTTTGGGGGGTCTGATCCTGGTCGTACACGGCAAAGGCAAGATTTTCCACGTCGAGGGAAATCCCGTAGCCAAAAATCACCATCATAAAAATGGCGCCCAGCAGGGCGAACGCCAGGCGCACTTTGTCGCGCAGCAATTCCTTGCCTTCCCGGCTGGCCACCGCCGCCAGACGCCCGAAGCTGAAACCGTGTTCCGTGACGGACATGGCCGGGGCCATCGCGGCCGGCGGCGGTTCGGCTGCCGGCGGCGCTTCGGTGATGCCCTGGGCCTGTTCGAGACAGGTCACGAACGCAGCCTCCAGGGATTGGCCATTGAATTGCTGCTGCAGGGCGGCCGGCGTATCACAGGCCAGTACCCGGCCCGCATGCATCAGGGAGATGCGGTCGCATCGCTGCGCTTCGTTCATGAAATGGGTTGAGAGGAAAATGGTCACGCCCTGATCACGGGACAGCTCGATCAACAGTCGCCAGAAGTCGTCCCGTGCTGCCGGATCGACGCCGGACGTCGGCTCATCCAGTATCAGTACTTCCGGGCGATGCAAAACGGCGACGGCCAATGACAGGCGTTGACGCAACCCGAGTGGCAAGGCGCCTGATGGCTGATCGGCGACGCCGTGCAGATCGAAGCGCTGAATCAAGGCGTCGATGCGCGGGGCGCTCTCTGCCTTGGGCAGGTCGAACAGACGTGCGTGCAGATCAAGGTTCTGCCGGACGCTGAGTTCGCCATACAGCGAAAAGCTCTGGGACATGAAGCCGACCCGCTTGCGCGTGGCCAGATCCCTTGCATCCACCGGGTTGCCCAGCAGCGTCGCGCTGCCCTCACTGGCTGGTATCAGCCCGGTCAAGACTTTCATGGTGGTGGTCTTGCCGCAGCCATTGGAGCCGAGAAAGCCAAAAATTTCACCGCGCCCGATGGCGAAACTGACGTGATCCACTGCGGTAAAGTCGCCAAAGCGCAACGTCAGCTCGTGGGCTTCGATGGCGATATCGGAATTGCTGGTGCGAGGCGGGATTTGCAGAGGTTGCGGGTCGCGATGGCTGTCCCCCTGAAAGTGGGTGAAGGCATCATCGAGTTTGCCGCTTTGAGTGATCGCTGCCAGCTCACGGCTCAAGCCCGAGGCAATCATCCGGCCACCGTCGAGCATTAGACAGTGCTCGAATTGTTCGGCTTCCTCCATATAGGCCGTGGCAACCAGCAGGGTCAGTTGCGGTCGCTGGCGTCGCACGTCGTCGATCAGCTCCCAGAAGCGCCGCCGAGAGAGTGGGTCGACACCCGTGGTGGGCTCGTCGAGGATCAGCAGATCCGGCTCATGGATCAACGCGCAACACAGCCCCAGCTTCTGTTTCATGCCGCCGGACAGTTTGCCGGCCGGGCGATCAGCGAACCTCAACAGGTCCGTGGCGAGCAGCAGGTTGTGCAGCCGCTGTTCGCTTTCGTCGGCAGACAAGCCGAACAGCGTGGAAAAAAACTGCACGTTTTCGCGGATCGACAGTTCCGGGTACAGGTTGCCACCCAGCCCCTGTGGCATGAAGGCGATGCGCGCGTACAACGTGTTGCGATGGGCGCGATCCTGAATCGGGCCGCCAAGGACTTCCAGTTGTCCCTGCTGAAGGGCTTTTACTCCGGCGATCAGCCCCAGCAGGCTGGACTTGCCGGCACCGTCGGGGCCGATCAAACCGCAGCGGGTACCCGCCGGCAGATCGAACGTGATCGCGTCCAGAGCCTGCCGCTGGCCATAGCGGTGCGCAATGGCGCTCGCCCTGAGCGCGATGCCGTTCATTGCAAATTGGCCGGCCAGCCGATCGGCGCGGTGCGCACATAGCCGACGCCAGGCATGCCGGGCTTGGCCTGCGGTACGTTGCCGGGCTCTGTCAGGCGCAGTTTGACGCGAAAGACCAGTTTCTGTCGTTCGTCGCGGGTCTCGACCTCTTTGGGGGTAAATTGCGATTTGGCTGCCACGAAACTGACTTTCGCCGGTAACGACCGGTCGGGCAGGGCGTCCAGCAGGATCCGTGCGTCATCGCCCACTGCCAGGCGTCCGGCGACGGAGGCCGAAAGGTAAAGGTTCATGTACTGGTCAGTGGGATCGATCAACAGCAAGACCCGACCGCCGGCACCCAACACTTCACCGGGTTCGGCCATGCGTAGCTGAATCACGCCGTCGATCGGTGCGCGCAAACTGCTGTCATCGATTTCACTGGCCAATTGCGCCACCTGGGCCTGTGCCGCACCGATGGCGGCGCTGACGGCGGCGACCTGCGCCCGGGCCGCCGCTACGGCGGCGTTGCCCGTGCCGATGCGCGATTGCAGTTGATCGATGACCTGTGCGCTGACGAAACCATGCTTGAACAACGACTGTGACCGGCCGAGCTCCTGCTGGGCCAGCAGCTGCTCGCTCTGGCGCAACTGCACGTTGGCCTGGGCTGCAGCCAGATTCTCTCGGGCACGTATGACTTCGGCTTCGGCCTGATTGCGCTGGGCTTCGAGGGTTCGGGTATCCATTCGGGCAAGCAGCTGCCCTTTGCTGACCTTGTCGCCTTCATCGACCAGCACCTCGGCGAGACGCCCGGGTGTCTTGCTGGCGATCTGCACTTCCGTGGCTTCCAGGCGCCCGTTGCCGGAGGACAGGCCCTCGGGCAGACGGCTGCTCATCGATGTCCAGTAACCGAAACCACCGGCGGCCACCAGCAACACGATGAGAGATCCGGCAAATAAAAGGGAGGAGCGGCTGTGCGCTGACATGGAGGCATCCTGCGACTGTGGCGTCCAGTTTGACGGTTCAAACGACGGTATCGCTTGATATCAATCAAATGAGCGGCAGACCTGGCCACTTCAACGCAAGTCGAGTACTGCCGCCCACTGCTCGGTTGTCAACGGCATCACCGACAGTCGCGAACCTTTCTGCACCAGTGGCATTTCGGCCAGCGCGGTCTGCTGCTTAAGGTAATCCAGCCTCAACACCCGGGCAAACGTCTCGACATGAGCGACGTCGATTGCACTCCAGGCATTTTTCTCCGGTGTGGCCTTTGGGTCGAAGTAATGACTTTCCGGCTCCAGCGCGGTGGGATCCGGGTACGCGGCTTCGATGATCCTGCCGATTCCGGCAATGCCTGGCTCAGGGCAACTGGAGTGATAGAAAAAGAACTCATCCCCCACCGCCATCGCTCGCAGGAAATTACGTGCCTGATAGTTGCGCACCCCGTCCCAGCGCGCTTTGCCCAGTTTTTCCAGACCCTTGATCGAGAGTTCGTCGGGCTCGGACTTCATCAGCCAATAGGCCATGTTGGGTGCTCCTGAAACGGTCATTGGGCAGGTTGTCGGGCAATTTTATGACAAACCGACGGTCGGTTGACGTCAGCATTTGCGCGCAGGTTCACGTTGTCGCAAAATGCCGGCCTTTAAAGCTTGACGCTGCTGCACGGCCTACGAATGGAAACCGCTGCTGTCATCGTGATGATGTGCCTTGAGGGGGGCAATCGATGAAACGCAAACCGGATTTGCTGTGGACTTTGGTGATTTTGTTCGGTCTGGGCGTCGTGACCACCGGTTATGCGCAAAGTCTGTGGGCCAACAAGGCCGATGCACCGATTGAAGTGGCGCAACAAGTACAACAGTCGACAGCCTTCAAACGCTG